>CBEVRB010000073.1:0-8116 GCA_965552155.1 uncultured bacterium
TTCGATGTGGCTTTAGCGGTGGAGAACCTCTGCCTCTACGCCCATTCCCGAGGATTGGGAACGGTGATCATAGGGTATTTCGATGCCGGGAAGGCCGCCTCCCTGCTCGGTGTCCCCCCTGACAGGGAAGTGGTGGCCATCCTCCCCATCGGCTACCCTGCCTCCATCCCCAAGGCCCCTCCGAGGAAGGAGGTTAAGGATTTCCTTTACTGGGAGGAGTTCGGCAGAAGGTGAGGGAGAAACTCTTCTGCCCATACTGCGGTTCGAGGCTGAAAAGGATAAAGAGGGGGGAGAGGGAAAGGGCCTATTGCCCCCGTTGCCGGATCGTCCATTATCAGAACCCCCTCCCCGCCACCGCTGCCCTCCTCATGAACCCGAAGGAAGAGATCCTCCTGGTGAAACGGGCGAAGGAGCCGGCACGGGGGAGGTGGAGCCTGCCCGGGGGCTTCATCGAGGCGGAAGAGACCCCTGAAGAGGGGGTCCTGAGGGAGCTGGAAGAGGAGACGGGGATAAGGGGAAAGGTGGTCAGGCTCGTGGGGGTGGTGACGGAGAAGAGCCCCTTTTACGGCCCTCTCATCATACTGGGCTATCACGTCGCTGCCGATGGGGGAGTCCTCAGGGCCGGAGATGACGCAGAGGAGGTAAAATATTTCCCGAAGGAGGAGATGCCAGAAGTGGCCTTTTTCTCTCACCGGAAGCTGATAGGTCAGTTCTTGGAGGAGGAGCGATGAAGTACATATACGGACCCGTCCCGTCGAGGCGTCTCGGTCTGTCCCTCGGGGTAGATCTCGTCCCCAAAAAGGTCTGTTCTTACAACTGCATCTATTGCCAGATCGGAAGGACCACCCTCCATACGATCGAGCGAAAGGAATACCTGCCCGCAGAATCGATCCTCGCCGATGTCAGGGAAGCCCTCGAAGAATGGGCAGGGGAAATCGACTATGTCACCATATCGGGATCCGGGGAGCCCACCCTCAACGAGCGGCTGGGAGAGATCATAAAGGGCATAAAGGGGATGACCGAGATCCCCCTGGCGGTGATAACCAACGGTTCTCTCCTGTTTATGGAGGAGGTGAGGGAGGAGCTCAAGGAAGCGGACCTGGTGCTCCCCTCCCTTGACGCTGTCACCCCCGCTGTGTTCGAGACGATAAACCGCCCCCACCCTGCCCTCTCCCTCGAGCGGATCATCGAGGGGATAAGGGACTTCCGGAGGGAGTTCAGGGGAGAGGTCTGGCTCGAGGTCCTCTTCTGTCGGGGGATAAACGATCAGCCCGAGGAGATAAGGAAGCTCAAGGAGGTAATCTCGGAGATCAACCCCCAGAGGGTGCACCTCAATACCGTCACCCGCCCCGGGGCCGAAGATTACGCCTTTGCCCTTTCGGCCGAGAAATTGAGAAAGATCCAGCAGGAGTGGGGTGAGGGAGTAGAGGTGGTCACCGATTTCAAGGGATGCTCCCGGAGGACGATCATAGACCGACTGGAGGAAAAGATCCTTAAGCTTGTGGCCATAAGGCCCGTCACCCTCGAGGATCTCTCCAGGACCCTCGGGGTGAGGGAGCTGGAGCTGGTGAAGACCATAGAGAAATTACTCCACGAGAAGCGCCTCACCTTCCGGGTGTTCAACCAGAGGATATACTACGAGGCGGCTCAAGCCCTGGAGAACTCGTAGATGAAGTTGCCCCCCTCAAGCTTCACCACCTTGGGGACCATCTCCATCCCTACCTCGAGCTCCTCCTCGGGGATCTCCTTGCTCACCCACCCGAAGACCTTGTAATCACCGAAGTCGAGGAGCCCGAGGGTGTAGGGCAGCTCCTTCTCAAAACCCACCGGGGCGTAGGAGAGCTTGGTGAAGGAGAGCAGTCTACCCTTCCCCTTGACCTCGAACCATTCCATCTCGCTCCCCAGGCATGCGTAACAGTCCGCCCGCGGGGGGAAGAAGGCCTTGCCGCAGCCCTTGCACTTAGTGCCCATGAGCTTTCCCTGCTCCAGGTAGTCGATAAAGTCATTGACCTTGCTCATGGCGGTAAAGCTCACCACTCCGAAGCGGCTGAAGCGGGTATCTTCTGTCTTCTCCTTGCCCATCTTTACCTCCCCATGATGATGACGTTGCCGTAAAGGCCCACCCCGCCGATGTTGTGAACGAGCCCTATTTCGGCCTTCGGGACCTGCATCTCCCCGGCCTCACCCCGCAACTGCAGCACGATCGTCCTCACCTGCGAGCCGCCCGTGGCCCCGATGGGATGGCCCTTGGAGAGCAACCCCCCGTCCACGTTCACCGGGATGCTCCCCTCCTTGTACGTCTCCTTCGAGCGGATCAGCTCCTTCCCCTCTCCCGGTTTGGCGAAGCCCAGGTTTTCGTAGGCCATGATCTCGGCGATGGTGAAGCAATCGTGGACCTCGGCCACATCGATCTCCTTTGGGCCCAGGCCCGCCATCTTGTAAGCCTTCTGGGCCGCCTCCACTGCCACCCTGAGCCCCTTGGTAAGGTCCGGCCTGCCGGTCATGGTCACGGCCTCGGCCGCGGACCCCACCCCAAGGATCCACACGGGCTTTTCGCAGACGGCCCTGGCCCGCTCCTCGGAGGCCAGGATCACGCAGGAGGAGCCATCGGCGTTGGCACAGCAGTCGCCCACCCTGAGGGGAGAGGCCACGGGAGCGGCCAGGCGGCTTTCGGGATCGGTGAAATCCTGCATCGTGACCGCCTTGCGGTAGACGGCCTTGGGGTTGATCTGGCCATAGGTCGCCGCCTTGACCCTCACCGCTGCCAGGTCCTCAAGGGTCAGGCCGTGCTCTGCCATGTAAGCCCTGGCATACATGGCGTAGTAGGCCGGCATCATGGTCCCGAAGGGGGACTCCCACTGGATGTCCGCCCCGCGGCCCATCCGCTCCTGGACCTCCATGGACGAGATCTCGGACATCTTCTGAAAACCTATGACCGCCACCACATCGTAAAGCCCGGCCTTGATCATGCTGTATGCCATGATGACGCCCGTGGTCGAGGAGGAGCAGACCGTTTCCACGTAACAGGTGGGTTGGGGGATCAGCCCGAGATACTCGGCGATGACCCCTGCCGGGGAACGCTGGCGATCATACTCCGGGGCCGATGCCACGATGGAGGCATCTATATCCTTTGCCTCGAGCTTTGCGTCCTCCATGGCCTCTCGGAAGGCCTCAAAGGCCAGCTCCCTGATGGAGCCGGGGTATCCACGGACAAAGGCGCTCTGTCCTACCCCGATGATCGCAACCCTGCCTCCCATCTTGCACCCCCTTCCTGTTTGTGGCTTGTACGATAAATCACAAATTTCTCCTTGTCAAGAATTTAAGATTTCCTTTCCCGGGTCAGAAAGTAGAGGAGGAAGGCAGAGGTCAGCCCCAAGGCGCCCAGAAGGAAGGTCATGGCGTATTCCCGGGGACCTGCAGGTCCGCCTCCGCTCAGGCGATCCAGCACCCAGCCCAGCAGATGCAAGAACACACCCCCGCCGAACATGGTGAAGAGGTTCACCCATGTGAGGGCCATCCCGGTCATCCCTTCTGGCACCAACTCTTTGATATGGGCGTACATCACGATGCCAAACCCGGAGAAGATCCCGAAGAAGCAGAAGAGACCCGCTGTAACCACAGGACTGCCGAGGGCAAGGCCCGTGGAGATGAGAAAGAGCGAGGAGGCCATCCCCCCAAGCCCCATGATCACCACCTTTTTCCTTGAACGCAGGAGGCGATCTGAAAGCCACCCTCCAAGAGGGGAGCCGGCGACAAGGCCCACGTTGAGCAGCAGAAGCACGTTGCCCGCCTCAACGGGTGAAAGCCCCATCACCTCCATCAGGTATGGCCCTGCCCACAGTCCCTGGATCGCCACGAAGATCCCGTACCGCAGGAAGGTGCTGAAGGAGATCAGCCAGTAATCCCTCCTCCCCACGAGCATCCTGACCATCTCCCTCAGGGGAAAGCCCTCCCCTTTGCTTATAACGGGCTTAGGCCCCTCCCGGACAACGCCCAAGAAAGCGAAGGCCAGGCAGGCGGTAAGGCCCCCAATGAGGGCAAAGGACCACCTCCAGCCCACTGCCTCCACCAGCAGGGCCAGGGGGGTCGCCGCGGCCATGTTACCCACCGTCCCGAGGGCGAGGATCAGCCCGGAAAGGGTCGCAAATTCCTGGGGAGAGAACCAGGTGGTGAAGAGCTTCATCGAGCCCATCAGGTTGGCGGACATCCCCAGGCCCAAAAGGATCCGGCCGAAGGCCGCCTCCTGGAAGGTCTTCGCCGAGGCGAATATCCACGCCCCTACTGAGCCGATGAGGGTGAGAAAGGCCATGGTGCGGCGGGCACCGACCCTGTCAAGACAGGGACCAAGGGGCAACTGCACCAGGGCAAAGGTGTAGAAGAAGAGGGCGGTGAGAAGCCCCAGGGCCTCGGCCGAAAGCCCCAGGTCGTGTCGGAGATCAGGTGCGATGATGGCGTTGGAGGCCCGGTAAAACTGGGAGGAGATAAAAAGGAGGGCACATAACGCAAAGACCGCCCACCTCCCCGAAGAAGCGCCTTTCCCCGAATCGAACATATTGCATAGTATAAGCCTTTCTGCGAAACATATAAAAGCCCTTCGTTGCTTTTGTGGCCCAAATGTAATAGAAGTATAGATCGGCCTTGGGACGAGCGGTGCAGTTGATCCGACACCTCATTCGAGCCGTCCTCCTGATGGGAGCCCTCCTCTCCGTCGGCGTGGTGGGTTACACGGTCATCGAGGGATGGGGGGTCTTTCAGGCCCTTTACATGACGGTGATCACCATAACCACTGTGGGCTACGGGGAAGTATACGGCCTCAGCGAGAAGGGAAGGGTCTTCACCATCTTCCTCATCATCGCCGGTTTTGGGATAATGGCCTATATCGTCACCACCTTGACCCAGGCCATCATAGCCGGCCAGATAAGGGCCGCTTTGGGGAGGAAGAAATTGGAGAAGATGATAAAGAAGCTAAAGGACCATTACATCCTCTGCGGCTTCGGGAGGATCGGATCTGTGGTGGCCAAGGAGCTGGCCAAGGAGGAGGTCCCCTTCGTGATCGTGGAGAGGGACCCCGAGGTGATAAAGGCCCTCGAAGAGGAGGGGTATCTCTTCTTGGAAGGGGACGCCACCGATGACAGGGTGTTGCTCGAAGCGGGCATAAAGAGGGCAAAGGGGCTCGTCGCTACCGTCTCTTCGGATGCGGACAACCTCTACATTACCCTCTCCGCCCGTTCCCTCAACCCCAAACTCTTCATCCTGAGCCGCGCCGATGATCCGGAGGCGGAGAGGAAGCTCCTCACCGCAGGGGCCACCAAGGTGGTCTCCCCCTACATCATGGGGGCGAGCAGGATGGCCAACGTCCTGCTCAGGCCAAACGTGGTCGATTTCATCGAACTGGTGGTTCAGCGCAAGCACCTGGAGCTCCAGATGGAGGAGATAGAGGTGGAAGACGATTCCCTCTTTCAGGGAAAGACCCTCAAGGATTCGGGGCTCAGGGACGAGTTCGGGGTGATCGTCGTGGCCATAAAGAGGGCGGGAAAGGAGATGATCTTCAACCCCTCCCCTGAGGCAGGGATAGA
Organism: uncultured bacterium; assembly: GCA_965552155.1. Classification (GTDB taxonomy): domain Bacteria; phylum Desulfobacterota; class B13-G15; order B13-G15; family B13-G15; genus CAYRAR01. Next base: position 5,577 of record CBEVRB010000073.1, read on the forward strand.
GCGAGGCGATATCCTCATACTGCTGGGGGAGAGGAAGAACCTGGACAGGCTGGAGAAGAGGTTGAAGGGATAGATGGGTCACCGGTTTCACTTCACCATTCCTTACAGGATGCTCCGGAGGAGACTCAAGGAGGTGATCGAGGCAGGTCTTTCTCCGGAGATCTACTTCGATGCCCAGACGCTCGATGACCTCGACCTGAAGGAGGTGAAGGAGATCACAGAGGAGCTGTCCCGCCACGGCCTCACTCACTCCCTTCACGGCCCCTATATGGACCTGGCTCCCGGTTCACCCGACCCGAAGATCAGGGGGGTGAGTCGGGAGCGAATGGAGCAGATGCTGGAGGTAGCCGTCCATCTGGACCCCGTGATCCTCGTCTTCCATCCCGGTTACGACCCCTGGAGGTACGCCGAAGCGGAGGATCTGTGGCTCAGGGAGAGCCTCGGGACCTGGAAGGCGATCCTCAGGAGGGCTTCAAAGGACGGACTGAAGATCGCCATCGAGAACGTCTTCGAGAGGGGTCCCGAGACCATCAAAGGGCTCCTCGAAGGGATGGATTCCCCTCAGGTCGGCTTCTGCTTTGACACCGGGCACTGGCTCCTCTTCAGCAGGAGGGGCCTTGACGCCTGGTTGGGGGAACTCGGCCGATGGCTCTTCACCCTCCACATCCATGACAACCATGGGGAGAAGGACGAACACCTGCCCCCTGGGGACGGGACTTTCGATTTTGAGGCCCTTTTCTCGATACTCCCCCGAAGGGAGCTGCTCTTCACCCTGGAGGTCCATCAGGAGGAGAAGGTACTGGAAGGGATGAGGAGGATGAAAAAAATGGTGGAGGATTGGGATGGAGAGGAAGTGGGATCTGGTGAAGGATGAGGCTTGCTTCGTCTGTGGAAGGAAAAATCCGCAGGGATTGCACCTGAAGGTGGAGAGGGATGGGGATAAGGGAGTGGTGGCGGAGTTCCTGGCCGAGGAGACCTACAAGGGGTGGTCCCGCTACCTGCACGGTGGGATAATAAGCCTCATCTTCGATGAACTCCTCGGCTGGACCTCCCGTTACCTGGGTTACACCGCCGTTACGGCCAGGGTGGAGGTGAGATACCGGCACCCCATCCCCATCGGAAGCAGGGTGACCTTTAAAGGCTGGCTTCAGAAGGAGGAGAAAGGGCTCCTCTTTATCAGGACAGAGGCCCTCCTCCCCGACGGCACCCTCGCCGCCGAGGGAATGGGGAAGATGATGGTGATAGAGAAGAAGGGGGGATAGCCTGGCCCCCTGGGACTCAATCCTCCAGGACGAAGATGACCTCCATCTTCACGCGATACTCGGCGATCTTATCGTCCTCAACCGCCACCCTCAACTCCTGGATCCTCAGCCCGGTGATCCCCCTCAGGGTCTTGATCGCCCGCTTGAACCCCACCTTGATGGCGTCATCGAAGCTCTTCGGAGAACCAGCGATGATGTGGGTAACCCTTGCCACCCTGCCCTCGTCGGTCATCCCTCACACCTCCTTTCGGTTGTCTTTTCCCGAAGACTATCCCTTTCTCTGAGGCCCTGTCAAGGATAAATTACAGGAGGCAAAAATGAAGGAGATGAGGAAGGTGATTTTGGTCTGTGTGGCGATTTTTCCCCTGCTCCTTTGCTCAGGGATCGTCTATTCCATCCTCTCCATCTACATTATCTCCTTGGGAGCGACTAAAAGCCAGATCGGGTTCCTCTATACCGCCGGGGCGATCGCCGGGGCCTTCACCTCTCCCCTCTCGGGGAAGCTCGCCGATCGCTGGGGGAGGAAGGTCATCCTGCTCGGCGCCATGGCCATCTTCTGTGGGGTATTCTTCGGCTTTGCCATCGTGAGGGAGTTCCGCCACCTCTTCCCCATAATGCTGGCCGAGGGGATGGCCTGGGGAGGGTTGGGCTCCTCGGCCACGGCCCTCATCGCCGATCTGGTGCCCCAGGAAAAGAGGGGCGCCGCCATGGGCATATACAACACCTCCTGGAACCTGGGATGGATAATCGGCCCGACCACCGGGGGGCTGCTGAGCGATCACCTCGGCTTCAGACCCACTTTCCTCATCTGCGGCTTGATCCTTACCGTTGGGGTCATCATGGGGGTGGTGCTCTTACCTAAGGAAGGGAGAGGGAACGCTTGATCCTCTGGGCGAGCAGATGGGCCCTGCGGGTCGGCTCGGGAAGACGGAAGCGGCGAGCCGCCAAAAGGACAAAATGGCAGGCCCGATCCACCTCCATCCTGTGGCCCGGGGAGACCACCAGGGGTTTAACCCCCTTCCTCGTCCTCAACATCACCCCCACCTGCTCCCCCCGATAGAGGAGGGGCGAGACGGCCCCCTTCTCATCCGGAGGCTCTGCAGCTTCACCCACGAGGGGCTTCTTGGCACAACCTACCGTGGGCATATCGAGCAAAAGCCCTATATGGGCAGCCAACCCCATCCTCCTGGGGTGGGCTATCCCCTGACCATCGACGAAGATCAGGTCCACCGAGGATCGGACCCTCCTGAAGGCCTCAAGAAGCAAGCGGATCTCGCG
>CBEVRB010000074.1:0-8074 GCA_965552155.1 uncultured bacterium
TGGCCTCCAGGGCTTCGGCCACCGTGACCCTCACGGTATGTACCTTGATTCCCAGACACTCCCTCAGCATCTCCAGATAGGGACCGTCACCGCCCCCTTCCTCCAGGGAGACGGCGATCCCCTCGAGCTCCGGCCGCAGGGAGGCTAAGAGCCCCGAGTCCACACCTCCTGAGAGCAGCAGGGCCTGGGGGGCAAGGCGATCAAGGGCTTCGGTGAGCCGGGCCCTCAGGACCGAGGGGACCCCCATCCTTCTCTCCCCTTACATAGAAGCCCCTGAAGGGCACCCACTTGACGCATCCTTCGCTCACGAGCCGCAAAAGGGCCTCCCTTACAGGGGTTCGGCTTACACCGAGCTCCCTGGCCAGATGCACCTCCATAAGCCTTGTGCCGGGCTTGATGGCCCCACCCTTTATGGCCTTCTTCAAGCGGAAATAGACCCATTCTGAGAGGGAGATCCTCTCCATCCCTCAGAAGACCACCTTCACCCCTCCGTAGGCTGAAAACCCGGGGGTGCCGTAACCGTAGGCCTCTTCGTAGTCCTCGTCCAGGAGGTTCTCCACCCTGGCGAAGACCTCCAGGTTCCTTTGGACCTTGAGGGAGGCGCTGAGGTCCACGCGGGTGTAATCGTCGAGCTCCACGCGCCGGGCGGGCCATACCAAATCCTCGCGCTCATCCACCCAGAGGAGGTGGACCCCCACCCTGCCCCGCTCCTCGAGGAACCGGTAGCTGAGGCTTGCGCCGACCTTGTTCAGGGGCCTGCGAAGAAGCCTCCTGCCCTGATCGTCCTCGGTATCGGTGTAGGTGTAGGTGATCCTGCCAGAAAGTCCCCTCCAGGGCCCAACTTCAAGGAAGGCCTCGATACCCCAGCTTTCGGCCTCCTCTATGTTCACATAGCCCTTCCCCGAGACGTAATCGATCAGGTCCTCCACCTCGTTCTCGAAGTAGGTAACCCCCGCCTTGAGCAGCCCCCCGAAGACCTCCTGCTCCACTCCCACATCCCAGCCGATGCTCTCCTCGGGGTCAAGCTCCGGGTTACCCACGGGCCACCACCCCCAGAACCAAAAGGGAGGGCCGTAGAGTTCGTACAGGCTCGGGGCCCTGAAGCCGGTTCCCACCGAGCCCCTGAGCTTGGTGCCCGTTTTGCGGATGAGGAACGCCTGGGTCAGCCTGAAGGTGGTGTGGTCGCCGAACTCCTTGTGGCGATCCCAGCGGACCCCCATGGTGGTGTAGGAGAGATCCCAGAGGGCGATCTTATCCTCAGCGAAGAGGCTTAAGGTCCATGCCGACTCCTCCATGGGGCTCGAGCTCTCCATCTCCTCCTGCTGATACTCCAGGCCCAGAACCAGCTCATTTGTCCTGTGGACCTTTATGTCGTGCTGCCACAAGAACTGATAGCTCTTGCCCTCATAGGAGCTGTCCCCCCAGGGGGCGTCTTCGTAATGCCTCTTATGGCTCCCGACCCCGAAGGCCACCTTCTGCCTCCACTTCCCCTCAAAGAGCGCGGTCTCTATGTAGGGCCTTGCGAAGAACTGGTCGTGCTCCACATGGTAGTCCTCTACATCGCAGTAGGGGCCGCCTCCCGAATCGAGCTCTGTGTCCCCCCGCTGAAACCTCAGCGAGGTACCCGCGGTAATCCAGGGGGCGATATCAAAGTCCAGGCGGCATGAGAAGGTGGTGTTCTCCCATCCGTCGTCCTCCTTGTTTCCGGGGAGGTCCTCATCGGCTGCGGAAAAGCCATCGGTTTTGATATGGGACAGGGCGAGCGAAAAGGACATATCTTTCACCTCCCCGGAGCCCCCGGCGAACTGCCTGAAGGTGTGGTAAGAGCCCCCTTCGAGGCCGGCGTAAAAGGAGGGCTTCCCCCGCCCCCGTTTTGTGATGATGTGGATTACCCCGCCGATGGCATCCGCCCCATAGAGCACGCTCTGGGGTCCCCTGACGATCTCGATCCTCTCTATATCGTCCACCGTCAGGTTTGCGAAGTTGAATTGCCGCTGCATGAGGCTCGGATCGCCCACCCTGAGACCATCGATCATCACCAGGGTATGGTAGGACTCCATCCCCCTGAGAAAGACCGAGGTCTGGGCCCCTGGCCCTCCAGTGGATACCACGTCAATCCCCAGCTCCCCCTTGAGCACCTCATACACGGTGGTGTATCCCTTGGCCTTGATCTCCTCTTCGGTGATGACCGTCATGGAGCTCCCCACCTCCTCCTCCAGGGTGGGGACGCGGGTGGCCGTAACGACCACCTCCTCGATCTCAACGACCTCTTCAGCCTCCTCCCCACAGACGGTCACGGGGGCCACTAAGAAGAACACCAAGATCAAGATCAACCACCTCATCGCTCCACCTCCTCTGCTTTATTCGTGGCCCCTGAGGAAAAGAAAAGCCCTCAGGGGAAGTCCTGAGGGCTGCACCCAGCTTCTTCGCCCTCCTCCATCCCCCAACCCACGAGGGGATGAAGCTATTTTTGCGGGCAGGTCTTCCGGCTTCCGGATCCTCCTACTCCCCGCGCCTTCCCGGAGACCTTGAGGTCTCCAGTGGCCTCCTGCGGGTTTCGTCCCCAGTCACGGCGGCGGGACCGCGGGGGCCTCTCACCCCACTTCCCTATTAAGCCCCAAAGGGCACCCGCAGGGCCTTTTTATCACATCTGCCTTGGCCTTGTCAAGGATTCCCGTCCCGGTGTAAGCTTCTGCCGTGGAGCCGAAGTTGGTCCTCGTGACGGGGGGTACTCGAAGCGGAAAGAGCCGCTTTGCCCAGGAACTGGCGAGGCAGTGGGGTGGCCCTGTGGCCTTCATCGCCACTGCCGCCCCCCGGGACGAGGAGATGCGGCAAAGGATCGAAGAGCACCGCAGGAGCAGACCGCGCCACTGGGTGACGATAGAGGAGGAACGGGAACTCCTCAGGGCCCTGGCCTCGCTTGAAGGAACGAGGACGGTCATCATCGACTGCCTCACCCTCTGGGTAAGCAACCTCCTGGAGGAGGGGCTCAGGGAGGGTGAGATCCTGAAGAAGGCAGAGCTCCTGAGGGACGAGCTTCTGCGCTCCCCTTACAGGGTCATCCTCGTAACCAACGAGGTTGGCTGGGGGATAGTCCCCGTGAACCCACTGGCCCGCTGCTTCAGGGATGCGGTGGGAAAGGTCAACCAGCTTTTTGCTTCCTCGGCCGATCAGGTCTACCTGATGGTGGCGGGTGTCCCTCTGAGGGTAAAACCGCAGGAGATCCCGCGATGAAGGGCCTCCTTGCAGCCCTGGGATTCCTCACCTCCATCCCCCTCCCTCAGGCCTGGAGGGGGGATCTGGCCGCGGCTCCGCCCTACTTCCCCCTGGTCGGGGCCCTTTTGGGAGCGATCATCACCGGGATCTATGCGATGGGCAAGGCCTGGGTGGGCCAGGGGTTTGAAGCGGCAGCCGCGGTCTGCGCCCTGACCCTCCTCACCCGGGGGGTACACCTGGACGGCTTGGCCGATACCTTCGATGCCCTGGGAAGTGGCAAGGAGAGGGAGGAGATGCTCCAGGTGTTGAGAGACCCCCACGTGGGGACCTTCGGGGTCGTGGCGGTGAGCTGTGTGCTGATCCTGAAGTTCTCGCTGCTACTCAATTTGCCCCAGGGCGGATGGAGGGCCCTCGTCCTCTTCCCAGCCCTCGGGAGGATGGGACTGCTGGTGCCCCTCTGCTCCCTACCCTACCTCCGGGGGGAGGGTAAGGTGAGCCCCTTCTTGCCCCCCCGAAGGGGGACCTTTCTCCGGGGGCTCCTCTTCACCGCAGTCCTCGGGGCACTCCTTTACGGCTTCAGGGGACTTCTGGCCTTGATCCTTGTCCTCGGATTTTGCTATCTTCTCTCTTTCTTCTTCCGAAGGAGGCTGGGCGGCATGACGGGAGACGTGCTGGGGGCTACGGTGGAGATGGCGGAGGTGGTGTCCCTCCTCTGCTTAAAAGTTGGAGCGTGACGATGGACCACGTTGAGGAGGTGGAAGGATGGAAGATCTGGGAAGGGCCATCAGGGGGGTTGGCCCCTTGGACCAGGCGGCCGTCGAGAGGGCCAAGAGGAAGACCGAGGACCTGCTCATGCCCTATCTGGCCCTGGGGAGGCTTCACGAGATCTCCTGGCAGGTGGCAGGGATCATGGGGCGCATCCCTGAAGGACTTCCTCGCAAGGTGGTGATGGTGGCTGCCGGCGATCATGGAGTGGCCTCCGAAGGGGTGAGTCTCTTTCCCCAGGAGGTGACGCGGCAGATGGTCTCGGGATTCCTTCGGGGATTTGCGGCCATCAACGTCATCTGCCGGCACGTGGGGGCCAGGGTGGTGGTGGTCGACTTCGGTATCAGAGGGCCCACTGAGCCCCTGTGGCTTGAGGCCTCGGACAGCTTCTACGATATGAAGGTGGCCCCTGGGACGGGGAACATCGCCACAGGCCCGGCCATGAGCCGGGAGCAGGCCTCTGAGGCGATCCTCAGGGGGATGGAGGTCTTCAAGAAAGAGGCCTCGAGGGGCCTTGACGTCATCGCCACGGGCGACATGGGGATAGCGAATACCACTCCTTCTGCCGCCGTAATCTGCGCCTTGACGGGCTCAGATCCCGAGGAGATAGTGGGAAGGGGAACGGGCCTTGACGATGAGGGACTGAAGAGAAAGGTCCAGGTGGTCCGCAGGGCCCTGGAGGTAAACCGGCCCGATCCAGGGAACCCGCTGGATGTACTGGCCAAGGTAGGGGGGTTCGAGATTGGCGGCATCTGCGGATGGATCCTAGCAGGGGCCAAGGCGAGAGTCCCGGTGGTGATAGACGGCTTCATCTCCACGGCAGCGGCCCTTCTGGCAGTGGCCTTCGAACCTCAGGTGAGGGACTATCTCTTTGCCGGTCACCTCTCCGCAGAGCGAGGCCACAGGAAGGCCCTGGAGCACCTCGGGCTTGAACCTTTGCTCGAGCTTGAGATGAGGCTCGGTGAAGGGACAGGGGCTGCCTTAGCCTTGGTCATCATAGAAGCGGCGGTGAAGATCCTCTCCCAGATGGCCACCTTCTCCTCGGCCGGCGTAAGCAGAGCCCTATGAGACGAGCAGACAAACGGGAAAGGCCGCGAGGAGGAACAGGAAGGTGGTGAGATAGGCAAGCCTTATGGCCCTCAGGATGTCCTCTGGCTCCCGTTCCCTACGGGGAACGCCAATTGTGGGTATCACGTATTCTTTTCCCCCGTAGCTGATGGGACCTCCCAATGCGATTCCGAGGGCCCCGGCGAAGGCCGCCTCGGGGATTCCCGCATTGGGACTGGGGGTGTTTTTGCGATCCTTCAGGATACACCGCCAGCTTTCCCGTCCCTTCATTCCCAGAAGGGCGGCAGCTACGGGGATCAAACAGGCAGAGACCCGAGCTGGGAGAAAGTTCAGCAGATCGTCCGCCCTGGCGGAGACGGTGCCGAATTCCCTGTATCGCTCGTCCCTGTGGCCCACCATTGAATCCAGCGTGCTTACGGCCTTGAAAGCCATGGCAAAAGGAGCTCCTCCCAGAAGGGCGTAAAAGATCGGGGAGAGGACTCCGTCCACGGTGTTCTCGGCCACCGACTCCACCGCCGCCCTTATTACCTCCGATCGGGGGAGGGCCTCGGTATCGCGGCCCACGATCCTGGAGAGCATCCGCCTCGCCTGTAGGAGATCGCCGTCCTTCAGGGCCTCGTAGACATCGCGGGCTTCCCGATCCAGATCCCGGAGGGCCAAAGCGATCCAGAGCAGCAGCAGGTGAATCCCCAGGCCCACCCATCGGTGGATCGTCGCCCCGAGGAGGATCAGCCCCTGGGCAGCGACGAAGCTCGACCCCGTGACGACGGCCCAGAGGACAGCACCGGCCAAACGGGGACGGAAGGACTGCCTCAAGGGGCCTTCGAGCCGCTCGATGGCCCAGCCCATAACCCTCACCGGATGGGGGTATCCCCTGGGGTCCCCCAAGAGAAGGTCCAGAAACAAAGCGGCCCATATGAGGAAGTAGATTTCCACCTCAGGATGCCTCCAGGGTCAAGGCGCAGGGTGACAGCCTATCTATCACTTCCGCTTTCTCCTTGTCAAGGAATCCGTCCTATTGTAAGCTCCCTTAATCATGAAGCGAGTTGGGCCTTCACAGAGGGCGTTGAAGGGAATGATGAGGCACGGCGGCAGGGTCTTTGAAGCCTCTGAGAGGCTCGGCCGTCCCCTTACCGAGATCATAGACTTCTCAAGCAACATCAACGCCTTTTTCGATCTGGATCGAGTAAGGGAACTCTTGAGGAAAAGCCTCGATTGGCTGGCCTTTTACCCTGACCTGGAGAGAAGCCGCAGGGTCCTCTCCTCCTTCCTCAAGATCCCCGTTTCCAACCTCTGGGTGGGGAACGGATCCAGTCAGCTCATATATCTGGTCTTGCAGGCCCTGAAGCCCCGGGAGGTGCTGATCCCCATTCCTACCTTTTCTGAATACGAGAGGGCAGCTCTGGCTACGGGGGCGAAGGTCTCCTTTCTCCAATTAGAGGAGGATGGTTTTCGGCTGAGACCTCAACTCCTCCTTGATGCCCTCAGCCATGAGACCGAGGCGGTCTTTCTCTGTAACCCCAACAACCCTACAGGGGGTCTCCTCTCCCAAGAAGAGCTCTTAGAACTCCACAGAACCTTCGAAAGGAGGGGGATCTGGCTCTTGGTGGACGAGGCCTTCGTGGACTTCGTGTCCCCTGAGAAGAAGCCGTCCCTTGAGCGGTATGCCTGCGAGGGGAGGGTCCTGTTGTTCCGTTCCCTGACCAAGGTCCTCGCCATCCCGGGACTCAGGCTCGGCTATATCATCGGCCCTAAGAGGGCGGTGGAACGAGTTGAAGGGGTTTCTGACCCGTGGCCCATAAATATCTTCGCCCAGCTGGTCCTTGAGCACCTGAGGGAGCTCTGGAGGGCCTTCGAGGAGGGCCTTCCTCAGCTCTTCGGGCAGCGACGGATCTTCAAGGAGAAGCTACAGGAGCTCTTCGACGTCTTTCCCTCTGAGGCCAACTTCTTCTTAGTTCGGACGAGGACTCCAAGCTGGATCCTTGCCTCCTTTCTCCTGCAGAAGGGCATATTGGTACGGGAGGGGAGGGGATTCAGGGGGCTTCAGGAGGATTTCATCCGCGTGGCGGTGAGGAAGGCCGAGGAGAACTCCAGGCTCATAGAGGCCCTCAAGGAGGCGAAGGCATCGCGAGGCCGCCTGCCTCAGAGAGATTGAAGGCGATGACTGAAAAGGGACTTGTAGGGGATGATGCTTGAGGGGAAGGTGAAGGTGAAGCCCGAGGACTTCCAGGTTGAGGAGGTCCTGGAGCTCAAGCTGAGTCCCAAGGGGCCTTACAGCTACTATCGCCTTTGGAAGAGGGACCTGAACACCATGGCCGCCATCGAGGCCATCTGCTCTAAGTGGAGATTAACGCGGGACCGGATGGGCTTCTGCGGCCTGAAGGACAAGCGAGCCATCACCACCCAGTACATCTCCATCTGCGAGGGACCGGAGGAGGATCTCGAAGATACGGGATTCCGCCTCACCTTCATTGGCAAGGGTGAGGTCCCGTTGGAGATCGGTCAGGCCCAGGGGAACATCTTCACCGTGACTCTGAGGTCCATCTCCCCGAAGAGGGTCCTTCGGTCCATGGAGGTGGTCGAGAGGGTGGGCTTTGTCAATTACTTCGGCAGGCAGCGGTTTGCTTCGGATCTCTTCATGGAACGCCCCATCGTCCGCTATTTCCTGGAAGGGGATTACGAAACGGCCCTCAAGGAATATCTGGTTCAGCACTCCCCGTCTCGAAAGCGGCTCCTTAAGCTCTGGGGACACTGGCGGGCCTTCCTCGGTGAGGCAGGACACCTCTCGGTGGCGGAGAGGGCAGCCCTTAAGGTCTTCATCAGGAAAGGCGATGCGAAAAGGGCCTTCAGGGCCCTGCCCAAGCCCATAAAGCTCTTCTTCCTCTTCTCCTACCAGAGCCTCCTCTGGAACAGGGCCGTGGCGCGTTTCATCAGGCGCAGCACCTTCTCCTTTCCCATTCCCTTCATCAGAGGGGAGGATCTGTGGTTTTACGTCGATCCGGGTCCTCTGCTCAGGGAGTGGAAG
>CBEVRB010000075.1:0-8001 GCA_965552155.1 uncultured bacterium
TCTATCCATCCATCAGGCAGGGAAATAGAAAATCCGCTTTTTTTCAGTTCACTAGCAATCAGTTTCGAAACTACCGTAAACGTAAATATCAAAAGCACGTAAGTTACAAACCTTATTTTATGCATTGAGAAATTAATCAAATATTCCTTTTCTTTATTAAATCGCTATTTTGTCCACTAACATATTTTTATCTCATTGTCAATGACAAAAACTTAAAATTTTCTTTGACTTGCATTTTGATACGCAAGAAAATTAAAATTAGAGGTAATGTTCAGTAATTGTGTCTGAAGTGATTAAAAAAGAGGTCCTACTCCTCCTTGGTAATGGGAGAGTCAAACACAAAAAGGAAGGAAAGCCGAGACCATTAAGAGCATGATCGAGCGATTGGCACTTGATGAGAGGGAACACTAATCAGCTTGAGAGGTTGATAAAGGAAGTGAAGCGTAGGACCAGAGTGAAAAATCCCATTTTAGTAAAATTTGATTACAAAAGGGACGAAAGACTTTAATTAAATCAAAAAGCATTGGCTTGAATCAAAACAAAAACTCAGATAAGCCCTCTCTCTTGCAGAAGTCCCTTAGGTTCCACGAAGGGCATAGACAGACCGAGGTTTTCGGTCCGGACGCCGATGGCAAGGCCCATCAGTTGGGTGAGATAGAGGACGGGTATCTTTGTGCCGGCGTACCTCTGCTGGCTGTCCAGGTTGAACTGGCAGAGGGGACAGACCACCGAGATCAGATCGGCACCATAGGCTTTGGCAGCGTTTAGCAACCGAGAGGCGAGCTCCCGGGTGATATCTGACCTAGGCACGGAGAGCCCTGCCCCGCAGCAGTTGTTCTTATATGACCAGCTTATCACCTCTGCACCGAGCCAGGATAGCACCTCGTCCATGAAGACGGGGTTTTCCTTGTCGTCCATCTCCACATAGGGGAAGCGGTTCAGGCAGCCGTAGTAAGGGACTACCTTCAACCCCTCAAGGGGTTTTTTGAGGTAACTCACCACCTTATCCTTTCCAACCCTCTCTATGAGGTAATCGAGAAGATGATAGACCTTGGGGGGATCCCCTTCGATAGGGCCATAGACCTCCCCCCACCTTTTGGCCAGATCAGGATCAGTCGTATAGAAGTGGGAGGCCTTAAGGAGGTTGGCGTAACAGGAGGGACAAGGGGTGAGGATCTCTTCCAAACCCGCCCTCTTTGCCTTGAGGAGATTCAGGTAAGAGAGGGCTGCCCCCACCTCTTCCGAGAGGGCATGGCCAGGAGATGCACCGCAGCAGTTCCAGTCAGGAATCTCCTCCAGAAGGATCCCCAGCCTGAAGAAGACCTCCCGGAGGGTTCCATCAAACTCCTTGGATGTGCCCTCAGCCGAACAACCAGGGTAGTAGCCCAGCTTTTCCTCCCTCATTTCATAAACCTCTTCGCCGTCTCAAAGACCTTGCGGATGGGCTTCTTATCGGAGACATACGAAGGAAAGAGACCAAGTTTCCCCCTCTTTAAGAGGTGAAACCCCAAGGGGATGCTCTCCCCCATCTCCTTTAAGGCCTTGCCCGTTGCCGCATTGAACTCCATCATGAAACCGGCCTCGAACAGCCGGCCATGTTTCTTCACCGAGTTGAGAAAGGCGGTGCAGAAGGCATAGACCTCCTTCTCCTTGGGCTTCCTCCCCTGCTCCAGGCACAATTTCCTCAAGGTGTCCATCACCTTGGCGATATCTATCGATTCAGGGCAACGGGTCGTGCATGTCTCGCAGGAGGCACAGATCCATATGGTCGATGAGGAGAGGACCTTCTCCTCGGAGGAGAGCTGGATCAGTTTCATGACCTGATGGGGTAAAAGGTCCATAAAGGGGGTTATCGGGCATCCAGCGGAGCACTTCCCGCACTGGATGCACTTGAAGGCATCCTCTCCACAGAGCTCCTCCACCTTCCGGGCGAAGGAGGTTATCTCGGTCTGGGGCCCTATCCTAAGCAACCTCTGCCCTCCTTTCTCCAAAGAGTCCTTCGATCTGCTGGTAGAACTGTTCATCGGTAAAGCCCATAACGGTCGCAGCGCCCGTCCTGCATGTGGCGGCGCAGTTGCCACAACCCTGACAGAGGGTCTCCGTCACCCGAGCCACCCTCCTCCCCTCGTGCTCCGCCTCGGTGATCGCTCCGAAGGGGCAAACTTCCATGCAGGTGAAACAGCCGCTGCAGACCTCAGGGTCTATGTGGGCAATCCTCGGCTCCACCACCAGCTCATCCTGGGAGAATATGTTGCAGACCTTGGCGGCGGCGGCCCCTGCCGATGCCACAGAATCGGGAATGTCGCGGGCGAACTGGCAGCAGCCCGCGATGAAGACCCCACGGGTTGCGCTCTCCACGGGCTGGAGCTTGGGATGGGCCTCGGTGTAAAAGCCGTAATCGTCGCAGGGGATACCGAGGATCTTCGCCAGCTCCTTGGCATCGGGATTGGGAATGATGGCCACGGCCAAGACCACCAGATCGGCCTCTATCTCTACCTTCTCCCCGGAGAGGCTATCTATCCCTTCCACGATCACCTTGTCGCCCACCTCATAGAGCTTGGAGACCCTCCCCCGCAAATAGACCGCCCCTGCCTCTCTCTGGGCCGCCTTCACGAACTCCTCGTATCCCTTTCCACCGGCCCTCAGATCGATGTAAAAGACATAACACTGGGTCTCGGGCTGATGGTCCTTTATGAGGATGGTGTGCTTTGCCGTATACATGCAGCAGATCTTGGAACAGTAGGGTATCCCCTTGCTCTCATCCCTGGAACCCACACACTGGATAAAGACCACGTTTTTCGCCACTTCACCATTGGAAGGCTTTATCACCTTCCCGCCCGTCGGGCCGCTACTCTCCAGCATCCTCTCCAGTTGCAGGCTCGTTATCACGTTCCTGAACCTTCCACCCCCGTACTCCCCGTAGATCGAGGGATCAAGGAGGCTGTAGCCCGTGGCGACCACGATCGCCCCTACCTTCCGGGTAATGATCTCCTCCTGCTGCTCGTAGTCTATCGCCCCCGTGGGGCAGACCTTCTGGCATACCCCGCACTTGTCCTGAGTGAACTTCCTACAATGTTCCGTATCTATCACCGGCACGTTGGGCACAGCCTGGGCGAAGGGGACGTATATCGCCTTCCTCATCCCCAGGCCCTCCTCGAACTCGCTGGGAACCTTAGTGGGACACTTCTCGATGCAGGTGCCGCAGCCGGTGCACTTTTCCATGTCCACATAACGGGGCTTTTTGCGGATCTTCACCTCATAGTTCCCCACAAACCCCGTAACCTCCACCACCTCCGAGTAGGTCATCAGTTCTATGTTCTCTTCCTGGGATGACTCCGTCATCCGCGGAGTCAGTATTCAGGCGGCACAGTCGAGGGTGGGGAAGGTCTTCTCCAGCTGGGCCATCCTCCCCCCTATGGAGGGGGACTTCTCCACCAGGATCACCTTGTATCCCGAACGGGCTATATCGAGGGCCGCCTGCATCCCCGCAATGCCTCCACCGATTACCAGTGCGGTCTTCTCCACGGGGAAATAGCTCTCCTTGAGGGGGAAGAGCCTCCTCGATTTCCCCACCGCCATCCGGATGATCTCTATCGCCTTCTCGGTAGCCCGCTCCCTCTCCTCGATCACCCAAGAGCACTGCTCACGGATATTGGTCATCTCAAGCATGTACTTGTTGAGCCCTGCCCTCTCGATACACTTCTGGAAGGTCACCTCATGCATCCTGGGGGTGCAGGAAGCCACGACCACCCTGTCCAGTTGATGTTCCCTTATCGCCTCCTCGATCGCCCCCTGACCGAGCTTTGAACAGGCGTACTGCAGATCAGTGGAGTAGACCACATCGGGAAGCTTCCCCACCTCCTCTGCCACCCGCTTCACATCCACCGTCTTCGCTATATTGGTCCCGCAATGGCATACAAAGACGCCTATCCTCGCCATCTCCTACCCCTCTTGGGCCTTGTTAATCTTCACGGCGCAGACCTTATATTCGGGGATCTTGGCCACGGGATCAAGGGCATCTATGGTCAGGAGGTTGGCAGCGGCCTCGGCAAAGTGGAAGGGCAGAAAGACCGTCCCCTTCCTTATCCCCTCGACGACCCTGACCTTCACCTTCAGCTTTCCCCTCCTGGAGCTCACTTCCACGGTATCCCCGTCCCTGACCCCGATCCCCTCTGCGTCCTCAGGATGGATCTCCACAAAGGACTCCGGGGCCTCCGCATCAAGAAGCGGGGTCCTCCTGGTCATCGTCCCCGTATGAAAATGGAAGGGGATCCTGCCCGTGGTGAGGATAAAGGGATAATCCGCATCCGGGACCTCCGCTGGGGGAACATGCTCCACGGGTAAGAAGGCCCCCTTCCCCCTGGCGAACTGATCCTTGTGAAGATAGGGGGTTCCTGGATCATCGGGGGTCCTGCACGGCCACTGGATCCCCTCCCCTTCCAGCCTCTTGTAGGAGAGGCCTCCATAGATGGGGGTGAGCTTCACCAGCTCATCGAAGATCTCCTCAGCGGAGGCGAAGTCAAACCCCTTCCCCCCCATCGCCTTGGCAACCTCCCTGATTATCACCCAGTCCTCCCGTGCCTCCCCAGGAGGGTCCACCGCCTTGTAGAATCGCTGGACCCTCCGGTCGGTGTTGGTGACCGTCCCGTCCCTCTCGGCAAAGGAGGCAGCGGGAAGCACCAGATGGGCGAAGCGGGCAGTATCGCTCATGAACATGTCCTGGACCACCAGGAACTCCACCTCCTTTAAGGCCTCCTCCACATGGGAGAGATTGGGGTCGCTCAGGATCGGGTTCTCCCCCATTATGTAGAGGGCCTTGACCTTCCCCTCCAGGATCCCCCCCATCATCTCCGTGACCGTGAGCCCTACTTTGGAGGGGAGTTTCACCCCCCAGGCCTCCTCGAACTTGGCCCTAACATTATCGTCGTCCACGCGCTGGTAGCCGGGAAATACGTTGGGAAGACCGCCCAGGTCACAGGCCCCCTGCACGTTGTTCTGCCCCCTCAGGGGGTTGACCCCGGTAGAGGGCCTCCCGACGTTTCCCGTCAGCATCGCCAGATTGGCGAGGTTGCGGACGTTATTCGTGCCCACCGTATGCTGTGTGATCCCCATGCAGTAGATGATAGAGGACCGCTCGGCTTTGGCATAAAGCTCCGCCACCCTCCTTATGGTCTCCTGAGGAATGCCCGTTATCTCCTCCACATGCTCAGGGGTATACTTCTTGAGGTTCTCCCTGAACTCCTCAAAGCCCTCGGTGCGTTCCTCAATGAAGGCTTTATCGTGCCAGCCGTTCTCAACGATCACATTCATCACCCCGTTGAGGAAGGCATTGTCATCTCCTGGCCTTATGGGGACGTATACATCGGCGAAAAGGGCGATCTGGGTCTTTCTGGGATCCACCACGATGAGCCTGGCCCCCTTCGCCTTGGCCCTGTAAATCCTGTGGGCCACTAATGGGTGGGAGGAGGTGGTGTTGGAACCGATCACCAGGATGCAGTCCGCGTCTTCTATCCCTTTTATCGAGTTGGTCATCGCCCCGGAACCGAAGGCGGCGGCAAGACCTGCCACCGTGGAGGAGTGTCAGAGCCGCGCGCAGTGATCGATGTTATTGGTCCCAATCACCGCCCGGGCGAACTTCTGGATCAGGTAGTTCTCCTCATTGGAGCACTTGGCGGAGCAGAGAAAAGCGATGCTGTCGGGTCCATACTTATCCCTTATCTCACTCAGGCGGGAGGCCACAAGCCCTATCGCCTCATCCCAGCTTACCTCCCTGAACCCCTCTCCTTCCCTGAGGAGCGGTCGGGTGAGCCTCTCCGGCGAGTTTATGAACTCATGGCAGGTCCATCCCTTGATGCATAGCTTTCCGTCATTTACCGGATGCCCCTTCTGGGGGAGCACGCCCACCACCTTCCCATCGGAGACCTCAAGGAGGATTCCGCATCCGCATCCGCAGTAGGGACAGATAGAGGGAACGGTCCTGTAATCCATCACCTCCTCCTAAATGAGCCTCTCAGGGATCTCGTAACGGCCGTCGCCAAGGTATCCCAAGGGCTCCTTCTCCTCCCAGCTCGCCCCTGGCTCGTAGCCGAGGAGCCCCTTCACCCCCTCCCGCACCTTCCGATAGAGGGTCCTCAAGGGGATATTGGCCGGGCAGGCCTCCTCGCAGAGCCCACAGTCTATGCACCTGCCCGCCATGTGGAAGGCCCTCACCAAGTGGAAGGCCGGGACCTCAGGAGGGAGAACCCCCCTCTTCACCAGGTCCCCCTCCTCCAAGGTGCAGGTGTCGCAGAAGCACTGAGGACAGATGTTCCTGCAACCATAGCACTTGATGCACTTGGAGAACTCATAGAGCCAGAAGGAGAGTCTCTCCCCCTCCTCCATTGCCTCTATCCTCTCGATATCGTCTCGCGCCTGCACCCCTTCGACCTTCTCCCCGTAAAGTACAGGGACATCAGGATAGGGCTTGGAGCAGCGACAGTTGGACGCCTGCTCCTTGGAGCAGGCAACACCGATCATCATCACCTTGTCCTGCTCGAGCTTGGCATTCTTCACCAGCTCTATTATCCCCCTCTCCTCACAGCCCCTCACCAGGACGCCGAAGCGCCCTACAGGCCTCCTCTTGAAGAGGGAGGTGAGGATCTTGGGGAGGGGGTACCTTTCGGACGGCACCTCCAGGTCCTTCAGGTCAGCGGGGTCCGTGAAAAGATAGGGGAAAGAACCCCTGTAACCGAGGAACCCGTCGATCTCCCCCTTCTCCAGAAGCTCCTTCACCCTCTTTCTCAGCTCCTCCATCTCACACCCTCGGGGTCTTGGAGGGGAGGGGCGAGGGCCCTAAGGCCCTTATCTCCTCGGTAAACTCGTTGGCCACCTCCACGAAGCGGTTGGCATCCGAGGCGGACATCAGCTCTATCCTCAACCTCTTGGGGTTTATCCCGATGAACTGCAAGAGGTCCTTCATTACCGCCACTCGCTTCTGGGTCAGATAGTTCCCCTTTCCGTAGTGGCAGTCGCCGATCAGACAGCCTGCCACCAGGACCCCATCGGCTCCGGACTGGAAGGCCTTGATGATGAAGTGGGGCGAGACACGGCCGCTGCACATTACCCTTATTATATAGAGATTGGGCGCATAAGGTTGGCGCTTGCCACCGGCAAGGTCCCCTGCCGCGTAGGCTCACCAGTTGCAGCAGAAGGCGACTATCTTGGGTTCAAAGGCCATCTCGACCTCCTCAGAAGACCTGGACTGAACGTTGGGCCAGGGCAAGAAAGTCCGAGGGGAAGATCCCCAGCTGCAAAACCCCCCAGACGGCGAGAATCACTGCAATAACCCCTGCGAGGGAGAAAAGATCCACCCTCACCTCCCTTTCGGGCTCGCGGAAGTACATGTATACCATAACCCGCAGATAATAGTAAGCGGCAACAGCGCTGTTAAGCACCGCTATCACCACGAGCCAGTAATAACCAGCCTTGACCGCGGCACTGAACACGTAGACCTTCGCCATAAAGCCAGCCGTAGGAGGGACACCGGCCAACGAAAACAGGAAGATCGACATGGCCGCACCGAGGAGGGGAAACCTGAAGCCTATCCCCGCATAGTCCGAGATCAGGGTGTTCTCCTCGCCTTTCCTCCCCAGGAGGATCACCACGGTGAAGGCCCCGATGTTCATGAGGGCATAGGCGAAAAGGTAGAAGAGCATCCCCGCGCGTCCCAGCTCGTTTCCGGCCACAAACCCGACCAGGATATACCCGGCATGGGCGATGGAGGAATAAGCAAGCATCCTCTTGATGTTATCCTGCTTCAGCGCGATCAGGTTCCCCACGCTCATGGTGAGGACGGCCAGGGCCCACATCACCTCCGTCCAGTGGCGCTCAAGCTGTGGCAGGGCACTGAGGAAGACCCGCAGAAGGGCAGCAAAGGCCGCAGCCTTCACCCCCGTGGCCATGAAGGCGGTGATGGAGGTGGGGGCACCTTCGTAGGCATCGGGCGTCCACATGTGGAAGGGG
>CBEVRB010000076.1:0-7961 GCA_965552155.1 uncultured bacterium
TATTCTCCACCTCCCCCGGAGGGCCTCAAGGGTCCTCTCCAGGAGGCTGGTCTTCCCCGTGCCCGGACTTCCCATCAGGTTGAGGACATAAATCCCGTGCTCGGCGAAGAGCCGGGCGTTCTCCTGAGCGATCACCTCGTTCGCCTCAAGGATCCTCTTTACGACCTTGACTTCCATCCTCTATCTCCATGCTCTCTATTTCCAGTTCCCTTCCTGAGAGGACCTCCACTTCTCTCCCGCAGCGGGGGCAGACCATGAAGGGGAGGTCCTCCTCGAAGGTCCCCTTACAGCTCTTGCATCGGACCCTGAAGGGTACCCGCTCGATCCTGAGCAGGGCCCCTTCGGCCACCGTGCCCTGAGACGCCACCTGGAAGGCGAACTCCAAGGCCTCAGGGACCACACCGCTTAAGACCCCTATCCTCAACTTTATCTCCTTGAGCCTCGAGGAGGGCCAGGAGGCCATCTCCCCTTCTATGATCTCCAGGAGGCTCTGGGCGATGGCCATCTCATGCAACTTACTCCTCCCTTAGGCCGAGCTCTTCAAGGACCGCCTCCACCACCACGGGCACCTTCTCCCTTACCTCCGGGCTCAGGTCCATCCCCCACCTTATCTCCTTCGGCTCCACGCCGATGATCACCACCTCGGCCACCGGGCCCAACTGCTTCGCCATACCCAGGACATCGAGGAGCCCCACCTGGTGAAGGCTCAGGGGACGGTCCTGCTCGGTCTCAAGCTCTTCAGGGGTGATCCTGTAAACGGCCCCTGGCTCCCCCCCTCCCTTAACCGCATCTATCACTATTATGCGCTCCATCTCCTGAAAGATGGGGAGGAGCTCCATCGTGGAGGTCCCCCCGTCTATCACCTCCACTTCGGGGGGCAGTCCCTTTCTTTCCAGCTCCCTCACCACATGAACGCCCACCCCCTCATCCATCAGGAGGAGGTTCCCGATGCCGATGACGGCCGTCTTCTTTGGCCCCTTATCCAAGGAGTCTCACCTCCACGCCCAAGGCCTCAGCCGCCCTGGCCATCTGCCTGTCCAGAGTTACGATCGGGATCCCTCCCTGAGAGGCCACGGCCAAATGAAGGGCGTCGGGCGCCCTGAGGGGCAGATCAAACCTCCTGAGCCACTGGGAAGCGACCTTATAATGGATGACCTCCAAGGGCAGGTACCGGTAGGCCCCCTCCTTCACGTGTCCGAGAAAGCGCTCTGCCACCCGTCTTGCATCCCTTCTGGAGAGCTCCTCCGCCCTCACCCTGCGTGCCAGCACCGAAAAGAATTCCACTTCCACCAGGGGACTTATGGCCGCTTCCCCTCCCAGCAATAGGGCCTGTATCCTGTCGCTCCATTCCTCGGGCAGGTAATAGGGGATCAGGGCGCTGGTATCCCAGTAATTCAGGGCCACTCCTCCCCCCTGAGGCGGCTTACGGTCACACTGGCAGGTTCCCCCCTGAGCGAGATGGACTCCCTGAAGGTCTTAAGGTCCTCCAGCCTCCCCTTCTTCCGGGGCGGCACAAGGCGGGCCACCTCCTTTCCCCGACGGAGGATGATGATCTCCTCCCCAGAAGCCACCCTTTGCAGCAACTCCCGCAATCGCATCCGCACTTCCCTTATGCCCACCCGTTCCATGGTGTACACATCAAGTATACATCTCTCTTCTCATCCCCGCAAGAGAGGGCCCCTTCTGGGGGAACCACGTCCTTACTGAACGAGACCTGCCAGCGCCAGGATCTCCGGGACCTTCTTCTCCCAGCCAATGGCCATGATGTGCACGCCCTGGCAGAGGTCCTGCAGGTCCTTGATCAGCCTGGCGGCGATCTCGAGGCCCTTTCGGGCCTTCTCCTCGGCCTTGGCCATCTCCTCGATCAGGTGTTCGGGCACGAAGACCCCCGCCACGTTCTTGTTCATGTAGCGGGCCATACCTACGGATTTCAGGGGGATGATTCCCGCGAGGATCGGGACCCCAAACTCCTCGGCCCTCTTCATGAAGCGGGCAAAGGCATCCACGTCGTACACCGCCTGGGTCTGGAAGAACCGGGCCCCTGCCTCCACCTTCTTCTCCATCTTTATCAGCTGGAGCTCGAAGGCGGCATCGGTATCGGTGACAGGGGTAACGACAGCCCCGACGAAGAAATCGGTCTTGCCCTCCAGCTCGTTCCCTGCTAAGTCGTATCCCTCGTTCATCCTCCGAATGGTCCAGACGAGTTGCACCGAGTCGAGGTCGTAGACCGCCTTGGCGTCAGGATGATCCCCCAGGGTGGGATAGTCTCCGGTTATGGCCAGCACGTTCCTTATCCCCAGGACGTGGGCGTTCAGCAGGTCGGACTGAAGGGCGATCCGGTTTCGGTCCCGACAGGTCATCTGAAATATCGGATCCAGGCCCTTTTCTACCAGCAGGTGACAGGTGGCCAGGGACCCTAATCTCATCACCGCGCTCTGCTGGTCAGTAACGTTCACCCCGTCCACCTTTCCCTTGAGCAGCTCTGCCACCTCCTCTATCTCCGTGGTATCGGTCCCCTTCAGGGGACCGACCTCCGCCGTAACGGTGAACTTTCCGCTCTCTAACGCCTCTTTGAAAGCCATGCCAGTGCCCTCCTTGTTTTTAATCCTCCTGCTCCAGTGCCCAGAGGGAAGTGCTGAGGATCTCAGGCCTTGGCCTCATCTTGTTGTAGTCCTTGGGAGGGATGAACCTCTTTAAGCGATCGAGCTTCCCCAGCTCCTTGAGCCTCTGGTAGATCTTCTCCCAGCCGCACTCCTTCTCCTTGGCGAGCTCGCACTTCCCGTTTGATGCCCCGCCACAGGGGCCGTTGAGCAATCCCTTGGTGCAGGCGGTGAGGGGACATATCCCTCCGGTATAATCGAGGAGGCAGTCCCCGCACTCCATGCACCGCTCCTCCCCCTGCCACTCTCCCCGGCTCCATCCCAGCGAGATGGTGTTGCAGCCGGGATGAACGGGCTTCTTTATCATCGCCGCCGCTGCCTGGATCCCTATTCCGCAGCTCAGAACCAGCACCCCGTCTGCTGCCATCACCTTCTCTTCCAAAGGACGGAGCCTTGAGGCCACCAGGGCCTTCTGACAGAGGAAGTCTATCACGGTGTAACCCGTTACCTCCTTCCCCGCCTCCTCCAGGAGCTCCTTCATCGCCAGCACCTGGGGCCATCCACCGGTCTGGCTGGCGTTGGCACATCCGTCGCATCCGAGGACGAACACCCTATTTTCGCCCTCCAGATAACCGAGGATCTCCTCAAAGGGCTTCTGCTCTGACCTTATCATCTCCTACCCTCCGTTCAGGCTATGATGTACCGCCTGAGTTCCCGGCCCTTATGGTTGAGCAGGTGGACCGCACAGGCGATGCAGGGATCAAAGGACCTGACGATCCTGACGATTTCAAAGGGGTTATCCTCGTCCTTTACCCTGGTGCCGATTAAGGCCTGCTCGATGGGTCCGGGATTTCCCATATCGTCCCTTGGCGAGGCGTTCCAGGTGGTGGGAACCACACACTGGTACTTGGCAATCTTCCGGTCCTTGACGATGACCCAGTGACCCAGGGCTCCCCGGGCCGCGTCCACGATCCCCACGCCCTGCCCCTCCTCAGGGATCTCATACTCCACGTAGGCGGGCTCTCCGGGCTTGAGTTGAAGGACCCAACTCTCCAGGTTCCTCGCTATATGAAGGGCACAGAGGGCCCGTGCCGCATGCCTCCCCAGGACCGAGAAGAGCACCTCAGGACCTGCCTTGAAGTGGCCAAGGAGTCCATCCACCATCTCCCTTATGGCCCGGTCCCCTGCGGCGTAGCCCACCGCCACCCTGGCCAGGGGACCCACCTCGTGGACCTCTCCCCTGTACCTCGGGGCCTTAACCCAGGAGTAGCCCCCTTCTTTCCCCGGTGAAGGCTTGGTGTCCTCCTGGAAGGGATGGCTCCCGGAGGTGCCCTCATCGTACCAGGAGTGTTTCACGTATTCGGTGATCTCGTCGAGATCGAGGGGTTGGTGCTTCAGGGCAGTGGTGGTGCTGCCCTGCCTGAAGAGCCTCTCCCTCTTGGTGTAATCGGGATCATCCCCCACCAGGTCAAACTCCCCATAGGAAAGATATTTGCCGCACCCCCGCCCTATCTCGAAATAGTCACCGTAGGTCTCAGCGACCTTTATCACGTCAGGGACGTAAAAGTCTTCGACGAACTCCCGAAGCTCTCTTGCCCGCCAGAGGAGGGTGGCGATCTTGTCCACGGTGGGGACCTCCGTCGCCCCTCCGGGGGTGATGGCGCAGGCATGGGGGACCTTGCCCCCCAGGATCGCCACCGCCTCATGCCCCTTCCTCCTCATCTCCAGGGCCTTCACGTAATGGGCCACCAGCTCCTGGTCCACCTCGGCGGGAAGGCGATAGTCCCCCTCGTACCGGGGGACGAAGGGGGAGAGCTCTCCCCTCGATATGAAGGCCTTAATGGAATTCAGCACCCTGTCGTTGCCCTCATAACTTGCCACCTTGGTGACGTCCACGTAGTCGAGGGCAGCGAGGTGATAGAAGTGGAGGATGTGATCCTGCACCTGGTGGAATCCCAGGGTGAGGTTTCGGATCAGCCGGCCGTTGTCCGGTACCTTGTCGGCGATCCCGAAGGCGGCATCGAGGCAGAGGGCAGCAGCGGTGGCGTGGCAGTGATTGCATACCCCACAGATCCTCTGGGTGATGATCTGGGCATCCCTGGGGTCCCGACCCTCCAGGATCTTCTCGAAGCCCCGAAAGAGCATCGCAGAGCATCGGGCCTCCTTCACCTCACCGCCATCTACCACCACCTCCACCTTTAGATGGCCCTCAATGCGGGTGATCGGGTCTATGACTATCTTCCCCATCTCCTTACCCCTCCTTCTTCGTCCAGTAATCCCCGATCTTCGGGATCTCCACATCCGTCAGCTTCTCGTAAAAGGACCCGATCAGATCGGGGAATTCGGGCTGAGTGCATCCCTGACACCCCATCCCTGCATCAATGCACCAGTTGACCCCGTTGTTCCACTTCCTCAGGGGGCAGTCCGCGTAGGTGATGGGACCTTTGCAGCCGAGCTTGTAAAGGCAGCCCTCCTCCCCGAACTTCTTGGCGAACTTCCCCTCGTCAAAGTAAGCCCTCCTCGGGCAGTTCTCGTGGATCAGGGTGCCGTAAAAGTCCTTGGGCCGCAGCCAGTCATCGAGTTCCTCGGGTCCGGGAAGACCGGCTATGAGGATCTTGGCCACGGTCCCTATGAACCAGTCAGGATGCGGGGGACAACCGGGCACATTGATTAGAGGAGTATCTATCCCCTCCTCTCTGAAGACGTCCATTACCCCCTTGGCCCCTGTGGGGTTGGGCCTCCCCGATGGGATCCCGCCGAAGCAGGCGCAGGTCCCCAGGGCGATCACAGCCATCGCCTTCCTCCCCAGATCCACCACCCACTGCCTGAAGGGGATAGGCCTCTCCCCCCTCTCCCCGACACAGCAGTAGGTGCCTCCCTCAGCCGTGGGTATCTCTCCCTCCACCACCAGCACGAACTCCCCGGCCCTCTCCTCCCCGGTCTCCTCGAGGACCTTTATCACCGGATCGCCCGCTCCGGCCATGATCGTCGCCTGAAACCTGAGGTTTATGTGCTTTTCGGGCAGGACCGGATCTATAAGCACGTTCTTTATCGAGGGACTTACCGCGTTGAGCACCGAGACCGAACATCCACTGCAGGTCCCCCCCTGAATCCAAACGGTGGATATTTCCTTTACTTTTGACATCTTCGGCCTCCTTTGTTAATTTTATCACAAACCTTTAACCCTAACATAAAAAAATTTTTTCCCCTTGTCAAGCTTTGGAATTGCCTCATTTGGAATCCACTCCAAAGGAGTAGGACTCCTCCTGGGGTGGAAAGGTTCTCCCTGATCATCAAGTCCTGATCATCCTTCTTCGATCCTCAACCTGGCGTCAGCGGCCATTCCTCCCTCACCCTCAGCCAAGAGGAAGAGAGGGTTTATCTCTATCTCCTCCAGTTGAGGAAGGGAAAACATGAGGGAGGAGAGGCGAAGGAGGGCCTCTTTGAGGAAAGGGATATCCCGTGAAGAGGTGCTCCTTTTCCCTGCAAGGATTGGATACCCCTTAAGTTCTCTTATCATCTCTTGGGCATCCCCCTCTGAGAGGGGGCTTATCCTCAAAGAGATATCCTGCAGGACCTCTGTATATATCCCCCCCAGGCCGAGCATCAGGACGGGGCCGAAGTCCTTATCCCTCTTGCCCCCTATAATCATCTCCACACCTTCGGATACCTCCTTCTGGACTAGTATTCCCTTGGGGGCTATATCCTCCCTTTTTATCCCTTTCAGTTCGGCGAATCCCCTCTTCAGTTCCTCCTCCCCCCGGATGTGGGGGATTACCGCCCCCAACTCGGTCTTGTGGATGAAGCAAGGGAGGTTAAGTTTGAGGACGACGGGGTAGCCCAACTCCTCCGCCTTAAGGAGGGCTTCCTTAACTTCCTCGACGACGAAGTAGGGGACCACCCTGATGCCTATCGCCTCAACGAGCCTCAGGGCCTCGTCTAAAAAGAGAGGGCGATCTGCTGAGCAGGCCCCTTGGATGATATCTGAGACCTGCTGAGGGAGGGGAAAGGAGGGGAAGCTCCTCTCCGGCCCCCTCTCCCTCTGCTTCCTATAGGTGTCCCTGGAGGTAGCCAAGGCGGGCAGCGCCTCCCCCGGCTCGGTGAACATGGGATAGTTGAGGGATTTCTTCACAAAGGCGATGCTCTGCTCGTCCGAGAGGAAACAGAGGGCTATCGGCTTCTGATACTTGGCAGCCAGACGATCGAAGGCCTGCCCCAGCTTTATCGACTCCTCCGTCTCCAGGCCAGGGGCAGCCGCGTGCTGAAAGAGGACCCCATCCACCCCTTCCTCCTTGAGAACCTCCTCGGTGATCTGGGTGTAGAAGTTGAAATCGAAGAGGTCGCCCACATCCAAGGGGTTGGTGGGGGTGATCACCTTGGCTCGGAAGGCCTCCTTCACCCTGCTGAGAAAGCTTTCAGGGAGGGGATAGAGGTGAAAACCCTCCTCGGCAGCGAAATCTGCAGCAGCCACCGCCACCCCTCCTGTGCGGGAGATGATCACCAAGTTGTTCCCTCGCATAGGAGGGATGCTGAAGATCTTTACCAAGTTTACCACTTGCCTGTAATCATGAGCCCTGATCATGCCTGCTTGCCTCAGGGCAGCATCCACTACCCTGTCATCAGTGGCCAAGGCAGCGGTATGAAAACGGGCGATCTGGGAGGCAGAAGGGTAGATGTTGACCTTCTGAACGATGATGGGCTTCTTCGTCCCTCTGGCTATCTCCATCAGTTTTCGTCCATCGGCGAGGCTCTCCAAGTAGAGGACGACGATGTCCGTCTCCTCGTCCTCGACGAGGTAGGAGAGGAAGTCTATCTCGTTCAGATCCAGCTTGTTTCCCATACTTATCACCTTGCTGACCCCAATGTTGCTGCTGGCCAATAGGTTTATCAGGGCGAAAACCACCCCTCCACTCTGCGATATGATCCCCACCCTCCCCCTTCTTAGGGCCTGCTCACTGAAGGGGAAGAAGGGGCTAACGAGACCGTTCTCCATATTTATCACACCTATACAGTTGGGACCGACCAGCCTCACCCCCTCTTCCTCCGCAGCCCTTAACAGCTCCTCCTCAAGCCTCTTTCCTTCCTCTGAATACTCCCCGAACCCCCCTGTCTCCACGATGACCCACCGAATCCCCTTGCGTCCGCACTCCCTGACGATGGAGGGAACGGTGAAGGCAGGGGTGAGGACGATGGCCAGATCTACCCCCTCAGGGAGCTCCTCCACCGACCCTAAGACCCTCCTTCCGAAGACCACCCCACCCCTTCTGCCCACGCTGAAAACCTCACCGGTGAAACGGAAGCGGAAGAGGTTCTCCACGATGTTCCTCCCCAGGTTCTCCTGCCTGGGGGATACCCCAATGA
>CBEVRB010000077.1:0-7725 GCA_965552155.1 uncultured bacterium
CCCTCCCCAACGTCCTCCCCCTCATCCTCATCGGTGCCTTCATCCTGTGTGCCCTCTTCTTTGGATGGGCAGGGGTGACGGAGGTGGGAGGTGTTGGGGCCTTTGCCTGTCTGATGACGGCCCTCATCGTCGCCGGGCCCCGGAAGGCCCACCTCGAGGAGGCCAGCCGACATGCGGGCCGCCAAACGGCCATGATCCTTTTCATCATCATCGCGGCCGTCTGGTACAGCCGTTTCATTGCGATATCCGGCCTGCCCACAGCGGTCGTAGACTGGGTGGCGGCCAGCAATATACCCCCTTATGGGGTATTAGCGGTGGTCTTGCTCATGTATGTCGTCCTTGGAATGGTTATGGATGTGATAGGCATGTTAGTGATCACGCTTCCACTGGTCTTTCCCCTGATAACCAAATTGGGGTTCGACCCAATATGGTTTGGTGTGATTGTGATAAAGATGTCGGAAATAGCGGCCATTACCCCACCTGTTGGATTAAATGTTTACGTAACAAAGGTTGGGGTAGGCAATATGGCCACCATAGGGCAGATTTTCAAAGGGTGCCTGTACTTCCTTGTGGCAGATATAGCGACGCTGCTGATCCTAATTGCTGTGCCCCAGATTTCGCTTCTTCTACCTCAGTATATGGCCTATTAGAAAAAAAGAAAGGAGGTGGCTGTAAATGGGCAAATGGCCGAAAGCCATTTTTTACGATTCCAAAAATACGCTATTCGATTGGAGTACGGTTTGGGTTAAAGCGAGTTCATTAATTGTTGAGCGTTACAAAGCTGATCTGGATGCTGCAAAATTTAAGGAGACGTGGCATAAATTTCTCATTGCGGAAAACCATCGGATTGCATTCAGCGAATATAAAGATTTTACCTACGCCCTTCGGCAATCACTCGACTGTACTTTCAAGTATTACAATATTCCCGGGAGTCCGGATGACGTTCAATTCATGTTAGATCTATGGGATGAGGTTGAACCTTTTCCCGACGTTGTACCGGCTTTAAAAAGACAGAAGGAAATGGTCAAAATACTTATCTTTTCCAATGTAGAGACGAGGTACTTGGAAATGATGGTAAGCAAGCTCGATGGCTTTGAACCTGACTTCGTCGGAACCATGGAGATGGCGAGGGCATGTAAGCCATCGCCACGTGCCTATTACTGGGTGCTGAAAAAGACGAGCCTTGACGTCAAGGACGTGCTTTATTGTGCGAGGCCTCAGTGGGATGTGCAGGGGGCCATAGCGTGCGGCATGGTAACTGTTTGGCTGAACAGAGCTGGCGAAGACCTCGACGGGGTAGAGCCTGACTATGAAGTAAGAGATCTTCATGAGCTGACTGATATAGTGGAGGCGAATATCCGCCTCGGCAAGTAGACTTTTAGATTGTGCTACACATGAAGAGAAACTTTACAAAAAAGCGGGAATTTCATAAGGGTTAAAGCTAAACCTTGGAGGCGAAAATGGCGACATTGGTGGAGACGATAGGGGAGTTCATCAGTCGGGTTAGCTTCACAGACCTCCCTGATGATGTTGTAGAAAAAGCTCGTTTGCTTTTGCTTGATAGCATCGGTTGTGCCCTCGGAGGCAGCAAGCAAAGAAGTATTCTCATGTTGGAAGAATTCGTTTTGTCAAACGAGAAAAAGCAGGAGAGATTCACGATCTTTGGGAGTAAAAGGAAGGCATCTTTACTAAACGCTGTGTTATTAAACGCCTCAAGAGCTGATGCCCTTGAATTTTCAGATGTTAACAAACTCGTTGGCGGCCATCCAAGTTGCATGATAGTCCCTGCCGCCTTAAACATGGCTGAAGAACATCAAATCTCTGGCAAGGACCTTCTCTTGGCCATTGTCTTAGGCTATGAAGCGCATCGTTTAGTTATTCCTTTGTACCCTAAGGCCTTCAGGGACGGGATACATCTGGTAATGCCGGGAGGCGCTTTGGGGGCTTGTGCGGCCGCAGGCAGGATATTGAAGCTTAATGCACGAGAGATGGCAAATGCCTTGGGGATATGCGGTGCAGTAGTGCCTGTTGCTCCCTTTGAACCCTGTCGTGTAGGTGGTTATGTAAAAGATCTCTACACGGGTTGGTCAGCGTATACCGGGGTTTTTTCAGCCCTTCTTGCAAAAAAGGGTTTCACAGGTACGCCTACCCTCTTTGAAGGAGAGTTGGGGCTTTATCGAGTCCTGGGAGCTGAAAAGGAAGCGTGGACGTGCACCGAGGGACTGGGCAGCGATTGGGTCATTCGCAAAAGCTGTATCAAACTTCATGCCTCCTGCCGCTTTACCCACTCCTCTGCTGATGCAGCTTTAAAGATCAGCCAAAGGAAGGAGGTACGTCCTGAAAAGATAAAGAAAATAAAAATTACGACGGATACGGTTCCCTATCAGCTGAACCGATCTTTCCCTCCGAAGGATGCCATCGATGCCAGATTTAGTATTCCTTTCATAGTAGCTACTGTTTTGCTTAGAAAGAGATTCATTGAGATTGAAGATTTCGATGATGCCAAAATACACGATGAAGATGTTGCTCGTATTGCCAAAAAAGTCGAGATATGCCTTGATAAAGACTTAGATAAAATGTATCCAGAGCCACCTTTAGGAAAAGGTTTTAGAACCTCTATTATGGAAGCGGAGCTTACTGACGGTTCTCGTGTTTCTGAGAGGGTTGATTATCCGAAAGGCGACCCCAACAACCCTGCTTCTCGGGAGGAAGTAGAAAGCAAGTTTTATACTCAAGCACAGCGGGTGCTTAATGTTAGGAAAATACGTCAGATAATAGAAATGATTCAGAACATCGAGGAGGTCAACGATGTGGCTGCCCTCAGTGCGCAACTTGCGGCTAACTAAAGCATTGTCACTTAATTTTTATAACTTATCCCATAAAAAGGAGGTGAGATGATGAAGAAGGTGTTTTTGGTCTCTTTAGTAGCGGTGTTTATGCTGGGCTTAGTGGGGATTACTTTTGCTGAGGCCGGCCCAAAGGTGCGATTGAAGTTCGCCTCTTACTTCCCCACCGCTGCCAAGCAGTCGAAGCTCTTGGAGGAGTTCTGCAAGGAGATAGAGAAAAGGACCAACGGCAAGGTCAAGGTCGACTTTTACGGAGGGGGGTCATTGCTTAAGGCGACCAAGGTCTACGATGGGGTTGTGGAGGGGATCGCCGATATCGGGTTTTCTCACATCGAGTACACCAGGGGTCGTTTCCCCATTACGGAGATCGTGGATCTGCCCCTCGGCTACCCGAGCGCTTGGGTAGGCTCCCACGTGGCCAACGACTTCTACACGCGGTTCAGGCCCAAGGAGTGGGAGAAGGTGCACGTGCTCTGGTTTAACACCTGTCCCCCCAATCAGCTCATCCTGGCGAAGAAGCCGGTAGAGAAGCTCGAGGACTTGAAGGGGCTCACCGTGAGGGGCCCTGGACGGGTGGGGGAGGTGCTGAAGGCCCTTGGGGCGACCCCCAAGCCTGTTCCCATGAACGAGGTCTACGAGGCGATGGCCCGGGGGGTAGTCCAGGGCTGTATGACTCCCATCGAGACGCTTAAGGCCTTCAGGCTCGCTGAGGTGGCCAAGTACGTAACCCTCTGCTGGCCCGCGGCGAACATCTACACCTTCTACGTGGTGATGAACAAGAAGGTCTGGGATGGCCTCCCGGCGGACATTCAGAAGGTCTTCTCCGAGGTGGCTGGGGAGTTTGAGGAGAGGGCCGCCCTTGTATGGAATGCGGTGGATTTCATCGGGCTGAAGGCTGGAAAGGAGAAGGGGGTGAAGTTCATCCCTTTGTCCCCAGAAGAGATGAAGAAGTGGAAGGTTGCGGTGGCCCCGGTGGTAGACGATTACCTGAGGGAGCTGGAGAAGATGGGGTTCAAGAGGGCTGACCTCGAGGAGATGGTCACCTTCATCCGGGACCGGATCCGGTACTGGACGAAGAAACAGCTCGAATACGGGATCAAATCCGTGACAGGTCCGGAGGAGATGAGGGCCAAGTAAGCCCGTGGGGCGGGGCATAACCCCGCCCCCCTTCTTTTCGAAGGATGCTTGATCGGCTTGTAAGGATCGCATCGAGGATAGGGGCAGGGGCCCTCATCTTGATGGTGGGGGTGACCTTCATTGACGTGATTGCCACCAAGCTCCTCCACAGGCCCCTGGCCGGCTCTTATGAATACGTCGCCATAGCCCAGTTGGTGGCGGTGGGTCTCGCAGGGGCCGAGACCTTCCTCGCGGGGCGCCATGTCCAGGTGGAGATGTTCGTGGTCAAGCTGCCCCGAGGGGCACGCAGAGGTGTTATTGCCCTGGTCGCGCTGCTGGGGTCGGCCCTTTTTGCCGTATTGGCGTGGGAGGGGTTCCTTTATGGCCGGTCCCTTCAGGCCGCGGGTGAGGTGACCGGCACGGTGAAGATCCCCCTTTACCCTTTCGGTTATGTCCTGGGGGCTTCTGGGATGCTCCTGCTACTGGTGGTGGGGCGGGAGTTGGTGAGGTCTCTTAGGGGGGACTGAGAAGTGGATCCCGTTCTGGTGGGCCTGATAGGCATTGGCCTTCTGCTGTTGCTTTTTATGCTCAGGATGCCCGTCTCCTTCGCCATGTCCTTCGTGGGGTGGATCGGTTACTGTTACCTCTCTTCTCCCACCGCTGGGTCCAAGCTCCTGGTAAGGGACCTCTTTACCATCTTCAACTCCTATCCCCTCACCGTGATCCCTACTTTCGTATTGATGGGCAGCTACGCCTTCGCCTCCGGGATCAGCGAGAGGCTCTATCGGGCTGCCTATGACTCCTTCGGACAGCTCAGGGGTGGGCTCTCCATCACCACGGTGATGGCCTGTGCGGGGTTCGCAGCGGTCTGTGGTTCGACGGCGGCGACGGTGGCCACCATCGGAAAGATCGCTTATCCCGAGATGAAGCGCTATCGCTACGATGATACCCTCGCCACCGGCTGCATAGCCACCGCCGCCACCCTCGGGATCCTGATCCCCCCGAGCACCATCTTCATCGTCTACGGGATCTTGACCGAGCAATCCATAGGAAAGCTCTTCATCGCTGGGGTATTCCCTGGCCTGATCCTTGCCGCCCTCTTCGCCCTCACCGTCCTGATCCTCTGCTACCTGAGACCCCACTGGGGCCCCTCAGGGCCGGCCACTTCTTGGAGGACGAAGCTTAAGGCGCTCTCGGGGATATGGGAGGCGATCGTGCTCTTCAGCGTCACCATGGGGGGGCTTTTTGCCGGGTGGTTCACCCCCACTCAGGCCGGAAGCATCGGGGCCGTAGGGGCCCTCGGGATGGGGCTTCTGCGGAGGGGGCTGAGCTGGAGGGGGTTCATCGAGGCCACCCTTGACGGCCTCATGACCTCCTGCATGATCCTCTTTCTCATCGCCGGGGCCACGGTCTTCGGCCACTTCATGGCCATCACTCGAATCCCCTTCATCCTGGTGGAATGGGTGAAGGAGCTTCCCCTTTCGCCTACGGTGATCCTGGGGATCATCTGCCTCTTTTACTTGGTGGGGGGCTGCTTCATCGATGCCATGGCCCTCGTGGTATTGACGGTACCGATAGTGTACCCCATCATCCTGGAACTCGGCTTCGATCCCATATGGTTCGGGGTGATCATCGTGCTGGTGAGCCAGGTGGGGGTGGTGAGCCCGCCGGTGGGGGTGAACGTATATGTGCTCAAGGGGATCGCCTCAGATGTGCCCCTGGAGACCATCTTCAAAGGGGCCCTCTTCTTCGTGGGCGGGATAATCATCACCATCGGCCTGCTCATGGCCTTCCCGGAGCTGGCCACCTTCCTTCCCAAGTACGTGAAGTGGTAGTCTCAAGGAGGTGAGAGGATGTTTTTCATCGTGAGGCCTTCAAACCTGAAAGGCGAAGCCACCATTCCCGGGTCCAAGTCCAACACCACCCGGGCGGTGGTGATAGCCACCCTCGCGGAGGGGGAATCGGTCATCGAGAATCCCTTGCCCTCGGCGGATTGCCTCTCGACGCTGCAGGTCTACAGGGCCTACGGGGCTGAAGTCCTCGAGATGAGCGGAGACAGGTGGGTCATTAGGGGGGTAGGGGGAAGGCTCAAGGTCCCCGATGATGTCCTCAACACGGGCAACTCGGGCACCACCACCTACATCGCCATAGGCACGGCGGGCTTGATAGACGGCTACACGGTGATCACCGGGGATCACCAGATAAGGCGCAGGCCAGCGGGCCCTCTGCTCAAGGCCATAGAGGATCTGGGGGGATGGGCCATCTCCACTCGCGGCGATGGGAGCGCCCCCGTGGTGGTAAGGGGGGTGATAAAAGGCGGGAAGACCTCCCTTCCGGGGATCAATTCCCAGTGGCTCACTCCCCTTCTCATCAACACCCCCCTAGCCAAAGGCGATACCGAGATCTTAGTGGACAACTTGCAGGAGCGCCCTTACATCGACATGACCATGGGATGGCTCAGTCGCCGGGGGATAGAGTTCTCCCACGAGGAGTATGAGAGGTTCCTCATAAGGGGAGGGCAAGGGTATAGGGCCTTTCGGGAGAGGATCCCTGCGGACTGGGAGTCGGCCTGCTTCGTGATGGTGGCGGCGGCCATAACGGAATCAGAAGTCACCCTTTTCGGCCTCGATACCCGGGACTATCAGGGAGACAAGGTAATCGTGGAGATACTCAGGGCAGCCGGAGCCGAGGTGGAGGTGTTCGATTACGGCCGAGGCGGCATAAGGGTCAGAGGGGGAAAGACCCTGAGGGGAATGGAGATAGACTGCGGCAACATACCCGATGCCCCACCGATCCTGGCCGTCCTGGGCACCCAGGCGGAAGGGGAGACGGTCCTTTATAACCTGGGGGCCTCCACCCTGAAGGAGACCAACAGGCCGAAGAGCATCGCCGAAGAGCTCCAGAAGATGGGAGCGGACATAAGGTACGAAGGGGACAGCCTCGTCGTGAGGAGGTCACGGCTGAGGGGGACGGTGATAGACGGCCATACGGACCACAGGATCGTGATGGCTACGGCGGTGGCTGGCCTTGTGGCCGAAGGGGTGACGGTGATCACCGATGCCGAGTACACCAGGATCTCCTTCCCCAACTTTTACGAGGTCTTTCGATCCCTGGGAGCGGATATTCAGAGGGTCAGTTCCATCGAGTGACGTGAGGGGATTTGTTCCCGCCCATAGGGATGTTTTCGTTTCCCTCTGCCCGCTGGTCTGTTAAAATGCCGACAAAAACCGAGGAGAGCGGATGAAGGAGTGGAAGGTTAAGGGGAGCGAGGAGATCTTTTCCTGCCGCCTCTTCAGCCTGCGGAAGGACAGGGCCCTTTCCCCCAGAACCGGAAGGGAACTGGATTTTTACGTCATAGACACCATGGACTGGGTCGGGGTGATACCTCTTATGGGGGATCGGGTGGTGATGGTCAGGCAGTTTCGTCACGGGGTGAAGGAGATCTGTCTTGAGATCCCCGGGGGGCTGGTGGAGGAGGGGGACCCCCTGGCCGCTGCCAGGAGGGAGCTTAAGGAGGAGACGGGATATGGGGCCCAGGAGATGGAACTCCTGGGGGCCCTCTTCCCCCAGCCCGCCCTGTTTAATAACCGCTTTTTCGTCTACCTTGCCAGGGGGTTGGAGAGGATCGGGGAGCTGGAACTCGACGAGGGAGAGGATATCGAGGTCCTCTTCATTCCCTTGGGGGAGGTGAGGGAGATGATCCGCCGGGGGGAGGTCACTCACGCCCTGGTCCTTGCTGCCTTTCAACTCCTCTTCTCCCGCT
>CBEVRB010000078.1:0-7664 GCA_965552155.1 uncultured bacterium
ATAACGCCACCAACGCAAAAAGAATCCCTCCCTTCTTCATCTTCCCCCTCCTTTCCTAAATTTTCATACAATTTTACTGCCTCATCTGGCGAAAGACAACCCGGGGAAGTTGACCCAAGGCCAAAAGGTGTGGTCAAATGGATCCACCATGAAGGAGCGCCGTAATCTCCCCATAGGGGAAATAGACGAAAGGGATAGCTTCTTCCGGATTTCCTTTGGAAGGGACCTCTCCTCTCTCGAGACCTCCCTTGCCCTCTCAGGGCTCCTCGCCCCCCTGATCCTGAGGGAAAAGGAGGGGGGGTATCAGGTCATCTGCGGTTTCAGGAGGCTTGAGGCCTTAAGGCACCTCGGGCAGGAGAGGGTCTGGGCCCTGATTTACTCCCCTGAGGAGCTCCCCGATCAGAAGGGGATCGTCAGGGCTATAGCTCACAACATCCCATGGGGGATGAACCTGGTGGAGAAGGCTCAAGCGGTGACGAAGCTCAAGGCTTGTGGCCTGATGGAAGAGGAGATCGTCTCCCAATGGCTCCCTGTCCTGGGCCTCCAGCCCCATAAGAGAGTCTACGCAAAACTTTTAAGGATAGCCGATCTACCTGAGTGGATAAAGGCGTACATTGCCGAGCAGGGGCTCTCCTTTTCTACGGCCTCCCTATTTCCCTTCTTCAGGGAGGAGGAGCTTTCCGCCTTGGCGCCCCTGCTCTCCTCCCTGAGGCCCGGCGAGAACAAAACGAAGGAGATCCTCACCCACCTCCATGAGATCGCCCTGAGGGAAGGAACGTCGGTCACGGCCCTTCTCGAGGAGGCGAGGGGCCTTTGGGCAGGGGATGACGGGAGGGCAGAGAGGCTTGAGAGGTTTAGGGACTGGCTCAGGAGAAGGCGCTACCCTAGATTCTCCACCCTCAAGGAGGAGTTCGAGAAATTCAAGGCTTCCCTCAGGCTTCCCCCCTCCTTCTTCCTACATCCTCCGCCATTCTTCGAAGGTGAAGAGTTCAGGGTGGAACTCCGCTTCTCCGACAGGGAACAGCTTATGGAGCTCTCTCAGGGCCTCAGGCGTCTTCTCGAGTCCCTGCAGGGAGAAGAAGACCCCCTCAGGAGATTCAAGGGGTTACCCTGAAAGGTCACTTCTCCACGTAGGCATAGGCGCTGTGGTTGTGGATGGACTCGAAGTTCTCTGACTCCACCGCAAACCAGGTGATGTTGGGATCGGCCTCAAGCTTCCTCGCTACCTCCCTCACCACGTCCTCCACGAACATCGGGTTCTCATAGGCCTTCTCGGTCACGTACTTCTCATCGGGCCGTTTCAGTATCGAGTAGAGGTCGCAGCTTGCCGACTCCTCCACCAGCCTTATCAGATCCTCAATCCATATGAACCTCTTGAAGCGGACCCTGAGCTTCACTATCCCCCGCTGGTTGTGGGCCCCGTGCTCGCTGATCGCCTTGGAGCAGGGACAAACGGTGGTTATGGGAACGTTCACCTCCACACAGAGGTCGGTTTCCTCGGCGCTGTTGGTACTGCCGCAAAACCGGCAGATGTATTCCATAAGTCCCTTTGCCCCGGTCACCGGGGCCCTCTTCTCGATGAAATAGGGGAACTCTATCTCCAGGTGGGCGCTCTTTGCCCTCAGGCGCTCCTTCATCTCCGAGAGGATTTGACGGAACTTCTTTATGTCCATCTCCCCCCGATACTTGTTGAGGATCTCAACGAACCGGCTCATATGGGTCCCTTTGAAGTGATGGGGGAGGTCCACGTACATGTTCACGCTCGCCACCGTGTGCTGTACCCCATGGGCTTTGTCCCGGACCGAGATGGGGTACCGGATATTCTTCACCCCCACCTTCTTTATCTCGATCCGCCTATCATCCCTCTGGCTTTGAACGTCCACCATCTCCTTCCTCCACCCAGGAGGCCCCCGCCCCCTCCGACTCCCATACGGTCACCTTCCAGAGGTTCACCCCCCGCCCCCCGAGCCGCCCTTTTAATCCCTCGTAGATGTATCGGGCGATGTTCTCCGAGGAGGGTTCCCTCTCCTTGAAGTAGGGTAGTTCGTTCAGATACTTATGGTCAAGCTCCTCAAGGACCGCCCGAAGCTCCCCCTTCAGGACCTGAAAGTCTATGACCATTCCCCCCTTCAGAATGGAGGAGCGGACGTAGACCTCCACCTTCCAGTTGTGGCCGTGAAGGCTCTCGCACTTTCCGTAGTAGTCGCGAAGGTTATGGGCGGCGGAAAACCCCCCCTTTACTACCAGCTCATACACCTTCTGTTGCCTCGAGCACCAGCTCGGCGAGGTCCCGGGCCCGAAGCCTCTCCTCGACCTCCTTCTCCTTTATGGCGTCGCTCAGCATGGTGTAGCAGAAGGGACAGGAAGTGACCACGGTACTGGCACCGCTCTCCAGGACATCCTGAAGCCTCGCATGGTTTATCCTCGTCCCCAGATGCTCCTCCATCCAGAACCTCCCTCCCCCGGCACCGCAGCAGAAGCTCCTGGAGCGGCAGCGGGCCATCTCCACCATCTTCAACCCGGGTATCGCTCCAAGCACCTTCCTCGGCTCCTCATAAAGCCCGTTGTACCTGCCCAGATAGCAGCTATCGTGGTAGGTGACTGAGTCCTCGATGGGCTTGATAAGCTGGAGCTTCCCTTCGGAGATAAGTCGCGCCAGCACCTCCGTGTAATGGTATACCTCGAACTCCCCACCGAACTGAGGGTACTCGTTCTTCAGGGTGTTGTAGCCATGGGGGCAGAGGGTGATGATCTTCTTGACCCCGTAGTTCTTCATCACCTCTATGTTCTGCTCGACCATTATTTGATAGAGGTACTCGTTTCCCAGCCTCCTGGCCGAATCCCCGCAGCACCCTTCCTCGGTCCCCAGGATCCCGAAGCTCACCCCTGCCCGCTGAAGGAGTTTCACCACCGCAGTGGCCACCTTCTTGTTCAGGTCATCGAAAGATCCCGCACATCCCACGTACAGGAGGTACTCCACGTCCCTGTCCTCTGCCAGGGTCTTCACCCCCAGGTCCTTCGCCCAGTCGGCCCTGGTGTGCATCCCTATCCCCCAGGGATTGCTGTTGTTCTCCATGTTGCGGAAAGCGACCTGGACCTCCTGGGGAAAACGGCTCTCCATCAGGGCCAGATACCTCCTGAAATCGATCAGCTTGGGATAGGGCTCCACGAACACCGGACAGTGGACGACACAGGCCCCGCAGGTGGTGCAGGACCAGATGGCATCCTCCGAGATCACCCCTCCCACCAATGTCTTTCCTTCCTCCCCTTCCTCCTCTTCCTTCTTTTCCACCCCCCAGGTGCGCATCCGCTGAAGGATCGGGGCTGTTTCCTGCTCGAAGACGGCCTTTATCCCCTGGACCACCTCCTTGGGGCTCAAGGGCTTCTCGGTGAGGTGGGCAGGGCAGTTATCCTGACAGCGGCCGCAGCGGGTGCAGGCGTCAAGCTGAAGGAGGTCCACCCACGTGAACTCCTCCCAGCGGCTCACACCGAAGCTCTCCGCCTCCTCCATGTTCTCTATGGGCCTTATGGCCGAGGGCTGCAGGTTCCGGAAGAAGGTACTGAGCACCGAGGTGATGATGTGAAGGAGCTTGGTGTAGCTGATCACCGCCACGAAGATGAAGGAAAGGAAGAGGTGGACCCACCAGAGGGCCTTGTGAAACAGGAGGACCCCCTTCCCCTTCCCGAAGAGGCCGGAGAGGGTCCATCCCACAAAGGACCAGCGCTCCCAGGGGTTCCCCTGGGCGGCTATCCTCGCCCCCTCTACCAGGAAACCGCTTACCACGATGGCACCGAGCAGGATCAGGACCCAGGCATCCTCCGCGCGACTGTCCAGTCTCGAGGGCCTCGTCACGTAACGGCGCCAGAGGGCCATCACCACCCCCACGATCACCATCAGGCCGGCTATCTCCAGGATGAACGAGAAGGCGAGGTAGACCCCACCCTTGAGGAAGTGCAGGCCGCTGTAATGGTTGAAGGCATCAACCCCTGCCCCGAGGAGCAGGATGAGGAACCCCCAGAAGATCATGAGGTGCA
Source organism: uncultured bacterium (assembly GCA_965552155.1). Taxonomy (GTDB): domain Bacteria; phylum Desulfobacterota; class B13-G15; order B13-G15; family B13-G15; genus CAYRAR01. The sequence continues at coordinate 4,036 of CBEVRB010000078.1, forward strand.
TCACCCCCGGGTAACCCTCCTTGAGCACCCGGGCATGACCCACCACGTAGAGGATCACCCCCCATATCCTTTTTCCAACGCTATCCCACCGATTCTCCTCCTGCCCCCTGCGCCAGAGCGAGATCCGATCGTAGAGGTTGTAAGCGAGGATGAGGACCGCAACCCCCATCACCAGGTAGGTCAACCAACCTAAGGCGATGTTCCAGAATATCTCCCTCCCCACTTCCATCCTCTCCCCCTTTCCTGAGGTCGGAGGTCTTTAGCCCTCCGCTTTCAGCTTGCGGACCTCCTCGGTCAGGGCGGGCACCACCTTGAAGAGATCGTCCACCACTCCGTAATCGGCCTTCTTGAAGATGGGGGCCTCGGGATCCTTGTTTATCGCCACGATCACCTTCGAGGTCCCCATTCCCGCCAGGTGCTGGATGGCCCCGGAGATCCCACAGGCGATATAGAGGTTGGGAGTCACCACCTTCCCGCTCTGGCCGACCTGATCGGACTGGGGCCTCCAGCCGGCATCCACCGCTGCCCTCGATGCCCCGACCACACCTCCCAGCACCTCTGCCAGCTCCTCAAGGATCTTGAAGTTCTCTGCAGCCTTCATCCCCCTTCCGCCCGAGACGATGATCTCCGCCTCGGTGAGGTCCACCTTCCCTCCTCCTACCTGGATGAAGTCAACGACTTCCATCCCTTTATCCTCAGGGGTGACCTCCACATCCACCTTGACCACCTCGGCCTGCTTCGACTCATCGGGCTGAGGAGGGGTGAGGACATTGGGCCTTACCGAGGCCATCTGGGGCTTGGCATCGGAGAAGGCCACATCGGCATAGACCTTCCCCGCAAACATGGGCCTCTTCACCTTCAGGTTCCCCGCATCATCAAGGCCTATTTCAGTGCAGTCGGTGGCAAGGCCCACCCCGAGCCGAGCCGCAAGCCTCGCCGAGAGGTCCTTCCCGTTCAGGGTGGCCCCAAAGAGGAGGATGGAGGGTTGCTCCTTCTGGACCAGATCGTAGAGGGCCTTGGCGTAGGCACCGGTTGTGTAACGGGCAAAGTCCTCTCCCTCCACACAGAAGACCTTATCGGCCCCATAGGCCCCCAGCCTTGGGGCCAGACCCTCTACCCCCTGACCTACCAGGACCGCACAGCACTCCTCTCCTTTGGAGGAGGCCATCTTTCTGGCCTCTCCCAATATCTCAAGGGCCACCTTCTTTACGGCCCCTTCCTTCACCTCCGCATATACCCATACACCTCCCATCTTTTCCCTCCTTCCGTTTTTATATAACCTTCGCCTCCTCCCTGAGGAGCTTGGCCAAATTCGCCGCCTTCTCCTCAGGGGTCTCCCCATCTACGATCTTCCCTTCCTTCCTCATCGGCGGGAGGGAGAAGCTGAGGATCTTTATATGGGAACCCTTCGCTCCGATCTCATCCTCCCCCAGGCCGAGATCAGAGGCGGTGAGGGTCTGTAAGGGCTTCTTCTTCGCCTTCATGATCCCGGGAAGGGAGGGATAGCGGGGTTCGTTAAGCCCCTTGGAGGCGGTAAATACCGCCGGGAGGGGTACCTCTATTACGTCAAGCCCTCCCTCCACCTGCCGATGGACCGTCGCCTTCTTCCCGTCAGAGGAGATCTCCAGCTTCACGATCCCCGTCACCGTTGGAATCTTCAGGAATTCCCCGAGGATGCTCCCCACCTGGGCGAGATCGTCATCTATCGCCTGCTTCCCGCAGAGGATCAGATCGTACTCCACCTTTTCCGCTGCCTTGGCCAGGGCCTTGGCGGTGGCATAGGCATCCCCTCCCTCAAAGAGGGGATCTACCAGATGGACCGCATCGTCGGCCCCCATGGCCAGGGCCGTCCTTATCGCCTCGGTCGCCCTCTCCGGACCCAGACAGAGGATCGTGACCTTCCCCCCCATCTTCTCCTTGATCCGCAGGGCCTCCTCCACCGCATACTCGTCGTAAACGTTCATGATGAACTTTATTCCCGTATAGTCTATCGCGGTCTTGTCCGCGGTAGGCCTAATCTCGGCCTCGGTATCGGGAACCTGCTTCATACACACAAGGACATTCATCACATCTCCTCCTTTTGTGAATTTATGTTCAAACTTGTCCGTTTTCCTACCATATTCCATTCACTCAGTCAAGCTTTTTCTTGAACGTCACAGTACGTAGGTATAAAGACACCAGACACTTTGAGAGAGTCGTTGTAGAAGCTTTGGGAAAAAAATAAAATAGCATGGGCTTAAAACAGCCTTCTGACATTTTTATAATCTTAGGGAGGGGCGCATGGATTTTACTCTCACGAAGACCCAGCAAGATATAAAGATGGCAGCAAGGGAGTTTGCCGAAAGAGAATTTCCAAATATTGCCGAGGAATGCGATGAGAAAGAGATATTCCCAAGGGAAGTGTGGAAAAAAGCCTGTGAATTAGGGTTTATCGGATCCTTTATAAGAGAAGAATACGGCGGACCGGGGCTCGGCTTGTTGGAATATGCACTTATAGCAGAAGAATTTTGGAGGGTCGATCCAGGTATAGGACAAGCACTGCTTTCCACTGCCTTTGGAGCAGAAATCATCCAACTTCATGGCACGGAGGATCAGAAAAAGAAATATCTACCTCCTATTGTCAGGGGAGAAAAGATTATGGGGCTTGCAACCACAGAGCCAGACGCAGGAAGTGACATCACTTCGGCAAGAACCACTGCTGTGCGAAAGAGCGACAAGTACATAATTAACGGAAATAAAACGATGATAGGCAACGGTAGCATAGGGGATTTCCTGCTGGTTTTTTGCCTTACCAATCCAGAGAGACCAAAGGTGCATGATAGGTTCAGTTTCTTTATAGTTGAAACTGACAGGAAAGGATATGAGGCCATACATATGCATGGGAAGATGGGTTTGAGGGCGTACGATTCAGCCGATGTCTCATTAACTGATGTTGAGGTCCCAATTGACAATTTACTGGGAGGTGTGGAAGGCAAAGGGTTTTATCAGGCAATGGACTTTTTCAATATGAGTAGAGCCTGGGTAGGGGGATTCGCTGTTGGAGCTGCTCAAGGTGCTCTGGAAAGAGCCATAAACCACATAAAACAACGAAAGCAATTCGGGCAGCCTCTTTCTCATTTCCAATTTTTGAGATTTAAAATAGCGGAAATGGCTACTTATGTTGAGGCAGCAAGAAACTTGGTTTACAAGGCCGCCTGGAGCATGGACAGAGGAATGAAAGACTACAAATTAGTCGCAATGGCAAAATGGTACGCTGCCGAATTGGCCGTTAGGGTGGTGGATGAAGCGCTCCAGCTTCACGGTGGTTATGGATACTTTGCCGATTATGGAATAGAAAAATTCTATAGGGCGATAAAGGCAGTAGAGATATATGAAGGAACAAAGGAAATAGAAAAGCTAATAATTTCTAACGAAATACTCGGAAGGATTAAAAGAGCTTGACTTGAACGGAAAGGAGTAAAATTGTAAAAGCGGGTTGTCATGAAGCGAGTTGAGATAATCGCCATCGGAAGAGAGATCCTCAGGGGGCAGACCCTGGACACCAACTCCCACTGGCTGGCGAGGAGAATCACGGCCCTGGGGGCGAGGGTGGGGAGGATCGTCGTGCCCGATGATGAGGTGGAGGCCAT
>CBEVRB010000079.1:0-7649 GCA_965552155.1 uncultured bacterium
ATCATCCCCTCCTCTCAAAGGACCCCCAGAGGGAGGCAAAGAGCAACACGGAGAGGAAGGCCAAGAGCGCCCCGTAAAGAAAAGTGGCAGAAGGACCCACCCTCTGCCAAAGGAGGCCCGCGATCAGGCTCCCTGGCAGGGCCGCGATCCCCACCACCGTGTGGAAGGTCCCCAGGGCAGTGGCCTTGAGCCCTTCGGGGGAGAGGTCCGAGACGAAGGCCCGCTGGTTCCCTTCCACCATCGCATAGACCATCCCATAGAGGACGAAAAGGACGAGGAAGGCGACGGCGGAGCGGAAGAGGGAAAATCCCAGGGAGGTCAGGGCGAAGAGCAAATAGCCCATGATGAGGACCTTCCTCCTCCCTATCCTGTCCGAGAGGATGCCGAAGGGGATGGCGAGGAGCGTGTAGGCGACGTTGAAGATCACGTAGAGAAAGATAGGGATTCCGATGGCCGCCTTTCCTGAGAAGGCCGTCTGGGCCTGAAGGATGAAGAACATGTAGCTGAAGTTGGCGAGGGCGAATACCCCGGAGACCAGGATGAAGGAACGTAGCCCCGTGGGAAGGCCCTGAAGGCTTATTTTAAAAGTCATCTCCTGGGGCTCCCTCCTCCTGGAGCTCACGAAGTGAAGGGGCAAGAGGGAAGAGAGGGCGATGGCCGCTGCTATGAGGATGATCGTCTTGAACCCCATCCCCCAGAACCAGAAGAGGAGGAAGACCAGGAGGGAGCCGGCGATGGCCCCTGCCGTGTCCATGGCCCGGTGGATGCCAAACCCCTTCCCCCTCTCTGCGGGCATCGACTCCGCGATGATGGCATCCCGGGGCGCCGTCCTCATTCCCTTCCCGACCCTTTCGAGGCCGCTGAAGATCAGGACATGGGACCAGACCCTGGAGAAGGCCAGCAGAAACTTGAAGACGGCCGAGGAGACGTATCCCCATACGACGAAGGGTTTCCTCCTGCCAGATTTGTCGGACCAGTAGCCGCAGAGGACCTTGAGGATGCTTGAGACGCTCTCCCTCACCCCTCCCACGAGCCCCACTACCAGCCCCCCTCCTCCCAGGGCGGTGATGAACATGGGAAGGATGGGCATGATCATCTCGCTGCTCAGGTCGTTCAGAAAGCTGACGATCCCAAGCAGGAGGATGTTGGTCTTTCCGCTCCTTTCCCTCTCGGCCTTCATCCCCTCAGAGAAAGCGCAATTTTACTGCTGGTTGACCCTTCGTGCAAGGCTTCCTGGGTTCAGGAGACTTTCTCCCTTTCCGTGGAGTATCCCTCGAAGACCTTCCTGAAATGATATCCATAGATGGAAAGGCCCACGCAGAGGGAAAAGAGGCGAGGACGTCTCAGCAGGGTCCAGAACAGCGTCCTCCAGTAGTAAAACCGCTCCTTCTCCTTTATGCCGAGGACCCATAGGGAACGGAAAAGGGCCTTGACGTAGTTGAGTTGCAGCGGATAACCACGCCACTTTGGCGGGCAGTAGCTCTTGAGGAAGGTGGTCAATCTCCGATAGAAGGCCGGAGGGGAATAAAGCCGGGTGACGACCTGCTTGTACCCCTCCACAAGCTTCCAGTACCCCATCTTGGGAATGAAGTTGATGGAAAAATCGGTGTTGTCCCCTGTGGTCTCCCCGAGGAGCCTGCCCTGCTGCTGGAGGCGCTCGTAGAGCCTCGTCCCCTTGGGGGCATTGAGCATCCCGACCATGGCGGTGACGATGCCGCTCTGCTGGATGAAATCCAGCTGTTTCTGGAAGATGGTGGGAGGATCGCTGTCAAATCCCACGATGAATCCCCCCAGGACCTGCAACCCTACCCTCTGCATCCTCTTTACCGCTTCAAGCAGGTTCTTTCCTTTATTCTGGACCTTATTACATTCGGAGAGGCTTTCCTCCTCAGGGCTCTCGATCCCCACAAATACCGAATCGAACCCCGCCCTCACCATGAGCCTCATCAACTCCTCATCCTCCGCCAGGTTCACCGATGCCTCCGTGAGAAAGGAGAAGGGATACCGCCTCCGCCTCATCCACTCTATGAGGGCAGGCAGAAGCTCCTCCTTCAGCTTCCGGGGCTTCCCGATAAAGTTATCGTCCACGAAAAAGACCGTCCCCCTCCATCCCCTCTCGTAGAGGCCGTCAAGCTCCCTCAACACCTGCTCGGTCGCCTTCGTCCTGGGCTTCCTGCCATTGAGCAGGGCGTTATCGCAGAATTCACAGTCAAAGGGGCAACCACGGCAGTACTGGACGCACATGGCGGCGTACTCCTCCATCTTGAGCAGGTCCCAGGCGGGCAAAGGGGAAGAGGCCATATCCGGCCACCGGGAAGAGGCGTAGATGCGTTTTGCCTTACCTCTCTTTATATCCTCGATCAGAAGGGGAAGGACCTCCTCGGCCTCCCGGAGGACTATGTGGTCCACCTCCGGGAACTCCTCAGGGGAGAGGGTAAAAAGGGGACCACCGGCGACGACCTTCCTGCCGAGATCCTTCGCCCTCCTTATCACCCCAACGGCCGAGGACCTCTGCACCTCCATGGCGCTCACGAAGACGTAATCCGCCCACAGGATATCCTCCTCCCGGAGCTCCTCCACGTTCATGTCCAGGAGCCTCTTTTCCCAGTCCTCGGGAAGAAGCGCCGCTACGGTCAAAAGCCCGAGCGGTGGGAATGAGGCCTTCTTGGAGATGAACTTCAAAGCATACCTGAAGCTCCAGAAGGTATCGGGATAAGAGGGATAGACTAAGAGGATCTTCAAAATTTTTCTCAAACCTTTAAGTAAATGTGAAGATATCACATGCTCAACTTTTTTGCAAGGAATTTTTTAATAATTTGTTTCAAATTGACTTTAACACCTCCGTGGATTATATTCACCTCATGAAGTCCTTTCTTGGACCTTTTCTCGATTACCTCTTCTACGAGAAGGGGGGATCAGAGCACACCCGTCGTTCTTACAGGAACGATATCGAGGACTTCATCTCCTTCCTCGAAGAGGAGGGGATCGGCACTGATCCCGAGAAGGTGGATCACCTCCACATCCGTTTCTACCTCGGGAAACTCCATCAGCGGGGGGCGAGTAAGGCGACGATGGCCCGCAGGCTCGCGTCCTTGAGGACCTTCTTCCGGTACCTGAAGAGGGAGGGGATCGTGAAGAGGAACCCGGCCAAGCTCGTCTCCACCCCGAAGCAGCCCAAGCCCATACCCCGTTCCCTAACCGTGGATGAGGCCTTTCGCCTGGTCGAGGCCCCTAAGGGGGAGGAGGTTCTGGAGGCCCGGGACAGGGCCATCATGGAGCTTCTCTACTCCAGCGGTCTGAGGGTGAGCGAACTGGTGGGATTGAGGAGAGGAGACCTGGACCTCTCTGCGGGCACCCTCCGGGTGAAGGGGAAGGGTAAGAAGGAGAGGATGGTCCCTGTAGGGGGGAAGGCGCAGGAGGCCTTAAGACGCTATCTCGCCCTTCGCGATCGCCTCCGCCCGCAGGGGGACGCCCTCTTTCTGAACTACAAGGGTGAGGGGGTGAGCAGTCGGGCCGTGGCCAAGCTCCTGAAAAAGTACGCCCTGCCCCTGGGGATCTCCCGGAAGGTGAGTCCCCACGTGTTGCGCCACTCCTTTGCCACCCATCTGCTTGACGGAGGGGCGGACCTCAGGGGGATCCAGGAGCTCCTGGGTCATTCCCACCTCTCCACCACCCAGCGTTACACCCGGGTGAGCATGGGGAAGTTGATGGAGGTATACGATGCGGCCCATCCCAGGGCGACGAAGCGCTCCCATTAAGGGGACGACTATACTCTCCGTGCGCCACAGGGGGAGGGTGGTCATGGCAGGAGACGGCCAGGTCACCCTGGAGAGCACGGTGATGAAACACCGTGCCAGGAAGGTGCGGAAGATCTACGAGGATAAGGTGCTGGCGGGATTTGCCGGTACCACCGCCGATGCCTTTACCCTGTTTGAGCGCTTCGAGGAGAAGCTCCAGCAGTACAGCGGGAACATCCTCCGGGCCGCCGTGGAGCTGGCCAAGGACTGGAGGACCGACCGGGTCTTGAGGCGCCTTGAGGCCCTGCTCCTTGTGGCCGACAAAGAGCACTCCCTCATCATCTCGGGCACAGGGGATGTGGTCGAGCCCGACGACGGGATCATCGGGATAGGGTCGGGAGGGGCCTATGCCCAGGCGGCGGCAAAGGCCCTGGTGCTCCATTCGGAACTGGATGCCCGAAGGATCGCCGAGGAGGCGATGAGGATCGCCTCTGAGATTTGCATATACACAAACGACCAGATAGTGGTGGAGGAGCTATGAAGGAGGAAAAGAGGGAAGGAGCTGCCCTGCCCGTCCGGAAGGAGCCGGAGGAGGCCCCAGGGCGTCCCCTGACCCCCAAGGAGATCGTGGCCGAACTGGACAAATACATCGTCGGCCAGGACGAGGCGAAAAAATGCGTGGCCATAGCCCTTCGCAACCGCTGGAGGAGACAGCAGGTCCCTGCCGAGCTCCGTGACGAGATCGCCCCGAAGAACATCATCATGATCGGTCCCACCGGGGTGGGGAAGACTGAGATCTCCCGCCGCCTGGCCAAGCTCGCCCAGGCCCCCTTCCTGAAAGTGGAGGCCTCCCGCTTCACCGAGGTGGGATACGTGGGAAGGGACGTGGAGTCGATGATCCGGGACCTGACCGAGCTCGCCGTAAACATGGTCAAGAAGGAGGAAGAGGAGAAGATCCGGGACAAGGCGAGGGCGATGGCCGAGGAGAAGATCCTCGATCTGCTTCTGCCCCCGACCCGCTACCCCTCCTCCTTCGAGGAGGAATCCCCTTCCCGCACCAGGGAACGGCTCAGGCAGATGCTGAGGGAGGGAAAGCTGGACGAGAGGCTGGTGGAGATCGAGGTGGAGGAGCGTTTCTTCCCCATGGTGGAGGTCCTGGCCCCTCCGGGGTTAGAAGACGTGGACATAAAGATCAAGGAGATGCTCTCAGGCCTCTTTCCCAAGAAAACGAAGAAGCAGAAGATGAAGGTAAAGGAGGCCCTGGAGGTCCTCACCCAGGAGGAGGCCCAGAAGCTGATAGACATGGACAAGGTGGTGAGGCAGGCGATCCAGCGGGTGGAACAGTCAGGGATCATCTTCCTCGATGAAATAGACAAGATCGCCTCCCGGGAGCACACCCATGGCCCCGATGTCTCCCGGGAAGGGGTCCAGAGGGACATCCTCCCCATCGTCGAGGGGACCACCGTGATGACCAAGTACGGGATGGTCCGCACCGACCACATCCTCTTCATCGCCGCAGGGGCCTTCCACGTGTCCAAGCCCTCCGACCTCATCCCCGAGCTTCAGGGGCGCTTCCCCATCCGGGTGGAGCTGGAGCCCTTGGGGAAGGAGGAGTTCATCAGGATCCTGACCGAGCCCCAGAACGCCCTGATCAAGCAGTATGTGGAGCTGCTCAAGACCGAAAACGTGAAGCTCACCTTCACCGATGACGCCATAGCGGAGATAGCCGAGATAGCCGAGAAGGTAAACCAGATGACCGAGGACATCGGCGCCCGCAGGCTCTACACCATCATGGAAAAGCTCCTCGATGAGATCTCCTTCAACGCCCCGGATCTGGCCGGCCAGGAGGTGGTGGTGGATGCCGAGTACGTGAGGAGGAAGCTCGCCGACTTCCTCAAGGACGAGGACCTGAGCCGTTACATCCTCTGATGGAAGAGCACAGGGTAAAGAGCCGCATCCTCATAGAGGCCCTCCCCTACATCCGCCGTTTCTACGGCAAGACCATTGTGGTCAAGTACGGGGGAGGGGCCATGAGGGAGGAGGCCCTGAAGGAGGCCTTCGCCATGGACGTGGTCCTGATGAAGTACGTGGGGATAAACCCCGTGATAGTCCACGGGGGAGGGCCTCAGATCGGGGAGCTCCTCGAGAAGCTGGGCAAGAGGTCGGTCTTCGTGGAGGGGATGAGGGTCACCGACCCGGAGACGATGGATGTGGTCGAGATGGTCCTCGGGAAGACCAACAAGGAGATCGTCGCCCTGATAAACCGCCACGGGGGGAGGGCCGTGGGGCTGAGCGGAAAGGATGGAGGGCTCCTTCAGGCAAAAAAGCTCACCCCTTCGGGTGGGCAGGACCTGGGCCTCGTGGGGGAGGTGGAGAGGGTCAACGAGGGGGTGATAGAGACCCTGGAGCGGGGTGGCTTTATCCCGGTGATCGCCCCCGTGGGGGTGGGTAAGGGAGGGGAGACTTACAACATAAACGCCGACCTCGTGGCCGGAAAGGTCGCCGAGGCCCTGGGGGCAGAAAAACTCATCCTCCTCACCGATGTCCCCGGTGTGCTTGGCCCTGACGGAAGCCTCCTCGGCAGCCTCAGCCTCGCCGAGGCAGAGGGACTCCTGAGGGAGGGGATCGTCCAGGGAGGGATGATCCCCAAGATAAGGTGCTGTCTTGATGCGTTGAAGGGCGGGGTGAAGAAGGCCCATATCATAGACGGGAGAATAGAGCACGCCCTGATCCTTGAGGTCTTCACCGATGCCGGCGTGGGGACCGAGATAAGGGGGGAGGGATGACCGACTGGGTGGAGGAGGAGCGTCGATACGTACTTCAGACCTATGACCGTTACCCCGTGGTCCTGGTGAGGGGAAAGGGATGCAGGGTGTGGGACGTTGAGGGGCGGGAGTACCTCGACTTCGTGGGGGGGATTGCGGTATTGAGCCTCGGCCACTCCCACCCCAGGATCGTGGCCGCCATAAAGGAGCAGGCCGAAAGGCTCCTTCACGTCTCCAACCTCTATTACACCCTCCCCCAGGTGGAGCTCGCCCGAAGGATCTGCGAGAACTCCTTCGGGGAGAAGGTCTTCTTCTGCAACAGCGGCGCTGAGGCCAACGAGGCGGCGATAAAGCTCGCCAGGAAGTACGCCAAGCTCCACCTCGGCCCCGAACGCTACGAGATCATCACCATGGAGAACTCCTTTCACGGCCGCACCCTCGCCACCCTCACCGCCACCGCCCAGGAGAAGTTCCACAAGGGGTTCGAACCCCTCGTGCACGGCTTCCGCTACTGCCCCTTCAACGACTTAGAGGCAGTGGCCCGGGCGATAGGTCCCAGGACCTGTGCGGTCATGGTCGAGCCGATCCAGGGCGAGGGAGGGGTGAACGTCCCTTCAGAGGATTACCTCAGGGGCCTGAGGGAGCTCTGTGACGAGAAGGGGGTCCTCCTCATCTACGATGAGGTCCAGACAGGGATGGGGAGGACAGGACGGCTCTTCGCCTACGAGCACTACGGCGCCCCGCCCGACATCATGACCCTGGCCAAGGCCCTGGGGGGAGGAATCCCCATCGGGGCCATGGTGACGACCGATAAAGTGGCCCAGGGGTTTTCGGCCGGAGATCACGCCTCTACCTTCGGAGGAAATCCCCTGGCGGCCAGGGCTGCCTGCGCCGTCTTCGACGTCCTCCTGGGTGAAGGGGTGCTTGAGAACTGCCAGAGGATGGGGGAGTACCTGATGGAGGGTCTCGAGGCCCTCAAGGACAAATACCCCTCGGTGGTCGATGTGAGGGGAAAGGGGCTCCTTGTGGGGATGGAGCTTCGGGGCAGGGCGAAGGAGGTGGCCCTAAGCTGCCTTAAGCGAGGGGTGCTCATAAACAACATAGGCGATCGGGTCCTCAGGTTCGCCCCTCCCCTGATCGTGGGCAA
>CBEVRB010000080.1:0-7410 GCA_965552155.1 uncultured bacterium
GTCTGACGAGGAGAAAAGGGGTAGCGAGGAGAACCAGGAGGAGGGCGCTCCTCACTGGATGACCACCTTTGCCGACATGACCACCCTGCTGCTCACCTTCTTCGTCCTGCTTCTCTCCTTTGCCCAGATGGACATCGTGAAGTTTCGCCAGATTATGGGCTCCATCAGGGAGGCCTTTGGAGTGCAGCGCTTGGAGGTGGGGGAGTTCGTGGCGATGACCACCGAGCCGGTTCAGCTCTTCGACTTCCAGAAGAAGGACTCGGTGATCGAGATGTACTATGCCGACATGTACGAGGCGATAAAGAAGGCGGTGGAAGAAGAGGAGCTGAGCGATGCGGTGGAGGTCTTGGTGAGCAATAGGGGGGTGGTGGTGAGAGCGAAGGAGAAGGTCCTCTTCGATCTCGGCTCCGCGGTCCTCAAGAAGGAGGCCTATCCCCTGCTCGATAAGCTGATAAAACTCATGAAGAAGTTCCCCAAGTACAAGCTGGCCATCGAGGGGCACACCGACGATCTCCCGATAAAGACGCTTCTTTTTCCCTCTAACTGGGAACTCTCCTCCACCAGAGCCACCACCGTGCTCCGCTACTTTATAGAGAAGGGAAAGATATCCCCGAAGCGGCTCATGGCCGTGGGCTATGGGGAGACGAGGCCTCTGGTTCCCAATACCAGCGCTGCCAATCGGGCCAAGAACAGGAGGGTGGAGTTCGTCTTCACCCTGGAGACGAACGAGGAGGAGATGACCCGGAGACTCAGGACGATCCTGGATCAGCTCCAGAAAGAGGAGAAGGCCGGAAAGAAATGAGGGAGCTGGCGGAGAACGTCGAGGTGAAGGACTACAAGCAGGGGCTCTTCCTTCCCCTCTGCATAGATCTCCTCCTTCCCAAGAATCCCTTCGATGCCGACATCTACCTGAAGGTGGGAAAGGAGATGGTGCTTTTCAGGAAGAAAAGGCTCCCCCTTTCCCAGCGGAGGATAAGGGCGTGGAGGGAGATGGGGGTGAAGAGGGTCTACCTCTACGTGGAAGACCATCGCCTCTACCTCGATTATCTCCAGAGTTCCCTCCCCTCCGTGATGGAGGACAGGAGCAGGACCACGGCGGAGAAGGCTCGCTTCCTTTACTCCCTTTCCGAGTCCTTCTTCGAGGAGATGCTGAGGGACTTCAGCGAAGAGATGGTAAGGAGGGGGGTGGGGTTGGTCCAGCAGGTGATCGAGTACCTGAGGAAGGGGCCCGAGCTGGGGAAGAAAGTGCTGAAGGTGCTTTCTCATGATTTCGCCACCTATGTCCACCTGAACAACGTCTTCTTCCTCACCACCAGCTTTTCCCTCCGGGAGAAGCTCCCCCCGGGGGAGGTGAGGACCCTGGCCCTCGCCTCCTTCTTTCACGACGTGGGGAAGGGGAGGATACCTCAGGAGATCCTCCAGAAGCCGGGAAAGCTCACTCCTGTGGAAGGAGATGAAGAAACATCCCCTTTACAGCCGCGAGGCCCTGGAGCAGGCGAACTTCACTGACGAGCGGGTCCTGAGGATCGTGGAGCAGCACCACGAGACCTCTGACGGCCAGGGCTACCCCTATGGGTTGAGGGCGGGAGAGATAGATCCGGGAGCGAGGCTGGTGCAGATATGTGATATCTTCGAGGCCCTCTGCGGGATCAGACCCTATCGTCGCCCCCTCACCCCCTATGAGGCCCTCAGGCTGATGAAGGATGAGATGAGGGAGAAGATAGATTGGGAGCTTTACCGTTCCTTCGTCCGCTTCTTAGGCCCCGACTACTACCGGAAGGTGCTGAGGAGATGAGGGAAAATTTCTCCTCTGTTCCGAAACTTTTTCCTCCGTTCTCCTTAGAAATCCGCGCTCCTTCAGGGCGGAGGTCCTGGCATCCTCTTTGCTCCTCAAGGGCGAAGATCAACCACGGGAGGGTGTGCGATGGCCTCTCTGGACGATTTCAACAGGTTCTTTCCTTACAAGGTCCTGATGTACGCTGATAGGATAGAGCGAATCCTCCGGGGGGAGTTCCCCCCGCCGGTGGTGATGCACGTGTATCCCTCCAACTTCTGCAACGCCAACTGCAGCTTCTGCATCATGAAGGAGGAGAAGAAGAGATACCCGGTAAAGCTACCGCCGGAGATCCTGATCAAAGCCGTCGAGGATTGTCTTGAGAACGACGTCCGCCTGATCCATTTCTCCGGAGGCGGGGAGCCACTGACCAACGAGGGGGTGATGGAGGCGCTGAAGAGGGCCAAGAGGGACGATGGACACCTCAAGACGGCCCTCACCACCAATGGGGTCCTGCTCAGGGCCGAGATGGCCGATTACATAGATCACCTGAGGGTGAGCCTTAACGCCGGCTCCAGCTCCATTCATCAGCGGGTGATGGGGGTGTCGAAGGAGGTCTTCTTTCAGGTCTTGGAGAACGTGGCCGAGGTGGTGGAGCGGCGCAGAAGCAGAGGGCTCTCCCTGGACATCGGCCTCGCCTTTCTCATAACCCCGGAGAACTGGATGGACATCTACAACTTCTGCCGTGTGGCCAAGGCCCTGGGGGTGGACTTCGTGCACATCCGCCCTGCTTATTACCCGAAGGGGGACGAGAGGGGGGAGCTGGCGAGGATGATCGTGCCTTCGGCCTTCGCCCTCGCGGAGAAGGCGAGAGCTGACTTCGAGGACGAGGGCTTCAAGATTTACAGTATAAAAGAGAAGTTCGACGGCTACTGGACTCCCAGGACCTACGATCGGTGCAGGGCCACGCCGCTTTCAGCGGTGCTCGCTGCCGATGGCAGCTTCATCGTCTGCCAGGACGTCTTCATCCGCTTCGGCGACTACAAGAGACAGAGCTTCTGGGAGATATGGGACTCGGAGGAGCACCGTAAGGCTATCGAGGCGATAAACCTGGAGGAGTGCCCCCGCTGCGTGGAGAACGTCCATAATCAGATCATCCAGCACTGTTTCATCGAGAATCGCCCCAGGATGGAGCTGATATGAAGGTGGTAGTGCTCCACTCCGGCATCCCCTTCCCCAACGGGGCGGATTACATGGCGGAAAGCTGTGCCCGGGCCTTCAGGCTCCTGGGGCACGAGGTCTACGAGCTGGGGGGGTACCATCGGGGAAAGGTGAGGGAGGTGCTCAAGGTGCTGGATTTAGTGGAGGAGGTGAAGCCAGATTTGGTCTTTCACCTCTACGGCCTCTACCTCCCCATAGAGATCATCGATAGGATAAACCGGAAAGGGGTCCCCACCGTGCTCTGGGTACAGAACGAGGAGAAGGAGTTCAACCTCACCATGGGCATCTCCTTCCGTTACTCCCTTTTCTGTACCTACACCACCCTCACCTTGCAGCGCCATAAGGCTCTCGGGGCCAACGTTATGTACCTCCCCATAGCGGCGGATCATACCATCTACCATCCCCTGAACCCCCCTCCCGAGAAGGACATAGACGTGGCCTGGATAGGGGCACCGCACAAAAAGAGGGTCCAGATCGCTGAAAGGCTCAAGAGGCTCTTCCCCAGGAGCTTCTTCGACTTCTCCCTCTCCCTTCCCGCCGAAAGGATCAACGAGGTCTACAACAGGACCAAGGTGGTGATCGGGATATACCAGGACTGCGATGCCCCCTTCTCGGCCATAACGGGGCGTCGCTGCACCCTCAACACTCCCAGGGCCTGGGGATGCCCTTGCCGGACCTTCGAGGTACCCGCGGCCCGGGCCTTCCAGCTCCAGTGCTACCGGGAGGACCTCTTCTCCGTCTACGATGAGGGGGAGGTGGCCCTGGCGGAAGAAGAGGACCTGGAGGAAAAGGTGGATCATTACCTCAAGGAGGAGGAAGAAAGGGAGAGGATCGCCGAGGCAGGCTACCGTCGCACCATGAGAGAGCATCTCTACACCCACCGGATGCTCCAGGTGATAGAGAGGCTGGTCGAGGACGGGCTCCTCGATGGGACCAAGGTCAAAAGAGAAGGTCCCTTCGACAGATCCGATCCCCGTTACGGCATTCTCCCATCGCCGGAAGAGGAACTGAGGGAACTGGGGGAGGTCTTCCGATCGCTCAAGAGGCGCGTCGGCTCCAGAGACGTACTCCACCTGAGGTGTGGAGGGGGAATGGGAAGCGAGATCCTGGCCAGGGGGGCGAACTATGTCCTGGGGGTGGATGACGACCCCATCGCCGTTTCCTCCGCCATCGTAAATCACCCGAGGCCCAACCTCGCCTTCGCCGAGCTGAAGGAGGTGCCTTCGGACCGTCGCTTTGACGTCCTCTGCTACATCTTAAGGGACGGTCTCGAGGGGGGCGATCTCGAACTCATCAGGGAGATGTCAAGGGCCCATCTGAAGCCGAAGGGGAAGGTCTACGTAGGAGGCAAGATCGAGGGGGTGGAAGGCTTTGAAGTGGTCTGGCAGAAGGGGGAGGTGAAGCTCCTCAGGGGGGAGGTATCATGAAGTTCCTGCTCCTTTATCCGGGCCTGCCGTCGGGCAGTCACAACGTCGTCTATTACATGGCCAGAGCCCTTGGCCAACTGGGTCAGCTGGTCTACCTGAGCGACCCCAAAGGGATGAGGAGAAGCGCGGCCCTTTTCAAGCCGGACGTCCTCATGGTCTTTCACGGGATCAGATTGGAGATGGACGAGGTGAGGGCCCTCAGGAGGATGGGGGTCTTCACCATCTTCTGGGGAGGGGACGAGGAGGACTGGTTCCACTACTACATAAAGATCTCCCCCGAGTTCGATCTCTGGTGCTGCTACTGTACAGCGACCCTTTACGCCCATCAGCAGGCAGGGGCAAGGGCCATCTACTTCCCCTATGCTGCAGATCCCGCCCTCTTCTTCCCCGTGAGGCTCAAAGGGGATGAGAAGGGGATCTACGAGGCGGACATAGCCTTTGTGGGCTGTCACTATCCGGAGAGGGAGTTCATCCTCCGCCGGTTGGCCCAGCAGCGGAGGGTGAAGGTCCGGTGGAGCGGGAGCGAGTCAGGTCAGAGGGTGGTGGAACAGATCGACTTCGAGACCCTGAGGAAGATCTACTCCGGGGCAAAGGTGGTGCTTGATCCCTTCAGCACCTGCGATCGCCAGAGGGGTAACCTCCTGGGGATCGACAGATCCTACGGCCTCCCCTGTCGCAGCTTCGAGGTCCCGGCCTGTAAGGCCTTCTCCCTTCAGCCCTTCAGGGAGGACCTGCCCATGCTCTACAAGGTGGGGGAGGAGGTGGAGGCCTTCTCGGACGAGGGGGAGATGATGGACAAGCTCTCCTTCTACCTCAGGCACCCGGAACGGAGGGAGGAGATGGCCTCGAAGGCCTATCGCAGGACCCTGAGGGACCATACCTACGAGCGGAGGGCCCTGATCCTGCTGGAGGCGATAGAGAAGGCGATCTCCTCGAGGTTTTACCTCAGGGGCGCATCCCGCACCCCCGAGGTGAGCGTGGTGATGCCCGTATTTAACGGCTTGATGTACACGGTGGGGGCGATCGATTCCTTAATTCGCTACACCTCCAGGCCCTTCGAGCTGATCGTGGTGGACAACGGCTCCACCGATGGGACCTGGGAGTACCTGAAGACGGTGAGAACCGGGGGGAAGTTCGTCGCCCTGCGCGTCATCCGCAACCTCCGAAACCTCGGTTTTCCCAAGGCCTGCAACCAGGGGATGAGACAGGCCAGGGGGAAGTACATCGTGATCCTGAACAACGACGTGGTGCTCACGGAGGGTTGGATAGAGGGGCTGATCCGACCCATGGAAGAGGACCCTGCGGTGGGGCTCGTGGGCCCCATGACCAACTTCGTAAGCGGGGAGCAGCTGGTGGAGAACGTCACCTATCGCTCAGAGGAGGAGATGCAGCGGTTCGCCTTCGAGTACGCTAGGAGGCACCGAGGGGAAAGGAAGGAGGTGAGTCGCCTCGTGGCCTTCTGCCTCCTGATCAGGCAAGAGGTGCTCGAGAAGGTAGGGCTCTTCGATGAAACCTTCGGGATCGGAAATTTTGAGGACGACGACCTCTGCTTGAGAGCGCGGCTTGCCGGATACAAGGCGGTGATAGCCAGGGACGTCTTCGTCCATCATCACGGTAGCAGGACCTTCATGGAACTCGGTCTGGACTACCGGCGGCTCATCAAGGAGAACAAGGAGCGTTTCCGCAAGAAGTGGGCCTCCCTCTTCAGGAAGGAGGCGAAGGAATTGAGCGAGGAGGCGGCCCGCCTGTGGGAGCGAGGCAGAAAGGAGGAGGCCCTTGAGGCCTGCCGTATGGCCCTCGAGGCCGACCCCTATTGCGTTCAGGCCCACAACAACCTGGCCTTCATCCACTGGGAGAGGGGAGAGGTAAAGGAGGCCCTGAGGCACCTTGAGGAGGCGATGAGACTTGACCCCGAGGACAGGGACGTGGTCTGGAACTGCGGACAGATCATGGCCGGGATGGGGAGGCTTCAGGATGCCTACGAGGTGTACCAGAGCTACCTCCAGGGGCATCGGGACGAGGAGATGGAGGAGGCCCTGCGCCAGATGGAGGGGCTGATGAAAGGGGGAAGGACGGGGTTCGAGGAGGCGAGGCCATGAGGCTTTCCCTCTGCATGATAGTGAGGGACGAGGAGAGGGACCTCCCCTTATGCCTTGAAAGCGTACAGGGGTTGGTGGACGAGATCATCGTGGTGGATACCGGCTCCAAGGACCGCACCCCTCAAGTCGCCAGGGAGTTTGGGGCCAAGGTCTACCCCTTCAGGTGGATCAACGACTTCGCCGCTGCAAGGAACGAGTCATTAAGGCACGCCACAGGGGATTACATCCTGTGGCTTGATGCCGACGACGTGATCCCCGAGGAGGAGAGGGAACGTTTCCTCGAGTGGAAGAGGGACCTCCCCGAACGGCCCACGGCCTACAAGTTCATCCTGGAAAGCCCCAAGGAAGGAGGGGACTTCCTCAACGAGTTCTGCTATCAGCTCCGGGTATTTCCCCGCCTCCCCGGGGTGCGCTTCATCCGCAGGATCCACGAGAGCGTCGTCGAAAGCCTCCAGGCTCTAAAGGTTCCCATCATCGATCACGACCTGAGGATCCTTCACCGGGGCTACAGCCGCAAGGAGGAGATGGAGCGGAAGGGGAGGAGGAACCTGAAGATGCTCCTTACGGCCCTGGCCGAAGACCCCACCGACTCAACCGTACTGTGGCACCTGAGCATGACCTATAACCTCCTGGGCAATAAGGAGAGGAGCGCCCATTATGCGGAGCTGCTGCTCAAGGACCCCACTTGGCAGAGGGAGAGGGTCTGGAGGACGGCGCTGGTCTGTCACCTGGCCAACCTCTACCGGGATCTGGGCAGAAGGGAGGAGGCGGAGGAGCTCCTTCAGGAGGCCATGAGGGAGGATCCCGATAACCCTCTCCCCCTCTTCTTCCTGGCCCACCTCTACCTGAAGGAGGGGGATCACATGAGGGCCTTTAAGGTCCTGAAGGA
>CBEVRB010000081.1:0-7399 GCA_965552155.1 uncultured bacterium
GGAGGGGCGGCTAACTGCGATAGGAAGCGTTTTTTTTCATGTAATCGTAGCTCAGGTCAGTACTCCAGACCCAGTAACTTCCCTCCCCGAGGTGTAGGTCCACCACAATGGATATCTCCTTTCCCTTGAGAGAGGCCGAAACCTTCTCCTCATCGTACTTGGGGTCTTGCGTCCCCCCTTTCACCACCGGCAGGTCGTTTATCCTGATCTGGACCAGATCGGGGGCCACCGCCACCCCTGCGTCCCCCAGGGCGGCCATGACCCTCCCCCAGTTGGGGTCTTGGCCGAAGAGGGCGGTCTTCACCAGCGGCGAGGTAGCGATCCTGAAGGCGATCTTTGAGGCGTCCCTTGATGTACGCGCCCCCCTGACCGTGATCCTCACCACCTTCGTCCTTCCCTCGGCATCCCGGACGATCCCCAGAGCGAGCTCCTCCATCACCTCGAAGAGGAGGTCCCGGAAGGGACCTATCTCCTCCCCCAGGGAGACCCCTGAGGCCCCGTTGGCGAAAAGGAGCACGGTGTCGTTGGTGCTCGACTCCCCGTCCACGGTTATGCGGGCAAAGCTCCTGGAGTTTCCCTCAAGGAGCAGCTCCCTGAGCATTGGAGGGGGAACTTCCAGGTCGGTGAAGAGGAAGGCGAGCATCGTGGCGAGCCGGGGCCTTATCATCCCCGCCCCCTTGGCCATCCCGAGGAGGGAAACCTCCTTCCCCCTCACCGTGAGGGTCCGCTCAGCGAGTTTGGGGACGGTGTCAGTGGTCATGATCGCTGAGGCTGCATCCTTGAAGCCCTGTGGGGAAAGGAGCTGGGTGAGCCTCGGGAGGGCTTCCTCTATCCGCTCCACCGGCAGGGGCTCCCCGATCACCCCGGTGGAGGCGACGAGGACATCCTCTCTGGGGATGCCGAGGGTGCGGGATACGGTCTCAACGCTCCTCCTCACGTCTTCCATCCCCTTCCTGCCCGTGCAGGCGTTGGCGCAGCCGCTGTTGGCCAGGAGCGCCCGCGCCACCCCCCGCCTGACCCTCCTGCGGGTGTAAAGGACCGGTGCGGCCTTGACCCGGTTCTGGGTGAAGAGGCCGGCCACCCGCGCGGGCACCTCCGAGACGATCAAGGCCAGGTCCTTACTTCCGTCCTTCTTTATCCCGCAGGCGATCCCTGCTGCCCGAAATCCCTTAGGGGCCAACCCTACCTCCCGCAGCAGTGTTTGTACTTCTTGCCACTCCCGCAGGGGCAGGGTTCGTTCCGCCCGATCTTTCTCCCCGTACGGCGATAAGGGACGGGCTTCCCCTCCCCCTCAGGGGGTGGGGGAGGAGGCACCTCCCGGGCAGGGAGGAAGTCGAGGCCGCCCCGGAGAAGGAGCAACTCGGGGGTGCGGAACTCCTCCAGAGTGGGGACCTCCTCCTCAGGGGCGATCTGGACCGCAAAGAGCTTCCTCACCGCATCCTCCTTCACCGAGAAGAGCATCTCGAGGAACATCTCATAGCCTTCCTTCTTGTATTCGATGAGGGGGTCCTTCTGGGCGTATCCCCTGAGGCCTATCCCCTCCTTGAGGTGATCTATGTTGAGGAGGTGATCCTTCCAGTGGCTGTCAAGGCTCTGAAGCAGAAGGAACTTCTCCACCTCCCTCATCACCTCAGGACCCATCGTCCCTTCCTTCTCCTCGTAGAACTCCTTCGCCTGACCGAGCAGTAGCTCCCTGAGCCCCTCCTGCTTCAGGTCCTTTATCTCCTCGGGTAAGGTAGGTTCGAAGGAGAAAGTCCTCTTGAAGGCCTCCTTCAACCCCTCCAGGTCCCACTCCTCGGGATAGCTCTTCGGGTCCGTGTACCGATCGATGAGGTCATCCAGAACCTCCTCGATCATCTCCATCACCATCTCCCGAAGACCCTCCCCTGCCAGGATCCGCTTCCTGAGGGAATAGACCACCTCCCGCTGCTGGTTCATCACGTCGTCGTACTCCAGGAGGTGCTTGCGGATCTCGAAGTTGTGGGCCTCCACCCTCTTCTGGGCGTTCTCGATCGCCTTGGTGACCAGGCTGTGCTCTATCGGCTCCCCCTCCTTCATCCCCAGCTTGTCCATGATCCCGGCTATCCGGTCAGAGCCGAATATCCTCAGGAGGTCGTCCTCCAGGGAGAGGTAGAAGCGGGAGGAACCAGGATCCCCCTGCCTTCCCGCCCTTCCCCGGAGCTGATTGTCTATGCGACGGCTCTCGTGACGCTCGGTGCCGATCACGTGAAGTCCTCCGAGCTTCACCACCTCCTCCTTCTCCCGGGAGGTGATCTCCAGGGCCTTCTTGTACGCCTCCTGGAACTCCTCCTCCTTACTTCCGTCCCCTGCCATCTTCTTGGCCAGAAACTTCGGGTTACCGCCGAGGAGGATGTCGGTACCCCGGCCGGCCATGTTGGTGGAGATGGTCACCGCCCCGAGCCTCCCCGCCTGGGCGATGATCTCCGCCTCCCTCTCGTGGTGCTTGGCGTTCAGCACATGGTGAGGGATCCCCCGCCGCTTGAGCATCCGTGAGAGCCTCTCCGACTTCTCTATCGAGACCGTCCCCACCAGGACCGGCCTCCCCTTCCTGTGAAGTTCCTCGATCTCCCTGACCACCGCCTCGAACTTTTCCCTCTCGGTCTTGTAGATCACGTCCGGATAATTGGTCCTGATCAGGGGACGGTTGGTAGGGATCACCACCACATCGAGGTCATAGATCTTCTTGAACTCCACGGCCTCGGTGTCGGCCGTACCGGTCATCCCCGCCAGCTTCTTGTACATGCGGAAGTAGTTCTGGAAGGTGATAGTGGCCTGGGTCTGGTTCTCCCTCTCTATCCTCACCCCCTCCTTCGCCTCTATCGCCTGATGGAGCCCGTCTGACCAGCGCCTCCCGGGCATGAGCCTCCCCGTGAACTCGTCCACGATGATCACCTTCCCATCCTTCACCACGTAGTCCACGTCCTTTTTGAAGAGGTGATGGGCCCTTAAGGCCTGGTTCACGTGGTGCAGGATGTCAATGTGCCGGGGATCGTAGAGGTTCTCGATCTTCAAGAGCTCCTCCACCTTGGCCACCCCCTCCTCGGTCAGTACCACCGTGTTAGCCTTCTCGTCCACGGTGAAGTGGCGGTCCCTCTTCAGATGGGGGATGATACGGTTGATGTGGTAGTACTTCTCGGTGGATTCCTCCGAGGGGCCGGAGATGATCAGGGGGGTTCGGGCTTCATCGATCAGGATCGAGTCCACCTCATCCACGATGGCGTAAAAGAGCTCCCTCTGGACACAGTCCTCCAGGGAGAACTTCATGTTGTCCCTCAAGTAGTCGAAGCCGAACTCGTTGTTGGTCCCGTAGGTGATGTCAGCGGCGTAGGCCTTCTTCCTCTCGTAATCCTCCATGTCGTGGGTGATCACCCCCACATCCAGGCCCAGGAACCGGTAGATCACCCCCATCCACTCGGCGTCCCTCCGAGCCAGGTAGTCGTTGACGGTGACGATGTGAACCCCCCGGCCCAGCAGGGCGTTGAGGTATGCCGGAAGGGTGGCCACGAGAGTCTTCCCCTCCCCTGTAGCCATCTCCGCTATCTTACCCTCGTGAAGGACTATTCCACCAATGAGCTGCACATCGAAGTGACGCTCCCCGAGGGTACGCCGGGCCACTTCCCTCACCACGGCGAAGGCCTCGGGAAGGAGCTCATCGAGGCCCTCCCCCCTCTGGACCCTCTCCTTGAACTCTCCGGTCTTTGCCCTGAGTTCATGATCGCTTAGGGCCATCATCCGGGGTTCTAAGGAGTTTATCCTCTCGACGATCGGCTGGATCCGCCGAAGTTCCCTCTCGTTCTTGCTGCCCACGATCTTCTTGATCAGATTGCCCACCATCTCAGGGACCTCCAAAAAGTGATCCTTTAATTATAAATCAAAGGACGACATTTTTCAGCTTCTCGCCCCTCACCACCACGAACCCTCCCTCCCCCCATCCCTCCTTGACAGGGTCGGGGCCTTCCATCCCCTCCAGGTCCCCAAAGAGGGTCTGACAGAAGCGAAACCTGCTGAACCCCGCCCTCTCCATCAGCTCCACTACCTCAGGGACGGAGAAGAAGGTGGCCACCCGGTAAAAGGGGCTGTCCATCTTCTTCCTCTCATATAGCCTGCCCAGAGGGCTCTGCCTGTCCACAAACCCCACAAGGAGCGCTCCCCCTTCCTTAAGGACCCTCAGCGACTCCTCAGCCGCCTTCAGGGGGTTATTGAGAAAACAGATGGTCGTCACCAGGAGGAGGAAGTCAAAGCTCTCCCCCTTGAAGGGCAGGGCCTCGGCCACCCCGCCCACCACCTCCACCCCCCACCTCCTGGCCCTTATCCCCATCCTGAGCGACGGATCCACCCCTACCTTCACCCCCAGGGGGGCGGCGAACCTCCCGCTCCCCACCCCCACCTCAAGCCCCCTCCCCGCGGGCAGAAGCTCCCTTACCGCCTGAAGCTCAGACCGATACGCCCAGGGGTGCCTTTCAAACCACTCCTCGTACCTCGAGGGAAAGCTCTCAAAGGGCTCCTTTTTGGCCATCAGGCACCCGGAGGATCAGTTCAGGATGTAGCGGAAGGGGTTGACGGGGACGCCATTGAGGCGGACCTCGTAGTGGAGATGGGGGCCGGTGGAACGACCGCTATTTCCCAGGAGCGCGATCCTCTGTCCCCTCTTCACCCTCTGACCCACCCTCACCAAGACCTTGTGCAGGTGTCCATAACGGGTGATGATCCCATATCCGTGATTTATCACCAGGACGAGGCCCAGGGTGGCGTCCCGATAGATCCTGGCCACCAGCCCATCAGCCGGAGCAATCACCGGGGTCCCCCTCCGGTTTGCGATGTCTATTCCCCGATGGAACCGTCTGAGGCCGGTAAAGGGATCGGTCCTGTAACCGAATCGGGAGGTAACCCATCCCCTTACTGGCCAAATGGAAGGGGTACAGGCCAGCTGCTTCTTCTTTCCCTGGAGGGCATGATAGAGGAACTCTGAGCTGTGGCGGCATAGCTCCGCCTCCAGGTTGAGGTTCACCAGATCCCTCCTGATCCTCTCTCCCCTGTTAAGATATCTCTCGATCCCCTGCCCTTCGACCCCTCCAACCCCCAGAAAGCCCTCCTCCTCGGGCTCCAGGTTGGCTATGATGCGGATCTTTCTGTTGAACTCCTGAAGTTCGGCGAGCCTCTTCCTGAAGATCTCGACTTCCTTCTGGATAGAAGAAATCACCTGGCGTTGGGAACGGATTTCCTTCTTAAGGTACTTCAATAGGACCCTTTTCTTCACATAGTCGTAAGTGATGAAAGGAAAGGTGATGATGATCACCAGGAAGATGGGCGTGAAAAACTTGATCAAAAAGGAAGGAATCTTAAAACGGCGGGGGTTAAAATCTTCCCCCTTGAAGACCCAGATGGTGTAAAGGCCACGTCTTTTCACCCGGCCTCCTCAACTTTACTTAAATACTAAAAAACCTGCCCATTGGTCAAGGCCCAGTTATAAATAAGCAAAAACGGTTCCGATCAGTGACGGAAGGCCCGCTGGCCGGTGAAGACCATGGTGACGGGGGGTGTAGCCTCGTTGCAGGCGATGATCGACTCGTAATCCCTTTCCGACCCGCCGGGCTGCACGATCCCGGTTATCCCCTCCTTTATGCCCACATCGACCCCGTCCCGGAAGGGGAAGAAAGCGTCGGAGACCATTATCGAGCCCTTGAGGCCTCCCCGATCCTCCTTCACCCGCTGATCGATCTCCTCCTTCTGTTCCCTGGGCCTCTTTCCCTCCTCCACTTCCCTTTCGAGGACCTTATAGGGGACTCCATAGGTGCGGAAGCTCAGGGCATCGGCATATTTGGTGTAAGCCTTAAAGACCGCTATCTCCGCCACTCCCACCCGGTCCTGCTCTCCGGTCCCTATCCCCACGGTGACGCCGTCTTTCACGAAGATGACCGAATTGGAGGTCACCCCTTGCTCCACCGCCCAGCCAAAGAGCATGTCATCGTACTCCTTTTCCGTGGGGAGCCTCTTTATCCGGTATTCCTTGCCCTTGTAGTGGGCCACCGCAGGCTTGAGGTCCTCCTTCGACCTCACCCGGTTGACGAAGGACTGCTGCACTATTATCCCCCCGTCTATCAGGGACTTGAAGTCCACATAGCGCAGTTCGGCGTACTCATGCAGCCGATCCATCCTCCCGATCCTTATGATCCTCAGGTTCTTCCACTTTCTCAGCTCCTCAAGGGCCCCCTCTTCATAATCCGGGGCGACCACCACCTCCAAGTAGCTGCGGGCCATAAGCTCCGCCGTGGCCTTATCTACCGAGCAGTTCAGGGCGACACATCCCCCAAAGGCGGCTATCCGGTCGGCCATATAGGCCCTCTCGTAAGCCTCAGCGAGGCTCTCTCCGTAGGCAACCCCACAGGGGTTATTGTGTTTGACGATACATACGGCGGGCTTCTCCCCAAGATATTTCAGCACGTTCAGGGCAGCATCCGCATCGGTCAGGTTTATCTTCCCTGGATGTTTGCCTGCCTGGATCATGTCCTCCTCAGTTATGGCGCTCACCAGACCCCGTCCCGGCTCTATGAAATGGCAGTCCCCAAGGACCAGATTGCCGTTCACCAGCTCATAGAGGGCTGCCTCCTGACCGGGGTTCTCCCCATATCTCAGCCCCTTCTCCACCAGCTCCCCTGTGCTCTCATCCGGTATCCTCCAGGTCCTCTTCCGGTATATGAGGGTCTGCTCCCCAAACCTTATGACCATCTCGTCGGGGAAGTGGTCCTCCATTATGGTGCGGTAGGCCTTCTTGTAATCCTCGGTCATCCTCTCCTCACCTCCTTTTTCACCGCCTCTGTGAGCGAGGACTCGTCAAGCCCCTGGATCCTGAGGAGCTCCTCCGGTCTCCCTGAAAGGCCATAGGCCGTGATCCCGAGGCGGCGGAACCGGACCCTCCACCCCTCATCGGCGATAAGCTTTGCCACTTCGCAGCCCAGGCCGGTCTCCACGTGATGGTCCTCGTAGGTGATGATGAGGCCTGTGGAGGCCGCCTGACGGAGGAGCTCCCTGTCAAGGGAGAAAGGGCAGGAGATGTTTATCACCATCACCCTTATCCCCTCCTCCTTCAACCTCTCCCATGCTCGGATAGCCCTCGAGGCCATCCCTCCCATGGTCACGATCGCCCCCATATCCCCGGGGCGCAGGAGGTCCCCTTTCCCGTAGCGGAAGGTATAGGAATCGTCAAAGAAGGGCCTCCCTTCCTCAGTGGTTATCACCGGCTCCTTCTCCCTGCCTGTGGTAACCAGGAAGTTTCCCCATTGGGTGGCAGCATAACGGATCGCCCTGTCGGCCTGGTTGGGATCGGCAGGGACGATCACCTTAAAGCCAAACAGGTTGCGCATCACCCCCAAGTAGTCAA
>CBEVRB010000082.1:0-7308 GCA_965552155.1 uncultured bacterium
CCGGCACCGGGGCCACGGTGGGAAAGCTCTACGAGCTCCAGCGAGCCTCCAAGGGGGGCCTCGGAACGGCGAGCCGAAGGGGTCCAGGGGGGCTGGTGGTGGGAGCCCTGGCGGTGGTGAACTCCTTCGGCGATGTGCTCGACCCGGTGACAGGATCCCTTCTTGCCGGGCTCAGGGACTCACCTTCGGGGCGCCGTCTTACAAGCACGATGGAGCTCTTGAGGAAGGGGATCAGGAAGGAGAGGTTTGGGACCCTTCCCCTGCAGAACACCACCCTGGTGGTCGTGGCCACCAACGCCTCCCTCACCAAAACCGAGACGACCAAGCTCGCCCAGATGGCCTCGGGGGGGCTATTTCGCACCCTCTCCCCCTACGGGTCCCTCTTCGATGGCGACGTGATCTTCGCCCTCTCGACCGGAGAGGTCGATGCCGATCTGCACAACATCGCCCCCCTTGCCCAAGAGGCAGTGGCCGAAGCGGTAAAGAGGGCAGTGGTGAAAGCCGATGGCTTCGGCCTCCTCCCAGCGTACCGGGACCTGGAGAGATAAAAAAAGCGGCCTTTCGCCGCTTCCCTTTCACCTGGTGGGCGGTACTGGGATCGAACCAGTGACTTCTACCGTGTGAAGGTAGCGCTCTCCCTCTGAGCTAACCGCCCTTTTTTGATAAATTACACAGGATCCCTTTCTGTGTCAAGCCCATGTCCGGGTCCAGGGGCACATGGTATAGAGATACCCGACATTTTGGTCAGGGTGTAATTCCCAGGCACCATCCCGGGGAAAACCAAGACCCTTGTACCGCTACCAATCCATAGAACCCTTCACAGAGGCCCAACTCGATACCAAACACCTGCTCGATAAGAGGGCCCTGCCCCCTGAGGTCTACAAACCTCTGCTGCTGTGGCTGAGGGCCCATGGTGTGCACACCACCCTGAGGATAAGGCTTGATATCCATACCAAGTGCCCCTTTGCCTCTCAGTCTGCTTGACAAGGTCCTCTCTGAGGGGGAAAATAAATGATGGCCTGGATGGCGGAACTGGTAGACGCAAGGGACTTAAAATCCCTTGGGGCTCTGCCCCGTGCGGGTTCGAGGCCCGCTCCAGGCACCAATTTCCCCCCTTCCCGCTTTTCTTCTTGTTGACATAGCAGAACCCTTTCTCTAAAATTCTTCGGGCTTGTGATAATCCTTTCAAATCCTTGAGCGAGGGGTAAAATGAAAAAGCAGTTGTTCTCACCCGGTCCTACTCCGGTACCAGAAAGGGTACTTTTGGCCATGGCCCAGCCCCTGATCCATCACCGCGATCCCGCCTTTGAGGAGATCTTCCAGGAGGTGAGAGAAGGGCTGAAATACGTCTTTCAGACCGAGCAGGATGTACTGGTTTTCGCCTCCTCGGGGACAGGGGCGATGGAAGGGGTGGTGGTAAATACCCTCTCTCCGGGAGACAATGTCCTCGTGGTGAGGGGCGGAAAGTTCGGCGAGAGGTGGGGGGAGATCTGCGAGGCCTATGGGATCGAGGTCACCCCCATAGACGTCCCGTGGGGGGAGGCGGTGGATCCGGAGATGGTGTCCAGGGCCTTGGACGGGGACCCCTCCATAAAGGCGGTCCTGGTCCAGGCCTGTGAGACCTCCACAGGGGTGATCCATCCCATCGAAGAGCTCGCCGAAATCGTAAGAGGGAGGGATGGGACTATCCTGGTGGTAGATGCCATCTCTGCCCTTGGAACCTATGACCTCCCCATGGATCGCTGGGGGCTGGATGTGGTGGTGAGCGGATCGCAGAAGGCCCTGATGCTGCCGCCAGGGCTCTCCTTTGTGGCCCTGAGCGAGAAGGCATGGGGATTTGTAGAACGATCCACGCTTCCCAAGTACTACTTTGACTTCAAGAAAGAGCGAGAGTCCCAGCGCAAGAACCAGAGCCAGTTCACCCCGGCCATCTCCCTGGTGGTGGGGTTAAGGGAGTCCCTGAGGATGATCCGGGAGGAGGGCCTTGAGAGTGTCTTTGCCCGCCACGAGAAACTCGCCCGGGCCACCCGGGAGGCGGTCAAGGCCTTAGGGCTTGAACTCCTCGCCTCCTCTCCCAGCCCCTCGGTCACTGCCATAAAGGTCCCTCCAGGGATAGACGGAAAGAGGCTGAAGAGCGCCTTTGAAGAACGCTTCGGCCTGATAGTGGCCGGAGGCCAGGCACAGCTTAAGGGAAAGATCATCAGGATCGCCCATATGGGATACTTCCAGCCCACAGACGTCCTTCAGGCGGTAGGGGCCCTGGAGATGCTGCTCAAGGAGGTGGGCTATCCGGTCGAGATGGGCAAAGGGGTGAAGGTGGCAGAGGAGATCCTGAGCTCATAGGAGGCAGAGATGAAGGTACTGGTCGCTGATGACCTTTCCCCCCAGGGAATAGAGATCCTCGAGAAGGCCGAGGGGATTGAAGTGGAGGTAAGGAAGGGGCTCTCCCCTGACGAGCTGAGGGAGGCCCTCAAGGGATGTGATGCCCTGATCGTGCGCAGCAGCACCAAGGTGACCGCCGAGGTCCTCGAGGGGGTCGAGGGACTAAAGGTGATCGGCAGGGCCGGGGTGGGGGTGGACAACATAGATGTGGAAGCTGCCACCCGCAAGGGGATAATCGTGATGAACACCCCTGGTGGAAACGCCATGGCTGCAGCCGAGCACACCCTCGCCCTCATGTTCGCCATCGCCCGGAAGATCCCTCAGGCCGCTGCCTCGATGAGGGAGAAGAAGTGGGAGAAGAAGCGGTTCATGGGGGTAGAGCTCTACGGGAAGACCCTGGGGGTGATCGGCCTGGGAAACATCGGGAGCATCGTGGCCAACAGGGCCAAGGGCCTGGGGATGAAGGTCCTGGCCTACGATCCCTATATCTCCCCGGAGGTGGCTGCCCAGAGGGGGATCGAGCTGGTGGGGCTTGAGGAGCTGCTTCAGCGCTCCGATATCGTCACCGTCCACGTCCCCAAGACGAAGGAGACCGAGGGGATGATAGACCGGGAGGCGATCTCCCGGATGAAGGACGGGGTGATGATCATTAACTGCGCCAGGGGGGGGATAGTGGACGAGGAGGCCTTAGCCGAGGCGTGCCGGAGCGGGAAGGTGAGGGCTGCGGCGGTGGACGTCTTCGTCCAGGAACCCCCTCCTCCTGACAACCCGCTGCTGGAGCTGGAGAACGTGGTCTGCACCCCCCATCTTGGGGCCTCCACGACAGAGGCCCAGCAGAACGTCGCCGTGGCCATCGCCAAGCAGGTCCTCGAGTATCTCCAGACCGGGACGGTGAGGAACGCGGTGAACGTCCCCTCGGTGGATGCCGAGACCCTGGCCACCATCGGCCCCTTTCTCTACTTAGCGAAACAGATGGGGGCCTTCTTCGCCCAGACCTGCCCCTTCCCTGCCCGGGAGCTCCTCATAGAATATCAGGGGGAGGTAACCCGCCACAATGTGGCCCCGCTTACAGCGGCAGCCTTAGCAGGCCTTCTGCGCTTCTACATGGAGGAGAGCGTCAACGAGGTCAACGCCCCCTTCATCGCTAAGGAGAGGGGGATCGAGTACAGGGAATCGAAGATGAGCGAGGCGGCCGACTTCACCAGCCTGATCACCCTGAGGGCTAAGGGGGAGGAAGGGGAGCACCTGGTGGCCGGGACCCTCTTCGGGAAAAAGGAGCCGAGACTGGTGAAGATCAACGAGTACCGGGTGGAGACGGTTCCGGAGGGAACGATCCTCCTGGTAGATACATGGGACAAACCCGGGGTGATCGGCAATATCGGAACGACCCTGGGCACCAAGGAGATAAACATCGGTAACATGCACTTCGGAAGGGACACCGAGGGGGGGAAATCCCTCTGCATCCTGCACCTGGACTCCGTCCCCTCTGAAGAGGTGATCGATGAGATCGCCCGCCTGCCCAACGTGCTCTCCGTGAAGTTAGTGCAACTTTAAGGGGGCCTTATGCCTTGTCTGGTAGTCGTCGGGGCTCAGTGGGGAGATGAAGGGAAGGGGAAGGTCATAGACCTCCTCGCCTCCAGGGCCGATGTGATCGTCCGCTTCCAGGGGGGGAGCAACGCCGGGCACACCCTGGTGATAAAGGGGCAGAAGTTCATCTTCCACCTCATCCCCTCGGGGATACTCCATAAGGGGAAAAAGTGCGTCATAGGAAATGGGGTCGTGGTGGACCCTGAGGTCCTCGTGGAGGAGCTCGACTCCCTCAGGGAGCGGGGACACCCCGTGGAGGCTGACCAGCTCCTCCTGAGCGAGGCGGCCCACCTGGTCCTTCCCTACCATAAGGCAATAGATCGGGCCCGGGAGGAAAAGAAGGGAATCGGGACCACCAGGAGAGGAATCGGCCCGGCCTATGAGGACAAGGTGGCCAGGGTGGGGATAAGGGTAGGAGACCTCCTTCATGAAGAGATCCTCCGGTCCAAGCTCCAGAGGCTGCTGGAGACGAGGGCCCCCTATACCCGGGACCTGTTGGGAGAGGAGATCGAGGTGGAGGACCTCTTCAGGGACCTCCTCCGGTACCGGGAAAGGCTCCGCCCCTTCATCACCAACACCTCCCTCTTCCTCGCCCAGGCCCTGAAGGAGGGGAAGCGGGTCCTCTTTGAAGGCGCTCAGGGGACGCTGCTGGACGTGGATCACGGGACCTACCCATACGTGACCTCCTCCAACACGGTGGCCGGGGGGGCCTGCTGCGGTGCGGGAATCGGCCCCACCCAGATAGACCTCGTACTCGGGGTAGCGAAGGCCTATACCACCAGGGTGGGAGGAGGGCCTTTCCCCACCGAGCTCACCGATCAGGTGGGGCATTACCTCAGGGAGAGGGGCGGGGAATACGGGGCAACTACGGGAAGGCCGAGGCGCTGTGGCTGGTTCGACGCGGTGGTGGTCCGCCATGCCATCAGGGTGAACGGCATAGGGGCCTTAGCCCTCACCAAACTCGATACCCTCACCGGCCTTGACCCTATAAGGATATGCACCTCCTATCTGCTGGATGGCGAAAAGGTGGAGGAATTCCCTTATGGGGCGGAGCTTGTGGCCAAATGTCGCCCCATCTACGAAGAGATGGAGGGCTGGAAGGAGGAAATACGAGGGGCCCGCAGCCTCGATGACCTCCCCAGGGCGGCGAGGAGATATGTAGAGAGGCTCGAGGAGATTCTCGGGGTCCCCTTCTCGATCATCTCAGTGGGGGCCGAAAGGGAGGAGACGATCCTCCTCCGGGACCCCTTCGAGGAAAGGGCTCAAGATCTTCTGAGATGATAGTGAGGAACCTGGATGATCCTGAGGTCCTCGAGACCACCTACATCGCCCACGGTGGGGCGGTGGCAAGGATGCTCATGACGAGCCCCCTCCTCCAGGGCATGGAGTTCCTGGCCCACGCCATCCTGCCTCCCGGAAACGCCATCGAGGAGCATGTGGACCCGGTCGAGGAGATCTATTACATCCTCAAGGGGGGAGGCATCATGCGGGTGGGGGATGAGAGGAGGGAGGTGAAGGAAGGGGACGCCATCTGGATCCCTCAGGGGTCCATCCACGGCCTCCATAACAACACCTCTCAGGCCACCCATATCCTGGTCATTGCTGCCTATCCCCGAAGGGTCCGATGACCCCCAGATACCCCCATATATTCTCCCCCTTGAGGATCGGCCCTCTCACCGCAAAGAACAGGGTGAAGTACGCCGCCACGGAGACCAACTTCAACTTCAGGGACGGCTATGTCTCAGACAAAGAGGTGGCCTATATGGAGGCCCAGGCCGAGGGCGGGGCGGGAATCGTCACGACCCAGGGGGCTTACCCCGACCCGAAGGGGGAGGGGAAGGGATTCATGGGCCAGATGGCGATCTATGACGACCGCTTCCTCGAGGGGCTCTCCCGGATCGCCGAGGCGATTCACCGGCACGGGGCCTTGGCGGCCCTCCAGATCATGCACTGCGGGAGAGAGGGAGGTGTGGAGCTCGACTACTGCCTCATGCCCTCCCCCATCCCCCAGAGGCTCTCCTACTTTAAGCCCCCGCGGGAGATGACCAAGGCCGACATCCGCAGGGCGATAAAGGATCACATCGAGGCAGCGAAGAGGGCCGCCCGGGCGGGCTTTGACATAGTGGAGATCTCGGGCATCGTCGGATACCTCATCTCCACCTTCATCTCCCGCTACACCAATCACCGGACCGATGAATACGGAGGGGACATCCGTTCGAGATGCCGCCTCATGACCGAGATCCTCTCCGGGATAAAGGAGGCCCTGGGGGAGAAGGTCGCCCTGGGGATAAGGCTCTGCGGCCTTGAGCTCCTCGAGGACCGGGGAGGAAACTCCTTAGAGGAGAGCCTGGAGAGCTTCCGCCTCGCCGAAGAGGCAGGGGCCGATTACGTGAGCGTGACGGTGGGGTGGCATGAATCCTCCCAGTCGGTGATCACCCGCGATGTCCCCATGGGCCACTGGCTCTGGGTGGCAAAAAGGGTAAAGGAAGTAGTATCCGTCCCTGTGGCCATGGCCTTTCGCCTCTTCACCCCTCAGGTAGCCGAGGAGGCGATCGCCCGGGGGGACATCGACCTCTGGGAGGTATGCCGTCCCATGATTGCCGACCCCAGGCTCCCCCAGAAGGCCCGGGAGGGGAGGGAGGAGGAGATCATCCCGTGCGTGGCCTGCAACCTCTGCTTCATCCGCCTCTACTATCATGAGCCCATCATGTGCACCGTCCGCCCCACCTTAGGGAAGGAGGGGGAGGAAGGAAGCGGGTATCGGGGGTTCTTCCCGGCAAAGAGGAGAAAGAAGATCGCCGTTCTGGGAGGGGGACCGGCGGGGATGGAGTTCGCTGCGGTAGCGGCTAAAAGGGGCCACGAGGTGACCCTCTACGAGAGGGAAATCCGGTTGGGGGGAAGCCTCCTCTTCGCCTCGAAGGTAGAGGAGGGTGACAGGGAGTTCTTGCGCCTCGTCGATCACCTGAGGGGAGAATGCGAGAGGAAGGGGGTAGAGGTGATCACCGGAGAGGAACCCACCCCCTCATCCCTCGCCCACCGGGGATTCGACACGGTGGTGCTGGCCACAGGTGCCCGCTACATCTCCCCCTTCGAAGGCCCCTTCCTCACCCCCTACCAGGTGATGACGGGGGAAATGAAGGGAAAGGAGGCCATCGTGGTAGGAGGAGAAGGGGTAGGGATGGCCCTTGCCCTCTTCCTCGTCCGCCAGGGAGTGGAGGTCACCCTCCTCGAAGGGGGAAAGAGGCTCGGAAGGGACGTCAATCCCTTTTATCTCTGGAGATACCTTCAGTTGCTTAAAGGAAGGGCAAGGACCCTCACCTCTGCCACCCCCTTGCGCTT
>CBEVRB010000083.1:0-7273 GCA_965552155.1 uncultured bacterium
GCCCTAAGCCCCTCTATCCCCCTTCTGATAGCTTCGATCTCCACCCCGAGGAGGATGGCAGCGCTCACCGAGGCCAGGACGTTGTAGAGGTTATGTCTGCCGAGGAGTGAGGATCGAAGGCTGAAGGGACCCTCGGGCGTTATGACCTCGGCCTCGAACCCCCGAAGGCTTAGGGAGTACCTGAGGGTCCTCACCTCACCTCTCTTTATCCCGAAGGGGAGTTTCCTCATCCCCGAAACCCCCTCGGCCAACCTCTGCCCCCAGGGGTCCTCGACGTTGTAGGTCATCCAGCGATCCCCCTTTCTGCTTTCGGTCAGCACCTCGGTGAAGAGCCTCCTCTTCGCCTCGAAGTATCGGGACATCTCCCCGTGGTAGTCGAGGTGGTCATGGCTCAGGTTGGTGAAGATCGCCCCATCGAAGTGGGATCCCTCCACTCGTCCCTGCTCTAAGGCATGGGAAGAGACCTCCATCACCAGGTCTTGGACCCCCTTGGAAACCATCTCTCGCAGGATTTTCTGCAGGTCATAAGATTCCGGAGTAGTGACAGGGGCCGGGACTTCTTTCCCCTTGTACCGGTAGTTTACCGTTCCCACCACCCCCACCTCCCGGCCGGCCTCCTTCAGGATGGACTCCAGCAGGTAGGTAGTGGTGGTCTTCCCATTGGTCCCCGTCACCCCCACGACCCTGAGGGAGAGGGAAGGGTGGGAGAAGAGGCGACAGGAGATCCGGGCAAGGGCCCTTCGGCTCGAAGGGACCTGGACCCAGGGGACGGGGAGCCCTCCCGGGGGCTCCCTTTCCAGGATCAGCCCCGAGGCTCCCTTCTTCATCGCTTCCTCAATGAAGTCATGCCCATCCCACCTCGTCCCCCTTATGGCGACGAAGACCTCCCCCTCCTCGAGGAGGCGCGAATCGTAGGCGACGCCCTTGATCTCCTTCCCGAGGTCGCCCGCCGACCTTATGATCTCCAGTCCCTTTATCAACTCCCCGAACTCCATTTCGGGCTAAACCTGAGCCATACCTTCTCTCCCCTTCGCAGCCTCTTACCCGGAGGAGGATTCTGATCCTGAAGGAGGCCCCATCCCTCTACAACGGGGATCACCCCCTTCCCCTCAAGGAGCCTGAGGACCCGCCTCACCGAGAGGCCCCGCAGGTCGGGCATCCTCGACGGATCCTTATAGAGCCTCCTCCGTTCTCCTTGACGGGGGGATAGGGGAAGGGGTTCTATCCGGGAGGCAAGCTGCAGCTGGGGTGGTATCCCCCAGTATTTGGTGAGTCCCTCAGCCACCCTCCGAAACACGGGGGCGGCGGCGGTCCCCCCATGGGCATGGTTTGATGGCTCATCCAGCATGATGAGCACCACCGCCTTCGGGTCATCGGCCGGAAGGACCCCTACGAAGGAGGCGACAAACTGCTCATCGCTGTACCTTCCAAGGGTTGGGTCGTATTTCTGGGCCGTTCCCGTTTTGCCCGCGATGGCATATCCCATTACCCGGGCCTCTCGCCCTGTCCCCTTGGCGGAGACCACGGATTTCATGAAGGAGAGGATGGCCTTGCTCGTCGCCTCACCTATAACCCTTCTCCTGACCCTGGGTCTCTTCTCCTTCACCACCCTTCCCTGACGGTCGGTTATCGATCTGACCACATACGGCCTCAACAGCTTCCCCCCGTTGGCGATGGCGGAGAAGGCCATCGCCAGTTGCAGCGGGGTGGCGGAGAGCCCTTGACCGAAACATAGGGTTGCCAGGTCGATCCTGGTCCACTTCCGGGCAGGGCGCAGGATGCCCTCCTCCTCTCCGATGAGATCAATCCCTGTCTTTTCCCCGAGGCCGAACCGCCGCAGATAACGGTAGTACTTGTAGGGGCCGAGGATCTCACCTATCTTCACCGCTCCGATGTTGCTCGAGTACTGGATGATCCTCCTTATATCGAGCCACCCATGGGGTTTGGCATCGTGGATGATCACATCCCCCACCCTATATCT
Source organism: uncultured bacterium (assembly GCA_965552155.1). GTDB lineage: Bacteria > Desulfobacterota > B13-G15 > B13-G15 > B13-G15 > CAYRAR01. Next base: position 1,982 of record CBEVRB010000083.1, read on the forward strand.
TCCCTTCTCACAGAAGAATATGTCCCTTTCTTTTACCAGTCCTTCCTCGATGGCCGCAGCGATGAGGAAGGCCTTGATCAGGCTCCCCGGTTCGAAGAGATCGCACACCGCCCTGTTGCGCCAGCGACTGCGGGGATAGTTCTGAAAGAGATTGGGATTAAAAGAGGGGAGAGTGGCCATCGCCAGTATCTCCCCTTTCCAGGGATCAACCACGATCCCAACCCCTCCTTTTGCTCCTGTCTCTATTATACCCCTTTTCAATTCCTTCTCCAGCATGTACTGAACGTTTACATCTATGGTGAGGTGGATGTCGTAAGGAGAAGGACGCTCCTGGAAAGTAGGCAAGGAGATCCAGTTGCCGAGGGCGTCCTTATCGAGGATCAGGGTCTTGGGGGCCGCCCTCAGCCAGCGCTCGTAGGTCCTCTCCAGGCCTTCGAGTCCCTGGGAATCCGTCCCCACGAAGCCTATGAGGGGAGCGGCAAGCTCCCTGTAGGGATAAAAGCGCCTGTTTTCAGGGAGGAAGCCTATCCCCTTTATCCTCAGGGCCTCTATCTCCTTCTTCTGGGAGGGGGTCAGCTTCCTCTTGAGCCACACGAAGTAACGGGGTGTCCCCAGGAGCTTCTCGATCTCACTCCTCGGCCTCCCTATACGAGGGGCCAGGAGGCGGGCGACCTTTCTTTTATCCCTTATCTGACGGGGGTTCGCGTAAAGGGAAGGGGTTCGAACGCTCACGGCCAGTTCCTTCCCCCTTCGGTCGTAGATGATGCCCCGTCGGGGAGGGAGGGTGACTTTGTAAAAATACTGTTTATGGGCGAGGGCAAGGTATTGGTCTCGATGGACGATCTGCACCTCCCCTGCCTTCCACCCGATGGCAAAGAGGGCTGCCAAGATCAGGGAAGTGAGGAAATAGGCCCTCTTCGGGAAGAACTCCCTTTGCTTCATGGGGTCTCCTCGCTGACGATGATCACCCTCTCCTTGGGCGGGGGGAAAAGCAGGAGTTCCTTTCGGATCTTTTCCTCCAACTGGGGGGCTGAGGAGAGGGTGGCCATCTCAACCCTCAACTCCCTGTTCTCCCTCTCCAATTGATCCTTGATCCTGGTGAGTCGGGATATTTCATATCCCAGGCGAACCGTCTCAAGGCGCGTCCAGACCAGAAAGAGAAGTTCTAAGAAGAGAAGGAGGATCAGAAGAAGCTGCAGGGGTGAAAGGAAGGCCCCCTCTCTTCGGTCTCTCCTCCTTCGCGTCGATTCCTTTCTCTTCATCCCTCAGACCCTCTCCGCGATCCTCAACTGGGCGCTGCGACTGTGGGGGTTATCCCTCTTCTCTTCCTCCGAAGGCGTTATGGGCCTTCGGGTGATTACCTCCATCATCTTTTTCCCCCCTCCACAGAGGCATTGAGGAAACCAGGACGGGCAGATGCAGTCACTGGAAAACCTGCGGAAGGCCTCCTTTACCACCTTGTGCTCCAGGGAGTGGAAGGAGATGATGCAGAGGCGTCCTCCCTTCCTGAGGAAGGAAGGGACCTTCTCCAGGGTCTCCTTCAGGTTCTTCAACTCCTCATTGACGGCTATCCTGAGGGCTAGGAAGGTCTTGGTGGCCGGATGGATCTTCTGGGGGTGATAGCGACGGGGGATCACCTCGGCCACCAGGTCGGCCAGCTCCTTCGTAGTCCTGATCCTCCTGGTGGACCGCACCTCGCCTATGACTTTCACGATCTTCGTGGCCCATCTCTCCTCGCCGTATTCCCTGATTATCTTCCTCAACTCATCTAGGGGCCAGAAGTTCACGATTCGATAGGCGTTGAGGGGGCGCCTTCTGTCCATCCTCATATCCAGCGGGCCATCCTCCCTGAAGCTGAACCCTCTCCCGGGACGGGCCAGATGGAAGAGGGAGGGGCCGAGATCGAGGAGTATCCCGTCCACCTCTTCAATCCCCAGGTCCTCCAGCAAGGCGGGGAAGTTTACGAAATTGTCCCTAAAAAGGAGCGCCCTATTCCCGTAAGGGGCGAGCCGCCTCCTCGCCCTCTCTAAGACTTCCTCATCCCAATCTACTCCGATGATCACCGTCTTTTTCGAGGCCTCTAAGATCCTCTCCGCATGTCCCCCTTCCCCCACCGTCAGATCGAGGAACGTGCCCCCCTCCTGGCACTTGAGCCCCTCCAGTACCTCCTTCACCAAGACAGGCCGGTGATAGAACTCCATTTAAAGAACCATCCATTCGGCTATAGCCTCGCTCGTCTTTTCAAAATTTTCCCTATACCGGGCCAGTTCTTGGGCCCAGATCTCCTTGTCCCATATTTCGAACCTGTTGAGCATCCCTACGAAGACCACATCCTTCTTCAACTGGGCATGATCCCTGAAGGAAAGGGGGATAAGGAGGCGACCATGATCGTCGATGTTGATTTCCACAGCCCCTGATATATAATAGCGAAGGAATACCTTCGCTTCGCGATGCATGAAGGGAAAAGAGAGCGCCTTCTTCTCCAGTTTCTTCCACTCATCAAAGGGAAAGGCAGCGATGCATGAGTCATCAGGGGTGAGGATCACCACTTCCTTTCCGTACTCCCTCTTGAGTACATCCCTGAACCTGGAAGGAACACTCACTCTCCCCTTCGGATCTATCGTATGCTCGTATCTTCCCCGGAACATTATCCCACTTTAACCCACTTCATCCCACCCCTTTAACTACCGCAAACAAACTATTTTGTCAAGCAAATTTTTAAAGATTTTAGTGCATGGGTACAGACATAGGTATCACCCTGGGGAAGGAGGGATAGGGAGGGTAGAGGCTGCTCACCTCATCCTTGAGGTCTTTTGGAGGGCTCAGGTACCCTGGGATCGAAAAATCAAACCTTTCAGGGCAGCCGTGGATAAAGTATATCACGGTTTGAGGAAAACTTCCCCCCAAGGAGCAGGTTGCTGGTGAGAAAGTTGATCCTTAGTGAGGCCAAAAAGACGGGTTATGGCCCGTGTTTTACAGCTTCACATCAAAAACACTTCCCATTCTCTGAAGGCCGTCGGCTCTGAATTAGCTTTTAGCGCTCAATTCCATCTCTGGCCGAGATCCCCTTCTGATAGTAGTGTTTCACCTCTCTCATTTCCGTCACCAAATCCGCGATCTCAATGAGTTCTTGGGGAGCGTACCTGCCGGTAAATACAAGTTCTACATTCTCGGGTTTCGACCTTATAAGCTCGAGCATATCTTCGAGGGATATGAGATCGAAATAATGGGCGGTGGTAATCTCATCGAGAACGATGATATCGTACTCTCCAGAGAGCATGGCTTCCCTCGCCCTCCTCAATCCTTCTTGAGCCAATCGGATATCCTCCTCCTTCGGGGGCTTGTGCACGTGAACCCAACCCGGCTGGCCGTACTGCTCGATGGTGATGTAAGGCTTTGCGAGCTTCACTGCCTCAAGCTCTCCATAGTGCTGGCCTTTCATGAACTGCCCGATGTAGGTTCTGAGCCCATGACCGGCGGCTCTCAGGGCAAGGCCCAGAGCGGCGGTGGTCTTCCCCTTTCCATTTCCGGTATAGACCTGAACATAACCTCTATCCAGGGGCTTCCTACGGATTCCGCTTATCCCCTCCTGCTTTGCGAGGGCTTCTGCCACCGCCCTCCTCACCGCAACCCCGAGGAGCTCTCCTATCTTGGAATGGCCTCCGGTGTAGGTGAGGAGAGGCCCGCTTCCGGGGACGATGATGAGGTTATCGGTTCCCGTGCCAGTTGCTTGAAGCTGGGGGCTGTAGCTGCTCCTTATATCCAGATCCTGGAGGATCGAGGTCTTCGCCTCCGTGGCGGTGATAACGGCTCTCGCCATGGCCCCGTCCGTGAGGGCGGCGCTCGCAAGGAGGATTAGGTTTATGGTTCCCACGCTCTGGGAACCCGCCTTATCGACTCCTGCCCTCATGGCGTTGCTCTTCACCCCCGCCGTGGCAAAGCAGCACACTTTAAGCTCCTCAAATCCCTCCTCCCCTACTCCCAGATTGTCCATATCCGCTCCGGTGAAGAGGAAGGCTGATTCCTCGGGTGGAAGTCCAAGAGCCTGCGGAAGCCAGTTTCGGTGTTCTTCAAAATGCTCATGAAGGTACTCCCAGAGCTCGGGGGGATCGTAGTGATTCCCCACAAACCTCACCTCCTTGAAGCCCTCCATGGTCGAGAGCACCCGCCTCGGCCTATCAAACGAGAGGAGCAGGGTCTTAACCTCAAACCCTTTGAGCCGGTGATAAATCACCTTCGCCTCTACACCCTCAAGACCTATCTCGACTTTCCTTTCCTTCATTCTTCCCTCCTTTCCTTATACCATACCCCCGAAACGTTATCATCCACTTGCCGAATTTAAAAGTTGAGGAATTCCCTATTAAAATAATGGTGGACATATTCGCCTCATGCTCCGGGAGGTGCTCAAGATCGGTGAGCTCCCCCTCGGCAGCTTTCCGCAATCTCTCGGCGATGACCTCCCAGGGAACGAGGAGATCGCTCAGGCTTATACAGGCAAAATCGGAGCTTAGCGGAGAGCCGAGAAGGGAGGAGGCGGAGGAGAGAGCGGGGATGCCGGGTATGATCTCTATCTCGAAATCCGGAACCTTCTTCTCCATATCGATGAATTCGAAGAACGCTCCGGCCATGCCGTAAATTCCGGGATCCCCTCCGCTCACCAGAGCGACCTTCCTGCCGGAGCTGGCGAGCTCGAATGCAAGCTCTGCTCTCTCAAGCTCGGATCCCATCCCGAAGGAGAGGATCTCCTTCTGGGGGATAAGCTCGGCTATTTGAGAGAGATACTTCCTGTATCCTATCACCACATCCGCTCCCTCAAGGGCTTTTCTCGCGTTGAAGGTCAGGTGATCCGAATCTCCCGGCCCGAGGCCGACGATGTACAATTTTCCCCTTGGCCTAGCCTCTATTCGGGCCACGGCGAGGGTGATGTCCCTGAATTTCACTTTAGGGATCAGGAGTTTTCCCCTGCTGCTCAGAAGAGCGGCCGACTCGCAGACTCCTGGCACCCCCAGCGATCTGAGGGCTGCGGATGGGGAAGGGGGATTTTGTCTTCTGAGCTCCTCCAAGGAGAAGGGGTCTATGGGGAGGTTGAATTTTCGAGCGAACTCCAGAAGCCCGGGCTCCTTTTCCCTTCCCTTCACCGTGGCGAGGTTCCTTATGCTCCTGAAGGAGAAGCCGTGTTCCCGTAAGACCTTGAGGACTGCCTCCTTTATTCTGGAGGCCTCGACTCCTCGATGCAGCCCCCTTCCCACCACCTCGTCCCTCAAGGCCTCAAGAAGGCCTTCGAAGGTCTCC
>CBEVRB010000084.1:0-7262 GCA_965552155.1 uncultured bacterium
GTGGAGATGGGGACGCTCGATGCGGGGATCACGGGGAAGGACTGGATCTTGGAGAACGGCTCTGACGTGGTGGTGGTGCAGGATCTGATATACTCCAAGGCGACCTCCAGGCCCGCTCGCTGGGTGCTGGTGGTGGCCGAGAACTCCCCCGTCCGGCGAGCGGAAGACCTGGAGGGGAAGAAGGTCTTCACCGAGCTGGTAAACTTCACCCGCCGTTTCTTTGCCTCCAGGGGGGTGAAGGTGGAGGTGGAGTTCTCCTGGGGGGCCACCGAGGCGAAGGTGGTGGAGGGATTGGCGGACGCCATCGTGGAGGTTACCGAAACAGGAAGCACCATCCGGGCCAATGGTCTGAGGATCGTCGAGGAGCTGATGGTCACCTACCCTCAACTGATCGCCAACAGGTCCTCCTGGGAGGACCCCTGGAAGAGGGAGAAGATAAGCTCCATCGCTCAGCTGCTCAAAGGGGCCCTGGATGCGGAGGGGATGGTGGGGTTGAAGATGAACGTTCCCCGCAGCCGCCTCAAGGAAGTAATAGAGGTGCTTCCGAGCATTACCGCCCCCACCATCTCCGACCTCTACGATAAGGAATGGGTGGCGGTGGAGACGGTCATCTCCGAAAAGGAGGTAAGGGACCTGATCCCCAAACTCCTCAAGAGGGGAGCGGTGGGGATCATAGAGTACCCCCTCAATAAGATCCTTTAACCCTCCTTCTGCAGGACCTTGAAGAGGATGTGGTAGTCCTGGGCCTTTATCCTGAGGGTGAGGAGAAGGCTCTTCGCCTTGGCGTATTTCCTCATCAGGCGCCGATAGTCATCCAGATCCTTTACCTTTTGTTGCTCTATCTCGATTATCACGTCACCGGGGCTCACTCCTGCCCTCTGGGCCGGGGAGCCGGGCTTCACCTCCCTCACCAGGACCCCTTCGGTGTCGGGGAGCCCCAAATGGGCGGCCAGCTCCTCGGTGATCTCCTGGACCCTCAGGCCCCATTTGCCTATCTCCTTCTCGGGCCGGGAGGCCACCTCCAGCTCCTTCAGCTCCCCTATCTTGACCCATAGGGAGAGCCTTTTCCCCTTCCTCAACACGACGACCTCGACCCTCTTCCCTACCGGGGTGGCCCCTACCTCTTTCCTCAACTGATAGGTGTTGTGGATCTTTTTGCCGTCGAACTCGATTATCACGTCCCCCTTCTCTATGCCCCCCTCTTCAGCTGGAGAGTCGGGGATCACCTCTGTGACCAGGGCCCCTTCAGGTTCCTCGAGCCCGAAGGAGCGGGCGAGTTCCGGGGTCAGGTCCTGAATGTATACCCCCAGGTACCCATAGACCACCCTTCCCCTCTTGAGCTGGGGCAGGAGCCTCTTGGCCATGTTGATGGGGATGGCAAAGCCTATCCCCTGACCACCGGCTATAATGGCCGTGTTTATCCCCACCACCTCCCCCTTCAGATTGAAGAGGGGGCCACCGCTGTTGCCGGGGTTGATGGAGGCATCGGTCTGGAGGAAGTCGTCATAGGGGCCTGCCCCTATCACCCTTCCCTTGGCGCTGATGATCCCCGCCGTCACGGTGTGCTCCAGACCGAAGGGGTTCCCTATGGCTACCACCCACTCGCCCACCTGGAGCTTATCGGAGTCCCCCAGCTTCGCCACCGGGAGCTCCTCATCGGCCTCTATCTTGATGAGGGCGATATCGGTCTTGGGGTCCCGACCGATCACCTCGGCGTCATAGACCTTGCCGTTGTAAAGCTTTACCTTTATCTCCTCTGCCTTCTCTATCACGTGGTTGTTGGTCAGGATGTACCCTTCTTGGTCTATGATGAAGCCTGACCCCAGGCTCCTCTGCCTGAACTCGGGATGGCCCGGGAAGAACCTGAAGAACTCGTCGCCGAAAAAATCCCTGAACCCCCGGAAGTTCTTGAAGAAGTCCTCCAGGGGACTGCGGACGAGCTTCGTGGTGCTGATGTTTACTACCGTGGGCTTGAGCTCCTTCACCAGCTCCGGGAGGTTAAGGGGGACCAGGTCCCTACCGTAAGAGAGTCCCGGAAGGATGAGCAAAAGAGAGAAAAGGACGACAGCTACCTTCTTTCTCCACAGTTCCATCTTTCTCCTCCGCTTTTTTAAGACATCTTACAACAGGAAGGGGTTTAATGAAAGAAAGACTTCAGCTTCCTCGGTAAAGGGGGAAGGATACGTGGAATTTGCTCCCCCTTCCCAGCTCGCTCTCGGCGGATATCCTCCCACCGTGGGCCTCGGCGATCCACTTGCAGATGCTGAGCCCCAATCCCGTACCTCCCCGCTGCCGGGAGCGGGCCTTATCCACCCGGTAGAAGCGCTCGAATATCCTCTGCAGGTCCTCAGGGGGAATGCCCTCACCAGTATCGGCCACAGAGAAGGTCACCTCATCCCCGTCCCTCACCACTCTCAGTTCAACCCTTCCTCCTGAAGGGGTGTATTTTATGGCGTTGTCGATGAGGTTTAAGGCCAGTTGCCTCAACCTGCCCCTGTCTCCCATGACCCTTGCCTCGCCGTCCTCCTGGAAGAGGAGCTCCACGCCCTTGTCCTCGGCCCAGAGCCTCACCTCCTCCCAGACCTCCCTTACCAGTCCCCCGAGATCCACCACCTCCTTCCTGAGCTCCAGGGCCCCCATGTCCGCCCGGGCCAGGGTGAGCAGGTCCTCCACCATGCGGGACATGTGCTTGACCTCTTCCAAGTTGCTCGCCAGGATCTTCTGGTACTCCTCCGGGGTCCTCAACCTCTTGAGCCCCACCTCTATTTCGCCCCGAAGGATGGTCAGGGGGGTCTTCAGCTCATGGGAGGCGTCTGCGGTGAATCGCTTTATCTGCTGGAATGAGTTCTCCACCTTGGCGATCATCTCGTTGAAGGTGGCGGCCAGACGCCCTATCTCGTCGTCCACCTTCTTCTTGAGCCTGATCCTCTGGGAGAGGTCTCCTGAGGAGCCGATCTTTCGGGCAGTATTGGTTATCTCGTCCACAGGCCTTAAGGCCTTGTTGGCGAGAAACAGCCCTCCCACCACGGCCAGGATCAGCACTGAGGGGACGGCCACAAGGAGGATCAGTAGGAGCTGTCTCAACGCCTCCTCGATCTCCTCCAAAGGACTTCCCACCTGAACGATCCCCACCATCCTCCCTTTCTCGAAGATGGGGAGGGTCACCAGCCTGATCTTTTCCTTCGCTACGGTCACCGTCTCGAAGACCGTCTCTCCCTTGGAAACCCGTTCTAAGGTCTCCATGCTCATGGGGATATCCACGTTTCGGATGTTGGAGGAGCGCTTCCCCGTCTCATCCAGGACCTGGACGAACCTTCCGAGGGGCCTTATCCCGAAATGCTCCCTCATGATCTGGTCTATGTCGGCGAGGGAAGGACCAGGGCCGAAGGGTCTCCGGATCGAGGCGGCGATCACTTCGGCCGTGGTCCTCAGCTTGTTGTCGAGACTCCGGTGCAGTCCCTTGGAGAGGGTCAGGTAAAGGAATAGACTGAAGGCGCAGAGGGTAACCCCCAGTATGGCCACGTACCAGAGGGTGAGTTTAAATCGCAGGGTATGGAAGAACATCCTATCCCTTCAACATGTAGCCCACCCCCCGCAGGGTGTGGATGAGTTTGATATCGAAGTCCTTGTCTATCTTTCTGCGGAGGTGATTTATGTAGACATCGACGATGTTGCTTGTGGGATCGAAGTCGTAATCCCACACGTGTTCGGCGATCATCCCCCTGGTCACCACCTGATTGGCGTTGCGCATCAGGTACTCGAGGAGGGCATACTCCTTGCTCGTGAGCTCTATCTCTTTATCGCCCCGTCGGGCCTTCCTCGTGGCCAGGTTGAGGACCAGATCCCCCACCCGGAGCTCCAGGGCCTGAGCGGCCTGCCTCCTGCGCAGGAGGGCCCTCACCCTGGCCAGAAGCTCCGCAAAGGCGAAGGGCTTGGTCAGGTAATCGTCTCCTCCCGACTCTAACCCCCTGACGATGTCGTCCACCGAGTCCTTCGCCGTCAGCATCAGCACGGGGAGGTTCTCTCCCATCTCCCTCATCCTCCTTACCACCTCCAGTCCATCTATCCCGGGAAGCATGATGTCGAGGATTACGAGCTCATAACCGTTGATCTCCAATTTCCTTAATGCCTCTTCACCGTCGTAAGCACAATCGACCGTAAATCCTTCCTCTTCCAGCCCCTTCTTGAGGAAGCTGGCTACTTTCCTTTCATCCTCCACCACGAGGATCCTCATCCTGTCAAGTTTATCATAAAACAGAATCCATCCTTTAGCAACGAGCAGGAGAGTTCTTTCAAAGGGGGAAATCGGTTATAATAAACCAGATGAAGGTGCTTTTGACCAACGATGATGGCGTCTTCTCAGAGGGGATCCGCTTTCTTAAGGAGGCCTTCGAGGGATGGGGGGAGGTGTTCGTGGTCGCCCCCGACAGGGAGCGCACTGCCATAGCCCATGCCCTCACCCTGCACCGCCCCTTGCGCCTCGAGCAGATATCCGAGAGGGTCTTCGCCGTGGACGGGACACCGGTGGATTGTGTCCACATGGCCATCTCCCAGGTGATGGAATCCAAGCCGGATCTCTTGGTCTCCGGCATCAACAACGGCCCCAACATGGGGGAGGAGGTGGTCTACTCGGGCACGGTCTCAGCGGCCTTCGAGGCGACCTTCCTGGGGATTCCGGCCTTCGCCATCTCCCTGGCCACGAGGAAGAACCACCGTTACGGGACCGCCGCTCAGGTGGCCTTAAAGGTCGCCCGCGCGATCCTCGAGCACGTCCTCCCCGAGCGTACCTTCCTCAACGTGAACGTCCCCAACTGCGAGGAAGGGGAACTCAAGGGGTTCAAGGTCACCCGGCTCGGAAGAAGGCTTTTTTCCGACTGCGTCATCGAGAAGGTCGACCCGAGGGGGAAGAAATATTACTGGATCGGGGGAGCGGATCCCGGCTACAGGCCCCTTGACGGCTCTGATTTCGATGCCGTCGCCTCCGGTTATGTCTCGGTAACCCCTCTCAGAGTGGACCTTACCGATGAGGGGGCGATGGAGGTCCTCGCTCGATGGGAACTTTAATTGGCAACGAAAAAGGGTTATGAGATAATAGGGGGTGAGGATGAGGTTTTCAGGAGAGGTGGTTCTGATCACGGGAGCGACGAGAGGACTGGGCAGGGTCTTCGCCCGTGCCTTCGCCCAGGAGGGGGCTAAGGTATTGGTCAACGGGAGAAAGGAGGAGGCGATAGGGGAGGTAGTTGAGGAGATCAAGGGGAAGGGCGGTGAGGCCTCTGGTCTCCTCGGGGATGTAACGAGGCCCGAAGAGGTGAAGGGGATGGTCACAGAGGGGGTCAAGACCTTCGGCAGGATAGACATCCTGGTGAACAACGCCGGGGTGAACCCCTTCGTCCTTCCCGCAGAGAGGATCTCCCCCGATGGGTGGCGGCGCGTCCTGGAGACGAACCTCACCGGTGCCTTCCTCTGCTGCCAGGCGGTCTTTCCGGTGATGAAAGAACAGGGGAAAGGGAGAATCGTCAATATCTCCTCTCAGGTAGGGCTCTTCGGTGAGAAGGGGCTTCTGGCCTACTCGGTGAGCAAGGCTGCCCTCATCTCCCTTACCAGGGGGCTCGCCTACGAGTGGAGTCGTTACGGGATAAGGGTCAACGCGGTCGCCCCGGGATTTGTGGCCGGGGGGATGAACGAACCGGTGCTCAAGGATCGGGAGTTCGTCTCCTCTCTCGCGGAGCGGGTGCCTCTTGCGAGGTTCGCCCGTCCTGAAGAGGTGGTCCAGGCGGTTCTCTTTCTCGCCAGTGAGGGGGCCTCTTACGTAAACGGTGAGGTCCTGGTGGTGGACGGGGGAATGGGAGGTTACCATCCCGTTTCCATCATGGACCTTCTCAGGCGCAAAAAATCTCAATAAAGGAGGGAGAGATGCAGATCACATTGAGCGTTATCAAGGCGGACGTAGGCAGTGTAGGAGGTCACATCATGCCCTCGAGGAAGCTCATCGAGAGGGTGAAGGAGTTCATAGATCGGGAAGGGAGGGGGCTTCTGCTTGAGGACTTCTACGTGAGCCACACAGGCGATGACATAGCGATCCTCATCTCCCACCGGCGGGGAGTGGGAGATGAGGATATCCACCGACTGGCCTGGGAGGCATTCCGGGCGGGGACGGAGGTGGCCAAGGAGGAGGGCCTTTACGGGGCGGGGCAGGACCTCCTTAAGGACGCCTTCTCGGGGAACGTGAAGGGGCTCGGGCCGGCGGTGGCGGAGATGGAGTTCGAGGAGAGGCCCAACGAGCCCTTCCTCTTCTTCGCCGCCGACAAGACCGATCCCGGGGCCTACAACCTTCCCCTCTTCCTAGCCTTCGCCGATCCGATGTACTGCTCAGGGCTCATGCTCAGCCCCTCGATGGACAAAGGGTTCAAGTTCACCATCATGGACGTGGAGTACACTGAAGGGGACAGGGTAATAGAACTCAATGCCCCCGAGGATCTCTATGACATAGCGGCCCTCCTGCGGGACAACGAGCGCTTTGTCGTAGAGAGCATCCACTCCCGGAATACGGGCGAGATCGCTGTGGCGGTAAGCACCTCGAGGCTCCATAACATCGCGGGCCGCTACACCGGGAAGGACGACCCGGTGATGATCGTCCGGGTCCAGGGGAACTTCCCAGCCACCGGCGAGGTCCTGGCCCCCTTCAGCATCGGCCACTACGTGGCGGGGTTCATGCGGGGAAGCCACACAGGACCCCTTATGCCGGTGAAGATCAATTCCTCGGTCTCCTACTTCGACGGTCCTCCCATAGTCTCCTGCCACGCCTTCTGCGTGCACAACGGCAAGCTCACCGGCCCTGCCGATGCCTTCGACCACCCCTTCTGGGATTACATCAGGGAGAAGGTATCGAGGAAGGCAATAGAGATGAGGGAGCAGGGCTTCTCGGGAGCCGCCATGCTCCCCTACAGTGAGCTGGAGTACGGGGGGATCGTAGAGAAGATGAAGAAGCTGGAGGGGAAGTTTTACGTGAGGAGCTGATGCCAAGGAGGGTCTACATCAAGACCTTTGGCTGCCAGATGAACGAGCGGGACTCGGAGCGGATGCTGGCCCTGGCTGCAAGCTCGGGTTACGCCCCTGCCCGTGTGCCTGAGGAGGCCGATCTGATCCTGATCAATACCTGCACCGTCAGGAGAAAGCCCGAGCATAAGGTTTACAGCCTCCTCGGGCGCCTCGAGCACCTCAAACGGACGAGGCCTGAGCTGAAAATCGGGGTGGCGGGTTGT
>CBEVRB010000085.1:0-7262 GCA_965552155.1 uncultured bacterium
TGAGCGTCCACGAAGGCGATCAGGGCGAGGAGGCGATCGGGATTCAACCGTTCGAGTCGCCACCTCAACCTCTGATATACCGTCCTCTTCAGGTGTTCGGGGAGGTAGTCTTCATGACCGAACCCATGAGAGAGACCGCAATGGGGACATTCCTCCTCGGGCAGATCCCTGCCACAGTAAAGGCACCTCTGGGGTCTTTCTCCCTCCAGGTCATCCCTTATCACCGACCAGAGATCGGATACCTCCTCCCTGTTTCGGCAGAGAAACCTGATGGCCCTCCCCCCTTCCTCGTTTCTCACGATTACCCCTTTTAAGCTCAGGCTCCGTTCCTTTCCGGTAAGCTGGAGGGTTATGGGCCCTTTTTTCGCGGGCAGGTTCCCCTTAAGAAATGCGCCGCTGAGGCTCAAGTCAAGGATCAGGACCGTGTGTCCCTTCTGTCCCTTTAAGGGCAGGAAGGCCTTCCCTTCCCTTTGCCTTTTCGTCCTCGCGTCAAGTCTACCCATCTTAGATCGGAATTTAGTCCATCAGGAAGGGGAGTTACAAGTGGCCAAATGTATATTTTTAGGTGGACTTTGGTCTCTATTTCTCGAGCCTTCGACGATGGTCCGCTGAATGTGCTATCATGGAGTAACTTCAGTTTGATGGGATTTGGTCCTTTCAAAAAGGAAAAGGAGGGCGAGATGGCCGAAAGAAGCATCGTTTCTATGCTGGAGGAGACGAGGGTCTTTGAGCCGCCCGAGGAGCTCAAGGAGGAGGCTCATATCAAGAGCATGGAGGAGTACAGGGAGATATACCAGAGGAGCCTCGAGGATCCCGAGGGGTTCTGGGGAGAGCTGGCGGAGCAGCTCGACTGGTACAGGAAATGGGAGAAGGTCTTGGAATGGGACTTCGAGAGACCTGAGATAAAGTGGTTCATCGGGGGGAAGCTCAACGCCTCTTATAACTGCTTAGACAGGCATCTTGAGACCTGGAGGAGGAACAAGGCTGCCCTGATCTGGCAGGGAGAGCCTCTGGAAGAGAACAGGGTCTTCACCTATCAGCAGCTCCATTATCACGTCTCCAAGTTCGCCAACGTCCTGAAGAAGTTCGGGGTGAAGAAGGGGGACAGGGTCTCCATATACCTCCCCATGATTCCCGAGGTCGCCATCGCCATGCTCGCCTGCGCGAGGATCGGGGCGATCCACAGCGTGGTCTTTGGGGGTTTCAGCGCCGAGTCCCTCAGGGACAGGATAAACGACTGCGGGGCTAAGGTCCTGATCACCGCCGATGGCTACTACAGGAACGGGAGGGTGATCCACAGCAAGACCAACGCCGATCAGGCCCTGGAGGAGTGCCCCCAGGTCGAGAAGGTGATCGTGGTGAGGAGGTTGGGGACAGAGGTATTCTTCAAGAGGGGGAGGGACTTCTGGTGGCACGAGGAGATGTCCCAGGATGACGTCAGGCCGGAGTGCGAGCCCGAGGTGATGGACGCCGAGGACCCTCTCTACATCCTTTACACCAGCGGGAGCACGGGGAAGCCGAAGGGGGTGATCCACACCACCGCCGGCTACCTCCTCTATGTCTCCCAGACCCTCAAGTGGGTCTTTGACATCAAGGAAGAGGACGTCTTCTTCTGTACCGCTGACGTGGGATGGGTGACCGGCCACAGCTATGTGGTCTACGGGCCCCTGGCCTTGGGGGCCACCAGCGTGATGTTTGAGGGGGTCCCCACCTATCCCACGCCGGACAAGTACTGGGAGATAGTGGAGAGATACAGGGTCACCAAGTTCTATACCGCCCCCACGGTGATAAGGGCCCTGATGAAGGAGGGGGAGGAGTGGGTGAAGAGGAGGGATCTGTCCACCCTGAAGATCCTGGGCTCAGTGGGGGAGCCGATAAATCCCGAGGCCTGGATGTGGTATTACGAAAACGTGGGCGGAGGCAGATGTCCCATCATGGATACCTGGTGGCAGACGGAGACCGGAGGGTTCCTCATCAGTCCCTTCCCGGTTACGCCCCTTAAGCCGGGCTCGGCCACCTTTCCCTTCCCCGGGGTCGAGCCGAAGATCCTTCGGGAGGACGGCAGCAAGTGCGAGCCGGAGGAAGGGGGATCGCTGGTTATGGCGAGGCCGTGGCCCGGGATGCTACGGGGGTTCTGGAACGACCCGGAGAAGAAGAGGTTCAGGGACACCTATTTCACCATGTTCCCCGGTTATTACTTTACCGGAGACGGGGCCAAGAGGGATGAGGACGGGTATTTCTGGCTGATGGGCAGGATAGACGACGTGATAAACGTCTCAGGCCATCGGATAGGGACGGCTGAGGTAGAAAGCGCCCTGGTCTCCCATCCCGCCGTGGCGGAAGCGGCGGTTATCGGATTTCCCCATGAGGTAAAGGGGCAGGGGATCTACGCCTTCGTCACCCTGAAAAGGGGGTTCGAGAAGAGCGATGAGCTGCGGAAGGAGCTCATCGGGCATGTGAGGAAGGTGATAGGCCCGATAGCAGCCCCGGATAAGCTGCAGTTTGCGGATGCGTTGCCCAAGACGCGGAGCGGAAAGATCATGCGGAGGATCTTGAGGAAGATAGCCGAGGGCCGTATAGAGGACCTGGGCGATACCTCCACTTTGGCAGAGCCCGAGGTGGTGCAGCGCCTGGTGACGGAGAGGATTTAGGTGGGAGTAATTCGGCCTCGGGCGATATCCCGATAATCTTAGTGGTCCCCTTACAGAAGGGGGGAGCGAATGGCCTTCACCATTGCGAAACTCAACCAGCTCCCCAAGGAGGAGAGGGACTGTCTTTACCTTCAGCTTTTGCCCGAGGCCCTCTTCAAGAAGATCCCCCAGATAGATCCCCAGACCCTGACCAATCACTTAGGGGAGAAGGTGGTCCAGGGGATCTTCCCCGAGGACGAGAACTTCGCCTGCCTTGAGGTGAGGTACATGTCGGGGGACAGGGATTGCATCCTCGCCTGTCAGATCTCCCTGGACCCCTTCATGCGCGGTGTCTCCCTCGATTTCGTGACTATAAACAACCCCTTTGCCGAGAGGTATAATGTGGATGTGGACATCTTTGGGGGGGATACCCTTTATGGCACCAGGTCAAGGAACATCTACGAGGAGATCAGGGCGATGGAGGACGGGCTTGCCCCTGGCATGGTGAGGCCGGGGCTGCGCCTTCTCGGGGAGTTCATCAAGTGTTTGGAGAGGCTTACCCTCTCCATAGGCCTCAAGACCATCACCCTGGGGGCCCTTTATTATCACAACGCCATCTTCTGGGAGAGGTATGGTTTCAATTACTTCCGGGGGCTCAAGTTCATGCAGATGATCGACCGGGAGTTCCGGCCCGGGGGAGCGATATACGAGAGGCTTGACGGTTGCACCCCTTTCCGCAGGAGGGGGATGGAGAGGACGGTGAGAGGGAGGAGCTGGGCCATCTACGACGGTATCCTCTCCGATGCCTTGGGAGAGGACTGGGAAACCCCCCAGATGTACAAGATAATAGGCAGGGACTTTCACGTTAACACCTTTCCCGACCAGGTCTATTGAGCGATGGGAGGGGACTTTCAGCCGGTCCTGATAGTGCCGAAGGAGAAGAGGGGGCCTGTCCTCAAGCGGTGCACCTTCGGCTGCCTCAGGGGCCTTCACGCCCTTAACGTGACCAACGGATGCAGCCATTACTGCGTGTACTGTTATGCCAGGGGATACTCCCAGGCCCCTCCGAAAGGGGTGGTTGAGCTCTATGTGAACCTGCCCTCCCTTCTCGTCCGGGAGCTGGATAACCCTCGCAGGAGGGTTCGTCCCCAGCTCGTCGTCTTCAACACCGCCACCGATTGCTTCCAGCCCCACCCCTCGATCCAGGAGATAACCTTCAGGGCGATGGAGGCGCTCCTTCAGAGGGGCATACCCATCTCCTTCCTCACCAAGGGGGAGATAGGGGAGGGGTTTTTTGACCTCTTCAAGGACAGAAGGGAGTTGGTCAGGGCCCAGATCGGCCTCGTCTCGCTCTCCGAGGAGTACTGGCGCCGCTTCGAGCCCGGTGCGGCCCCACCCGAGAGACGCCTGCAGAATATAGAGAGACTCAGAAGGGCAGGGATCACTGCCGAGGTGAGGATAGATCCCATCATCCCCTTCCTCACCGATGGGGAGGAGGAGATGAAGGCGCTCCTCAAGGCCCTGAGGGAGCTCGGGGTGAGGAGGGTCACCCTCAATTACCTCCACCTCCGCCCGGCCATTGAGGATAACCTTAGGCGGGAGCTCGGGTCCGTATGGGAAAGGGTCCTTCGGGTAGGGTACAGAAATCAGCCCTGGCGTAAGGTAGGTACCTCCACCAGGAGCAAGCTCCTTCCCAGACCCCTGCGCCAGAGGGGATATGAGAGGATAGTCTCCTTTGCTCGATCCCTCGGGATAGAGGCGGTCATATGCTCCTGCAAGAACCCGGACCTCAGGGGAGGGTTGTGTATACCTCCCGAGTGGAGGGCCCGGTATCCTCAGCAGCTTTCCCTTTTCTCCTCATCGAGGGGGGTCCAGCGACAGCCGAACTCCTCGAGGATGGAGAGGACCCACTCCTCGTCCTGAGGGGAGAACTCCATCAGGAGCAGCCCCTCCTCGGGATCTATCTCGAAGGAAACCAGGGGACTGAGGAGGGCATAGAGCCTGTCTATGTCAGCGGTAACCCACCGGCGCTGAAGGAACAGAAGGTCCTCGGCGGTCTCTATGGGCTGGGGACTGGGGACCTGGAGGGGAATCTCCCTCTCCTTTACCTTCCAGCCGTATATTTGCTCCGTTATCCTCTTCGGCCGGACCGGCAGACCCGAACCTGCTCAGGTGAACCATAAATATCCCTTCATCCCTTGCATTTTCACCGCCCCATACCTAAACTTACCTGGGACAAGAAGGTTTAGCAAAAAGTTCTCGCTTCATCAAGGCTTCCCATTAAGGGCAGGGTCCTTGTTGCCGAAAAGGAAAGGAGAAAGAGATGCCCTTGGTCAGCGCAAAGGAGATCCTGGAGGCGGCCTCAAGCGGTGCTTATGCCGTCGGGGCCTTTAACATCAACAACATGGAGGTCCTTCAGGGGATAGTGTCCGCCTGTGAGGAGAGCGCCTCCCCGGTGATAATCGCCGTCAGCGAAAGCGCCATAAAATACGCGGGGTTCGATTACCTCGTCTCGATGGTGAGGACGGCAGCTGAGGGAAGTTTCATCCCCATGGCCCTTCATCTCGATCACGGCAGGGACCTCGAGGTGATAAAGAGGTGTATCCGAGGGGGCTTTACCTCGGTGATGATCGATGCCTCCCATCTCCCTTTGGAGGAGAACATCCGGGTGACCCGGGAAGTGGTGGAGATGGCCCACGCCGCGGGGGTCCCGGTAGAGGGGGAGCTCGGTCGTCTTAAGGGGATAGAGGATACGGTCTCGGTGCAGGAGCGGGAGGCCACCCTCACGGACCCTGAAGAGGCGGAGCGCTTCGTGGCCGAAACAGGGGTGGACTTTTTGGCCCCGGCCATCGGCACCTCCCACGGGGCCTTCAAGTTCAGGGGAGAGCCCAAGCTCGATATAGAGCGCCTGAGGGAGATAAAGCAGAGGGTCGGGATCCCCCTGGTCCTTCACGGGGCATCGAGCGTCCCTGGATGGATCCTCGAGATCCTCTCCCGTTACGGAGGAGAGCTGAAGGAGGCGAAGGGGGTTCCCCCGGAGGAACTCGAGAGGGCCATCGAGGCGGGCATCAACAAGGTGAATACCGACACCGACTTGAGGCTCGCCTTTACCGCTGCGGTGAGGAAGGTCCTCAATGAGGCGCCCTCGGAATTCGATCCCCGGAAGATCCTCGCTCCCGCCAGGGAGCTGGTAAAAAAGGTGGTCTTGGAGAAGGTGAAGATCTTCAGGAGCGCAGGGAGGGTTGAGCGATGATATACACCATCACGATGAACCCTGCCCTCGACCGGACCATCGAGGTGGATGGGCTGGTGGTGGACGACGCCAACAGGATCGTCTGCGACACCCGTTATGCGGGAGGGAAGGGCATAGATGTCTCCAGGGTCATCAATGAACTGGGCGGGGAGACGATCGCCCTGGGGCTTGTAGGGGGGTACACAGGGCTTGAGCTCGAGGGACGATTGATAAACGAAGGGGTGCTCTGCGACTTCACCAGGATTGCCGGGGAGACCAGGACCAACATCATCCTGGTGGACAGGAAGACGAGGAAGCAGTATCTCCTTAACGCCGCAGGGCCCACCGTCACCCCCTCGGAGATAGGGATGTTTTTTGAGAAGATCCGCTCCTTGCCCAAGGATCTCGACTTCGTGGTGATAAGTGGAAGCGTTCCCCCAGGGGTGAGCAAGAATATCTATGCTCAGGTTATCACCACGCTGAAGGCCCGAGGGATAGAGAGAATAGCCCTGGATGCCGACGGCGAGGTCCTGAGGCACGGCTGCAGGACGGGCCCCTACGTGATCAAGCCCAACGTGCACGAGTTCGAACGCCTCATCGGTTCCCCGGTGAAGGGGATGGAGGAGATGATAGAGGGGGCCCAGGAACTCCTCGCCTCAGGGCTGAAGGTGGTCCTCATCTCGATGGGGGCTGAGGGGCTCCTGGGGATAAGGAAAGGGGAGGTCTATCACGCCATACCCCCCCAGCTTGAGGTGGTGAGCGCAGTGGGTGCAGGGGACGCCACCCTCGCCGGTTTCGTCCTGGGGGTGACGAAGGGGATGTCTTTTGAGGAGTCCCTGCAATTGGCCACTGCCGCAGGGGCGGCCGTGGTCCTCACGCCCGGGACCGAGCTCTGCCACCGGGAGGACGTGGAGAGGATCATCAGGGAGGTGAAGGTGAACAGGGTCCGGTGAAGATCTGGAGGGGGTAATGGGAGGGGCAGTCAGACTGCGAAACGACTTCAAGGCGAGCGTCCTCAAGGGGATAAGGAGGCTCAGGAAGGCTGATCTGCTGGTAGGGATCTCCACCAAAAACGTGGAGACGACCATAATCCACGTGATGAACATTGCCGCCACGGGCCTTGTAGATTTCTTCCCGGATTACCGGGGAGCGGTGGTGGTCTGCGATGGTTACTCCACCGACCGGACCATGGAGCTCGCCCAGCTCTTCGAGCTTCCCTTCAGGGTGGGGAAGGTGGTCACCGAGGAGCTGGGAGAGCTGGGGAAGGGAAGCAGTGTGAGGACCATCTTCGAGATCGCCTTGAGGAGCAAGGCCGAATGCGTGGTATTGCTGGACGGCGACCTCCTGAGCGTGAAGCCCGAATGGATAGAACACCTGGGGAAGCCCCCCCTTTACGGGAC
>CBEVRB010000086.1:0-7258 GCA_965552155.1 uncultured bacterium
GTAGACGTTGTGGATCCCGGGGAGGGGAAGACGGATCCTGCCGAGTCCCTCTTCCCTGAAGGTCACGGAGAAGGAGACCTCCCACCTGCCCCCCTCGACCTCCTCGGCCCGAACGTCCGCCTGAGAGCTCAAGCCGTAGGTGATGTATCGCTTCCTCAGGTGGGGAATGAGTTCCTGCAGGTGCTCATCGTCCATCGAGAGGATGGCGCTTCCATAAAAGGGGACCTTGTTCATGAACTCGAGGAAGGCCTCCCTCAGGTGGTCCATATCCCCGTAAAAATCGATGTGTTCCCGATCTATGTTGGTGACCACGGCGACCGTGGGACTCAAGCGAAGGAAGCTTCCGTCGCTCTCGTCTGCCTCAGCCACCATGAAGTCCCCCTCGCCAAGGCGCGCTCCGCCTCCCAGGCCCTTGAGCCTGCCGCCGATCACCACCGTGGGATCCAGCCCCCCCTGGGCCAGGACAGCGGCGATCATCGAGGTGGTAGTGGTCTTTCCATGGGCCCCTGGTACCGCCACCCCGTACTTCGCCCTCATGAGCTCGGCCAGCATTTCCGCTCGGGGGATGACGGGGATGGCCTGCTCCCTGGCCGCCCTCACCTCGGGGTTGTCTTCCCTTATGGCCGAGGATACCACCACCACATCGGCCCCCTCGACGTTCTCAGGGCTATGGCCGTAGTGTATCCTGCAACCGAGGGAGGCCAGGCGCTTCGTTACCTTCGTCTCCCTGATGTCAGAGCCCGTCACCCGGTATCCCATGTTGAGGAGGACCTCGGCTATCCCGCTCATGCCAGCTCCCCCTATCCCCACCATATGGATCTGCCTTATCCTCCCCCGGTACACTACCTTCCCTCCACCAGCTGGAGGCACTCCTCCACTACCCTTGAGGCAGCATCCCTCCTGCCCAGGGCCAGGGCCCTCCTCTCCATCTGCTGGAGGGAGGAGCGGTTGAGCCACAGGCGTTTTATCTCCCCGGCAAGGAGCTCACCCCCCAGCACCCTTTCATCTATTAAGACCGCCGCCCCGTGCCTCTGGAGCAACTCGGCATTTCGCCTCTGATGGTCATCGGCGGCGAAAGGGTAAGGAATGAGCACCGCCGCCCTCCCCAGGGCACAGAGTTCGGCCACAGTGGAGGCCCCCGCTCTCGAGACCACCAAGTGGGCCTTGGCGTAATACTTGCCTATCTCCTCGATGAAGGAGAGGACTATCGCCTCCACCCCCTCCCTCCGGTACCTCTCCTCCACCCAATCCCTGTCCTCCTCCCCTGTCTGATGGATCACCTGGATGATCCCTTTCATCTCCCCAAAGAAGGGAAGGGCATCGGTCATCGCCTCATTTATCGCTCTGGCCCCCTGACTTCCGCCCAGCACCAGGAGGGTGAACCGCTCTCCCCTCCTGGACTTCTCGAAGGAGGAGAGCACTTCCCGCCTTATGGGATTCCCGGTGACGGAGACCTTCCCCCCTGGGAAGAAGTCCCTGGTCTCCTCAAAGGAGCAGAAGATCCTTTGGGCGAAGCGGGCAGCCAGGCGATTGGCAAGGCCCGGGATCACGTTCTGTTCCTGGATGACCCGAGGGATTCCCCTGAGGGCTGAGGCGAGGATCATCGCCCCTGAGGAGTATCCGCCCACTCCCAATACCAGAGAGGGCCTCTGGGATCGGAGGACCCCAAGGGCCTTGAAGGAGGCCACGCCCAAGGTCATGATCCCCCGAAGGAGCTCCATACCACCCTTTCCCTTTATGGGGGCAGCGGGAAGCCCCATGTAGGGGAGGGAGCGGGCGGAGATGATTTTCCTCTCCCATTCCTTTCCCGAGCCGACGAAGAGGACCTCCCAGCCCCTCTCCCGAAACTCATCAGCCAGGGCCAAAGCAGGGAAGAGGTGCCCCCCTGTGCCTCCTCCTGTTATTATCACCTTCTTAGCCACCTTCCCTTCCAACCCTCACCAGCACCCCTGCAGCCGCCATGTTTATCAGGAGGGACGTCCCTCCATAGCTCAGGAATGGCAGGGGGATCCCCTTGGTGGGGAGGAGACCCAGGACCACTCCCATGTTGATCACACCCTGCACGACGATCATCAGGGTCATCCCTGAGGCGAGGTACCGGAGGAAGGGGTCCGGCGTCCTCATCGCTATCCTGAACCCGCAGATGAGGATGAGGGCGAAGAGCAGGATGATCAGTCCCACCCCTACCAGACCCAGCTCTTCCCCGATAATGGAGAGGATGAAATCCGTATGGGCGGCGGGCAGATAAAAGAGCTTCTGCTTTCCCGCCCCCAGCCCCACTCCAAAACCCCCACCCCTGGAGAAGGCGATCAGGGATTGCTCGAGCTGATAGCCGATCCTGGTGGGATCGGCCAAGGAGCCCATGAACTCCTCGATCCGCTCCATCACATATCCCTTTCTCAGGAGGAAGACCGCCAGGGCCGGGGAGATGGCCACGGGGACGAGGATCAACTGGGAGAGCCGACTCCCTCCCAGAAAGAGCATCATCGTCACCAGGAGGCAGAGGAAGAGGGCCGTTCCCACATCAGGCTCCAGCAGGATCAAGGCCACGGCCCCTCCCACCCCCATCAGGAGGGGGGCGACCTTCCAGGGGTTCTCCCTTATCCTTTCCCCCTTTCTCGCCAGGATATAAGCCATGAAGATCACGCAAGCCAACTTGGCCAGCTCCGACGGCTGAAAGGAGAAGAGGGGGGTTGCCAGCCAGCGGCGGGCAACCCCTTTCTGCACTCCCACAGAGGGGAGAAGGACGAGAAGGAGGAGGGTGAGGGAGAGGGCCATGAGGGGGTAAGCGAGCTTTGCCCACCCTCTCGGATTGAGCTTTATCGAGAAGAGGAGGGTTCCCATCCCCAAGAGGAGGTGGAGGAGCTGCCTCTTGAGATAAAAGAAGCCATCCCCCTGGCGAAGCTGGCTGAGGATGCCGCTGGCGCTGTAGACCATGACTGTGCCGAGGGAAACGAGGATCAGGACCGCCAGCAGTATCATTTCCTCCGATCTAAGCCGCATCCTCCACCTTATCCTTTAGGGCCTTGACCGCCTCTCTGAAGACCTCTCCCCGGTGGGCATAGTCGCGAAACCTGTCAAAAGAAGAGCAGGCCGGCGAGAGGAGGACCACATCTCCCTCCTCTGCCATCTCCCATGCCCTCCGGACCCCTTCTTCGAGGTCTTCCACCTCCTTGATTGGGACCGAGCCGTCCAGGGCTTGAACGATCTCATCTTTGGCCTCGCCCAGGGCAACGACGGCCTTGACCCTTCGGGAGATCGCTTCCCTCAATGTACGGAAGTCCATTCCCTTGTTCCTACCCCCCAATATGAGGAGGATGGGGCGGTCAAAGCTCAGGATGGCCTCCGAGGCCGCTGCCACATTGGTGGCCTTGGAATCATTCCAGAAGGAGACACCCCGTATGGTGGCCACCAGCTCGAGCCGATGGGGGAGTCCCCTGAAGGAGGTTATGGAGGAGGCCATCTCCTCCTCATCCACGCCGCACAAAGAGGCCACGGTGAGGGCCGCCAGGAGGTTCTCCCTGTTGTGGCGTCCGGGGAGTCCCCATCCCCTCAGGGATACCTTTCCTCCGTGAGGGAGGATCACCTCATCGCCCTCGATGAAGGTTCCCCCTGGCCATCGTTCCTTCACCCCGAAAGGAAGGACCTTCGCCCTTATCCCCTCAGAGGCGGAACGGATCAGGGGATCGTCGAAGTTGAGGATCGCCCAGTCCTCAGGCGTCTGCCTGGCGAAGATCCTGAGCTTGGCCTCAAGGTAGTAGGAGAGGTCCGGGTGGCGGTCGAGGTGATCGGGGGCGATGTTGAGGAGCACCGCTGCCCAAGGGTGGAAGTTTGAGGCCGTCTCGAGCTGGAAGCTCGAGACCTCCAGGATCAGGTAATCCGCCCTCTCTTCCTCCATCAGGTATCGGGTGAGGGGGGAGCCGATGTTCCCGCCCACAAAGACCTTCCTCCCCGCAGAGGAGAGGATGTGCCCGATGAGGGAGACGGTTGTGGTCTTGCCGTTGGTCCCGGTGACCGCGATCACCGGCTCCTTTACCCACCAGGAGGCGAACTCGAGCTCCCCCACCACCGGGATCCCTTGATTCTGTGCCCTGACCCAGAGGGGGTGGGAGGGATCGACTCCCGGGCTCATCACTATCAGGTCCTTTTCCTCTATGGCCCGGGAGGTATGGCCGCCGAACTCCGACTCCACCTCATCGAGCCAGGGAGGAAGGGAGGGGAACTCCTCCTTCTCCCGGATCTCTGTTATGAAGACTCGGGCTCCCCGTGAGAGGAGGAAGGAGGCCACCGCCTCACCGCTCCTTCCCAGGCCTACTACGGTTACCTCTTTCCCCTTGAGCTCCATCACCTCAGTTTCAGGGTGCTTAAGGCCAGGAGCCCCAGCACGATCGATATTATCCAGAACCTGACGATGATCTTCGGCTCCGCCCATCCCTTAAGCTCGAAGTGGTGATGGATGGGAGCCATCCTGAAGACCCTCTTCCCCTTTAGCCGGTAATAGCCCACCTGGATGATCACCGAGAGGGCTTCCGCCACGAAGATCCCTCCTGCTAATGCCAGGAGGAACTCCTGTTTGGTGATGACCGCCACGGTCCCCAGCGCACCGCCCAACGACAGGGAGCCCACATCCCCCATGAAGACCTGGGCAGGGTAGGCATTGAACCAGAGGAAGCCCAGCCCTGCTCCCACCACCGCACCGCAGAAGACGCTCAGCTCTCCCGCCCCCCTCACGAAGGGGATGAGGAGGTAGCGGGCAAAATCGTAATGCCCTGCCAGGTAGGCGATGAGGGCGAAGGTCCCGGCGGTAATCATCACCGGCCCTATGGCCAGTCCGTCCAGCCCGTCGGTGAGATTTACCGCATTGGATGCTCCTACGATGACGAAGAGGATAAAGGGGAGGTAGAGGAAGCCCAGATCGGGCCTCAATTCCTTGAAGAAGGGGAAGGTGAGCTTCGGGTCAAATCCCCTATGGGAGAAGATCAGGATCGCCACGCCCAAGGAGATGATGAACTGGAAGAGGAGCTTCGTCCTCCCGGATATCCCCTTCCTCCTCGTCGCCTTCCGATAATCGTCCCAGAAGCCTATGGCGGCGAAGGCGATGATCGTCAGCAGGACGAGCCAGATGTAGAAATTGGTGAGGTTCGCCCAGAGGAGGGTGGAGACCACGACGGTCACGATGATCAGGAGTCCTCCCATGGTGGGGGTTCCGTTCTTGGAGATATGTCTTCGGGGCACATCTTCCCTCACCCACTGTTCTATGTGGAGCTCCTTCAGCTTCCTTATCACCCAAGGGCCGATGACCAGGCTCAGGAGAAGGGCCGTCAGGGTGGCTCCGATGGTGCGGAAGGTGAGGTAGCGGAAGACGTTGAAGACGCCGAAGGCGGTATGAAGGGGGTAGAGCAGGTGATAGATCATGCCCCTTCTCCTCCTGAGATCTCCTCCCAGATCTCTATCACCCTCTCGGTGGCCATGATCCTGGACCCCTTCACCAGGAGCCAGTCACCCTCCCGAACCCTCTGGGCCAGGGCATGGGCTATTTCCCCGTGATCCCTTGCCACTACGATCTTTCTCTCCTCCATTCCCCTCTTTCTGGCTCCCTCGGCCACCGTACGGGCCTGCTCTCCAAGGAGGAAGAGTCCCTCCAGGGGGAGGTGAGCGCAGAACTCCCCCAGTTCCCTGTGGAGCCTTTCCGTCTCGGACCCCAGTTCCGCCATATCCCCGAGGAGGGCAAACTTCCTCCCCTTGCGGGAGGAGAGGGCCTTGAGCGCCGCCTCCATGGAGGCGGGATTGGCGTTGTAGGCGTCGTTGATAACGTTGACCCCCCTGATGGTCCTCAGCTCCATCCTCATCGGGAGGGGCCTGAAGCCCTCCAGTCCCCTCCTTATCCCGTCCAATCCGATCCCCAGGAGATCTGCGCAGGCCGCGGCAGCCAGCGCGCTCCAGACGAAGTGCTCCCCCAGAAGGCGGAGCTTCAATGAAAGCCTCCCCCGAGGGGTGTAAAGGTTGAAGCGTAACCCCTCATGGAGGTCTATCTCTGAGGCCCTGTACTCAGCGAAAGGGGAGAGACCGAAGGAGACCTTCCTTCCCCTGAAGCGACTCGCCAGCTCCCTCGTCCTCGGATCATCAGCGTTATAGACGAAGAAACCATCTTCTATTGAGGAAAGAAGCTCCCCCTTTGCCTCCTTCACCGCCTCCACATCCCCCAGGCCCTCGAGGTGAACGGGTCCGATCCCGGTTATCACCCCTATCTGGGGTTGGGATATCTCGGAAAGCCTCTTTATCTCACCGGAACGGTTCATGCCGAGCTCTAGAACCGCCACCTGGACCCGATCGTCCATCTGAAGCAGGGAGAGGGGGACACCTATCAGGTTGTTGTAATTCCCCGGGCTTTTTCCCACCCGTTTTTCGCTGGCCAGGATCCCTGCCAGCATCTCTTTGGTGGTGGTCTTGCCCACAGACCCGGTTATCGCCACCAACGTAAAGGAACACTTCTTTCTCCACCATCGGGCGAGCTCCCCGAGGGCAACAAGGGTATCTCTGACCAGGATCAGCGGCCTCCCAAGGGGGACTCCAGGGGTCTCCTTATGGATGACTGCCCCTGAGGCCCCCTTCCGGATCGCCTCCGGGACGAAGTCATGCCCATCGCGCCTCTCTCCCCTAAGGGCAAAGAAGAGTTCCCCACCCCTTATCTTTCGGCTATCAGTGCTCACCCCCTCGAACCTTATCTCTCCTCCCTGAAGGAGCCTCCCTCCCGTGGCCTCAAGGACCTCCTTCAGGCTGAAACTCACCATCACCTTCCCTCAAGGGCCCTTTTCGCCTCCTCTCGATCGTCAAAGGGGACCCTCTTATCTCCCCATATTTGATAGGCCTCGTGGCCTTTGCCAGCGATGATGACCACGTCCTCCTCCTTTGCCATGGCCACCGCTTTCCGAATCGCCTCCCTGCGGTCCGGCAGGACGATCCAGTCCCCTCCTGCCCTCCTGCATCCCTCCTCGATCTGATGAATGATCTCATACGGGTCCTCTCCCCTGGGGTTATCCGAGGTGATGATCACCTTGTGACCCAAGGATGCCGCCACCTCTCCCATGAGGGGCCTCTTCTCTCTGTCCCTTTCCCCGCCGCAGCCGAAGACCACGATCACCTTCCCCTTTGTCAGCCTGCGGACCCCTTCGAGCACCGAACGGAGGGCATCAGGGGTGTGAGCGTAATCGACGAAGACCGAGGGGCCCTCGCCGTCATCCACCCTCTCCATCCTTCC
>CBEVRB010000087.1:0-7207 GCA_965552155.1 uncultured bacterium
TGGAAGGAGGCCCTGGTGGCAAAGGGGCTCTCTCCCGGGGCTGCCCTCATCTTTCTCGTGGCCGGCCCGGCCACCAATACCGTTACCCTAAGCTTCGTATATTCCAAGGTGGGGAAGCGGGCCTTCCTACTCTATTTGGCGGCCGTGGTCTGCTTTTTGCTTTTGCTGCTTGCGGCCTGTGGGCCAAAGCCCCTCCTTAAAGGAGGAGGGGTCTATTCCGACCCGGAAGGGTTCTTCTCCTTCAGGTTGCCCGGAGGGTGGGAACTGGTGCGCACCAAGGAGGTGAAGGTGGCCCTAATCAGGCCCCACGAGGCCACAGGGATCGCCCTCAACGCCACCCCGGGGAAGAGGGATCTGCCCCTCCCCATATTGGTCCGCCATTTGCTAATAGGTTTTGAGAAAAAGGAGCTCCTGGAAGAGGTTCCCTTCCCCTTCCAAGAAAGGGAAGGGATGAAGGCCATTGCGGTGGGGGAGATGGAAGGGGAGAGGGTGAAGATGGTGGCGCTGGTGCTCAAGGGGAAGGGGGTCGTCTATGACATCCTCTTCTGGACTCCCCCCGAGCTCTTCTCCAAGAGGGAGGGGGAATTTGAGGCCTTCCTGAAGCACCTGAAGATAACGGGGCCTTGAGAGATGGAGGCAGTGGCCAATATCTTCGAGTATGCAGGGGGTATAACCCTCCTCTTCTTTCAGACCATACGCCATACCTTCAAGAGGCCCTTTCCCCTTGCCCTGACGGTCCAGCAGATCGAGGCCATTGGGGTGCGCTCCCTCACGGTGGTGAACGTGATCGCCCTCTTCACCGGGATGGTCCTGGCGCTGCAGACGGCCGAGGCGATGACCCGCTTCGGGGCCAAGGGGTACATAGGAGTGGTGGTCGCCCTTTCCATGCTGAGGGAGATAGGGCCGGTATTTACCGCCATAATGGTCGGGGGAAGGGTCGGGTCCGGGATAGCCGCGGAGCTCGGCTCCATGCAGGTCACCGAGCAGATAGACGCCATGAGGGTGATGGGGGCCCATCCGGTGAGGAAACTGGTGGTCCCCCGGGTCATTGCCACCACCTTGGTCCTGCCGA
Organism: uncultured bacterium; assembly: GCA_965552155.1. Taxonomy (GTDB): domain Bacteria; phylum Desulfobacterota; class B13-G15; order B13-G15; family B13-G15; genus CAYRAR01. Next base: position 1,073 of record CBEVRB010000087.1, read on the forward strand.
TGCTCACGGTGATCGCCGACATCCTGGGCATATTCGGAGGTCTGCTCATAAGCATCGTGGAGCTGAAGGTGAACGCCTACTACTACTTTCACACCATCCTTGAGAACATCACCTTCTCCGACATCTTCAGCGGCCTGGGGAAGACCTTCTTCTTCGGCTTTCTCATAGCGATCATTGGGTGCTACCAGGGGTTGACCACCACAGGGGGGACCCAGGGGGTGGGCTCCTCAACCACGAGGACGGTGGTCCTGATCTCCATCGCCGTGCTCATAGCCGATTTCTTGTTGACCAAACTCTTTATGCTACTTTGAGGGATGGGAGAGATCATAAGGATAGAGGGTGTCCGTAAGTCCTTTAATGGGCTTGAGGTCCTGAAGGGCGTGGACCTGAGCATAAGGGAAGGGGAGGTCATAACCATCCTCGGAGGAAGTGGCGTCGGCAAAAGCGTCCTGCTAAAGCTTATAACCGGGCTGGAGAAGCCGGATAGGGGCAGGATCCTGGTGTACGGGAAGGACATCGTCGGCATGGACGAGGACGGATTGACCCCCATTCGGAGGAAGATGGGGATGCTCTTTCAGGGGGCAGCCCTCTTCGATTCCCTCACCGCTGGGGAGAACGTGGCCTATCCCATAAGGGAGCACTTCAATCTGCCCGAGGAGGAGATCCAGAGAAAGGTGAGGGAGAAGTTGAGGCTCGTGGGGCTTGAGGGGGTGGAGGAGAAGATGCCGGCGGAGCTGAGCGGAGGGATGAAGAAGCGGGTCGCCCTGGCCCGGGCCATTGCCATAGATCCGGAGATCATCCTCTACGATGAGCCCACCACCGGCCTTGATCCGGCCAATGCCAAGAGGATCGTTCAACTCATCGCCGAACTCCAGAAGGCCCTGAGGACCACCTCCATAGTCGTCACCCATGATCTGCAGAGCGCCTTTGCCATAAGCGATCGCCTCGCCCTCCTCCATAAAGGGAGGATCGTGGCCGTGGAGGATAAAGGGACCTTTAGCTCCAGCCCCCATGAGGCGGTAAGGGCCTTTATCGCAGGGGAGCTGATGGAGGAGGAGTGATATGGCCGGAGTGAAAAGGGGTACCCAGTTGAAGGTGGGTATCTTCCTCGTGGCGGTGCTCGTCCTTTTCGGCATAGGCCTTTTCACCGTCGGGAGTCACAAAAAATACTTTCAGCGCCAGTACACCCTCTGGGTGAGGTTTTCCGATGTGGGGGGGCTTATCATCGGCGCCCCTGTGAGGCTGGCGGGGGTCACGGTGGGACGGGTGAGCGCCATCCGCTTTCCTCTCCACATTGATGAGAAGAGGGTGATCGTGGAGTTGAAGATAAACGCCGGGGTTAAGGAGCGGATCAGGGAGGATTCCTCGGCCATGGTGCGCACCATGGGTCTTTTGGGGGACAAGTACGTGGAGATCACCATGGGTTCTTCCGGGGCCCGGGTCCTTCAGGACGGGGAGGAACTGAAGGGGGTTGAGGCCATCGATCTCTATCAATACGTGGCCAAGACGGAGAAGGCCATAGATTCCATCAACACCATCTTGGAGGACGTGAAGGCGATAAGCCAGCAGATAAGGAAGGGTAAAGGGTTTATCCACTCGCTCCTCTACAGCCCGGAGGGCGCGCAGATGATAAGCAACCTCAATGAGAGCGCATCCTCCCTCCGGGAGCTGATAGATAACCTCAATGAGGCCTCTTCGTCCATTAACGAGCTGATAGCGGGCTTTGAAGACCTGTTGAGGGACCTCAAATCCACGTCCAGCTCCCTGAGGCGGCTGGTGGATGAGAGGGGTACCAGATTCATGGATGAGCTGACAGGAGAGCTCGCCAAGGCCTCCTCATCCCTGGACGAGTTGATCGCGGAGCTGACCGATACCTCCCGCTCCATAAAAAGGATCGTTCGGAAGATCGAGCGAGGTGAGGGCAGCCTTGGGGCCCTGATCAATGACCCCACCGTCTATGAAGACCTCAAGACCATCTTGGGTGGGGTAAAGAGGAGTAAGGCGATTCAGCGGCTCATACGCTATTCCATAAAAAAGCAGAAGGAGGGAGAGGCTGCAGGAGAAGGGAAGGAATGAGTTCCGCTCGGGGTTTGTCCCCATCGTGGGGAGGCCCAATGTGGGGAAGTCCACCCTGCTGAACCGGCTTCTCGGCCAGAAGGTGGCCATCATCTCCCCGAAACCCCAGACCACCTGGTGGAGGATACTGGGGATAAAGACCCTGCCCCATGCGCAGATCATCTTTGTGGATACCCCGGGCATTCACAGGGCGAGGGAGAACTTCAATATCCACATGGTCAGGGCGGCGAGGGATTCGGTCCGGGATGCCGATGTCCTGATCCACATCACGGACGTCACCTCCCCTGATTCTCCAGAGGAGGAAGGGATAAGGGAGGATCTCTGGAGGCAGAACGCCCCGGTGCTTCTTGCCCTCAACAAGGTCGACCTCCTCCCAGGGAAGGAGGAGTTGGAGAGAGTGATGGAGGACCTCTCCCGCTTTCCCTATGAGAGGATCATCCCTATCTCCGCCCTCCTGGGCGACGGGGTGCAGGAGCTCGAGGAGGAGGTGATCCGGCGCCTTCCTCCAGGGCCTGCCTATTATCCCGAGGACACGGTTACTGACCAGACGGAGAGGCTCATCGCTGCGGAGATAATCCGCGAGAAGATCTTCCATCTCACCCGCCAGGAGATCCCTTACTCCTGTGCGGTCATCACCGAGGAGTTCAAAGAGGACGAGGAGAAGGGGCTCATATACATCAGGGCCTGTATCAACGTGGAGAGGGAGTCGCAAAAGGGGATTGTAATCGGAAAAGGGGGAAGGATGCTCAAGGAGATAGGCACATTGGCCCGTCAGGAGTTGGAAGAGATCTTCGGCAAGAAGGTCTTCTTAGAGCTCTGGGTGCGGGTGCAGGAGGGGTGGAGGAAGAAGGACCCCATCTTGAGGGACTTTGGGTTCATAAGATGACGGGAAGCCTCGGTTCCTGGCTGAAAGAGGAGAGGGAAAGACAGGGTAAATCCATCAGGGAGGTCTCTGACGCCACCAAGATAAGGCCTCAGTTCATTGAGGCGATGGAAGAGGACCGTTTTGACCTCCTGCCTCCCGGGGTTATCGCCAAGGGATTTCTCGTGACCTATGCCCGCTTTCTCGGCCTCGATCCGGAGGAGGTCGTTGCCATGTATCGTCAGGTCACCAGAAGGGAGAAGCCTTCGGGAAGCCCCCCCCTTAAGGGGAAGAGGCTTCTGCCGTTGCTGCTCCTCCTGGTTATAGCCTTCGTCTTTGCCCTCGGGCATCTGGTGAAGAAGACCGTTAAAGAGCAGGCCTTGGGAGGCAAGACACTCCCCGTGAGGGATGAGCCCCTTTCTCAGCCCCAGAAAGCGGCCCCGCGCCCCCATACCCTGCTGATAGAGGCAAGGCAGTTGACTTGGATAGAGATAAAGAAGGGCAGCTCTCCTCCCTATGATATTACCCTTTATCCAGGGCAGAGGTACTTTCTTAAGGACAAAGAGGGCTTTGTCCTGAAGATCGGGAACGCTGCAGGGGTGAAGATCCGCTTCGATGGCCAAGACCTTGGCCCCCTGGGTGAGCCGGGGGAGGTAGTAAAGCTCGTCCTTCCTCCCCCTTAGAATTGTGTCCGTGCGGAAAATCTGTTTTAATGGCTTCGACAAAAAGGTGATGCCCACATGTTTCTGGAGAGGCTCGACATCTTTTTGCTCCACTTGCTCAACGTCAAGATAGCCACCCCCTTCCTCGACAGGCTTATGCCCGCCCTCTCCGACCTCGATAGGTGGAAGCCCTTCATCGTGTTGCTCGTCATCTTTCTTCTGCTTAAGGAAGGGAAAAGGGGCCTGGTGATCGTCCTCGGTGTGAGCCTGACCCTACTCGTAAGCGAGGCCATGAGCACGCTGGTGGTCAAGCGTCTGGTGGGGAGGGTAAGACCATGCCACCTTTACGCATGGGTTAAGGTGATGGGCTACTGTCCCAGTTCTCCCTCCTTTCCCTCCTCTCACGCCACCAACGTCTTTGCCACCGTCACCTTCTTCGTCCTCCTTTACCGGAGGTGGTGTTATCCCCTTTTCGTGCTGGCTGCCTCGGTGGGGCTGTCCCGCATCTACTTGGGGGTCCATTATCCCCTGGACGTGATGGCCGGGGCCCTGCTGGGGATGGGGTGCGCTTTGGCGGTCTTCTCATCGGTGAAGGTCCTCTCCCGGAGGCTGGGGGAGGGCTGGTCCCTTCTGCCTGAAAGGAGAGGAGATGCTTCCGAGCGAGGTCCTGAGGGAGATAAGGAAGATAGTGGGGGCTGAGAGGGTCCTTCAGGGGGAGGAGGATCGGGCCTGCTACAGGTTCGATGCCCATGAGAAAGGTCCCGTCCCTGAGGTGGTCGTCTTCCCCTCCAGGGCTGAGGAGGTGGCGGAGATCTTGCACCTTGCCAATCGCTGGCGTTTTCCCGTCATCCCCCGGGGGGCAGGTACGGGGATGACGGGAGGGGCGGTCCCTGTGCCCGGCAGTCTGGTCCTCTCCTTCACCAAGATGAACAGGATAAAGGAGATAAACGTGAGGGACCTCTACGCCATCGTTGAGCCCGGGGTGATCAACTACGAGTTCCAGAAGGAGGTGGAGAAGGTCGGCCTCTTCTTTCCCCCTGATCCGGCGAGCTACATGTACTCCACCATAGGCGGGAACGTGGCCGAGTGCGCAGGAGGCCCCCGGGCCCTGAAATACGGAACCATGAGGGATTATGTCCTGGGGCTCGAGGTGGTCCTGCCCACGGGGGAGGTGATCCATACGGGGACAAAGACGGTAAAGGGCGTGGTGGGTTATGACCTGACCCGACTCTTCGTGGGCTCCGAGGGGACCCTGGGGGTGATAACCGAGATCACCTTGAGGCTTCTTCCCCTCCCCGAAGCGAAGGGAAGCCTTTTGGCCATCTTCCCCGAGATGGAGGAGGCCGCAGGTGCGGTCTCCGAGATCTTCAGGGCAGGCATCATCCCCAGCGCCATAGAGTTCATGGACAGGCTTTCCATATACTGTGCCAAGTCCTTTCTGGAGGCGGAGCTTCCCGAAGTGGAAGGTCTTCTCCTGATAGAGGTGGACGGCCCTGCCCCATCCATCTCCCACCAGACAGGGCGGATAAGGGAAGTCTGCCTTAAGGAGGGGGCAAGGGAGGTAAGGATCGCTGCTTCCGAGGAGGAGGCAGAGGAACTCTGGGCCATCCGCCGCTGCCTCTCGCAGGCCTCCTACGCCCTGGGACCAGTAAAGGTCAACGAGGATGTGGTCGTCCTCCCCTCCAAGATCCCCGATCTGATAAGGGGGACCCAGGAGATAGCCCGTTCCCTGAACCTTCCCATCCTATGTTTCGGCCACGCGGGGGACGGGAACATCCACGTGAACGTCATGGTCCAGGATGACCCCGAGGAGCGGAGGAAGGCCCAGGAGGCGGTGGAGAGGATCTTTCGCCTCGCCCTCTCCCTGGGAGGTACCCTATCGGGGGAGCACGGCATAGGGATGACCAAGGCCCCTTATCTGGGGCTGGAACTTTCTCCCGCCACCATCGAGGCGATGAGGAGGGTCAAAAGGGCACTGGACCCCCTGGGGATCCTGAACCCGGGGAAGATCTTTCCTGAAAGGGGATCGGATGGTTAAGGTCCTCGTCACCGGAGGGGCGGGTTATATCGGCTCCCATGTGGTCAAGGCCCTGGGAGAGAAGGGATGTGACGTGCTTACCTATGATAACCTCTCCACAGGCCATCGCTCCTCAGTCCTTTACGGGAGGCTGGTGGTGGGGGATCTGAAGGAGAAAGAAAAGTTGGAGGAGGTCTTCACCGACTGGAGGCCTGAGGTGGTGATGCACTTCGCTGCCCATGTGGTGGTCCCCGAATCGGTGAAGGACCCCCTGAAGTATTACCTCAACAACGCCGCCAATGCGATGAATCTGATAGAGGTCTCGGTGAGGTTTGGGGTAAAGGGATTTGTCTTCTCCTCAACGGCGGCCGTTTATGGCATACCCGATGAGATCCCAGTGAAGGAATCCTCTCCCCTCCGACCCATTAACCCCTACGGCAGCTCCAAGGTGATGGTAGAGCAGGTCCTGGCCGATGCCTCCCGTGCTTACGGGCTCAGGTACGTCTCGCTCAGGTACT
>CBEVRB010000088.1:0-7181 GCA_965552155.1 uncultured bacterium
ACTTTCTCCCACGATCAGCACCGTTACATCGCTTTGGGCGATGTCTGGAAGGATCCGGAAGAGTTCCATCATCCGGGGGTTCCTGCTCACCATGTCCTGGAAGGTGTACTTCTCCCTTATCTCCTCTTCGAGCTCCTTCAGCAGCGAAAGGTCGCGGAAGGTCTCCACCCCGCCTATTATCTCCCCCCGCTCGTTCCTGAGCACCGCAGTGCTTACGCTCACCGGCACTGTCCTGTTGAAGCGGTCCAGGACTCTCACCTCCTTGTTCACGATCTCCTTGCCCGTCTCCATGGTCTCCCTTAGGGGACAGCGCTCCAGGCAATGATCGCTCCTGAAGATCTCGTAACAGTACTGTCCTATCGCCTCTTCCCTCTCGAAGCCCGTTATCCTTTCCGCTGCCCGATTGAAGGAGGTGATTCTCCAGTTCCTGTCCACGGTGAAGACGCCGTCGGCGATGCTGTCCAGGATCGTAGCCAGGTATTCCTTCTTAAGGGGTATCTTCCTTTTTCCTGTTTTCACACCCAGGTTCTTAAGATATAATTCAGTCCTGTTGATCTTTTTATCACAAAAGTTTTTGGTTTTCCAATGAAAGGTTTGCTCCCGATGATGGGATTACTCCTTTGCTTATTCATATCTGAAGCAATAGGAGATATTTACTATTATGTAGATGAGGAAGGAGTGGTACATTTCAGCAATGTCCCCACCGATGAGAGGTTCAAGTTTTACATGAAGGAGAGGAGGAGCTCCCCTAAGGAGGAGGGCTCGGCATACGAAGACCTCATCAGAGAAGCGTGTGAGCGATACGGGGTAGATGTTGCCCTGGTCAAGGCAATGATCAAGGCAGAATCCGACTTCAATCCTCGGGCCGTGTCCCGGAAAGGAGCAATGGGACTAATGCAGCTCATGCCCGGGACCGCCTCCCTCTTGAAGGTGAAGGACAGCTTCGATCCTCGGCAGAACGTGGAAGGAGGGGTTCGATACATACGGTATCTCCTGGACAAATACAGAGGGGACCTGGTGCGGGCCTTAGCGGCATACAATGCCGGGGAGGGGGCGGTCTCCTCCTATGGGAGGATCCCCCCTTACCCCGAGACCCAGCGTTACGTGCAGAAGGTCCTGAGGTATTATCATGAGTACAGAGGAAAGGGACGATAGCGGTCACTTCTGGAACGTCTCCAACAAACTCACCATCTTCCGCATCGGCGTCATCCCGGTGATAGCCCTCCTGCTCCTTTTCCCCGGGAGGGCAGGGAGCTTTATGGCCGCTGCCCTCTTCTTCCTCGCCGCCCTGAGCGACACCCTCGACGGGTATTTGGCCCGAAGGAGGGGGACGGTCACCGCGGTGGGAAAGCTGATCGATCCCCTGGCCGACAAGCTCCTGGTGAGCACGGTGCTGATCCTGCTCATCCCGCTGGGGAGGGCGCCGGCATGGGCCGTGGCGGTGATCGTCGCCAGGGAGATGGCGGTAACGACCTTGAGGGCGGTGGCGGCATCTCATGGCACCCTGATCGCCGCTTCCCTTTTCGGTAAGGCGAAGAACCTCTTTCAGCTCACTGCCACAAACCTGCTGCTGCTCCATTACCCTTACTTCTCCATCCCGGTCCACCGCCTCGGTCTGCTGATACTGTACGTCGCCCTCTTTTTGACCGTCGCTTCAGGGGTGTGGTATTTCCTTCGCTACCTGAGGGGCTAAGTCCTCAAGCGAGGATCGAGGGCATCCCTCAGTCCCTCCCCCAGGAGGTTGTACCCCAGGACGGTTATCAGGATGGCCAGGCCGGGGAAGAGGGAGAGCCAATAGGCGATCTCGATGTTGTCCTTTCCCGCAGTGAGCATGTTTCCCCAGCTCGGCGTGGGGGGTTGAACGCCTATCCCGAGGAAGCTCAGGGCAGATTCGGTGAGGATCGCTGCCCCGATCCCCAGGATAGCGGCGACGAAGACGGGGCCAAGGGCGTTGGGGAGGATGTGGGAGAAGATGATCCGCAGGTCGCTCGCCCCCTGGCTTCTGGCCGCCAGGACGAATTCCCTCTCCTTCAGGGAGAGGAACTCCGCCCTCACCAGCCTCGCCACCCCCATCCAGCTGGTGAGGCCTATCACCACCATGATGTTCCAGATGCTCGGCTCAAGGAGGGCGACCACGGCCAGGATCAGGAAGAAGGCAGGGAAACAGAGCATGATGTCCACAAAGCGCATGATCAGCCCATCCACCCAGCCGCCGTAATAGCCTGCCACGGCACCAAGGAGCGTCCCTATCGCCACCGCTATCCCCACCGCCACAAACCCCACAAGCAACGAGACCCTTCCCCCCCAGATGATCCGGCTGAGGACATCCCTTCCCAACTGGTCCGTCCCCAGGAGGTGCTCTTTGCAGGGGGGGACGAGGACATTCTTCACATCTATGTAGGAGGGATCGTAAGGGGCGATGTAAGGGGCCAGCAGCGAGACCAAAAGGAGGGTTACCACCACCACTCCCCCGGCTACCGCCAGCTTGTTCTCCCAAAAGTAGCGCCAGAACATCCTCAGCCCACCCTGATCCTCGGATCGGCCCAGGCATAGGCGATGTCGGCAAGCAGGTTCCCCAGCAGGGTGAGGACCGACCCTATTACCAGCATCCCCATTATCACCGGGTAGTCCCGGGCCATCACGCTGTAAAAGAAGAGCTGGCCCATCCCCGGGATGGAAAATATGGTCTCGAAGATCACGCTTCCTCCGATCAGTCCCGGGACCGAGAGCCCCAAGATGGTGATGACGGGAAGGAGGGCGTTCTTTAAGGCGTGCCGGTATATTACCTTCCCCTCAGGGAGTCCTCTGGCGCGGGCCGCAGTGATGTAATCCTGGCGGATCACCTCGAGCATGCTGGAGCGCATGTAGCGGGAGAGCCCGGCCAGCCCCCCGAAGGCCGAAACCAGGACAGGTAAAAGCAAGTGTCTCGTCCAGTCGAGCACCTTCCCCCACAGGGAGAGCTTCTCATAGCCCACCAGGGACCTTATCCCTGAGATGGGGAGCCAGCCAAGTTTGACCCCGAACAGCATCATCAGCAGCAGGGCAAGCCAGAAGGTGGGGGTGGCGTAGCCAACGAAGACGAATACTGTCAGGGTCCGGTCGCCTAAAGACCCCTGACGGGTGGCGCAGTAAATCCCTATGGGGATGGCCACAAGGAGGATGAGGACCATGGAGGATACGTTTATGAGCAGGGTTATGGGGAGGCGCTCCAGGATCTTTTCCGTCACAGGTCTTCCGTCGGGGCTGAAGGAGCGGCCGAAATCAAGGGTCATCACCTTCTTCAGCCAGAGCACGTACTGCACGGGCAGGGGTTTATCCAGGTTGTAATAGGCCCTGAGCCTCTCCCGGGCCTCCTTGGTGATCTTTGGGTTGAACTCGGCCTGAAGGCCCGTGGGCTCCCCAGGGGCCAGATGGATTACGGCAAAGGAGATCATCGTGATCCCCAGAAGGAGGGGGATCATCAGGAGGAACCTGCGGAGGAGATACCGGCCCATCTCCGCCTAATTTTATGCGCTAAGGGAAGAAAAGTCACCCCAGATCTCAGGGGGTTACACCGAGCACCTCATTGGGATTCATGCATGTAGATGGTCCTTATGGGGAAGGGGATCTCGATGCCCTCTTCCTTGTAGCGCCTGTGGAGCCTCTTTATGAATTCGTGTTTTATCAGATACTGATCGACGAACTCCTTTGCCCTCAGGATCACGGTGAAGTTTATGCTGAAGTCACCGAAGGTATGATAGCGGATGAAGGGCTCGAACTCGGGGACTCCCCCCTGCACCTCCCGCATCACCTCCTTCGCCACTTCTATGGTTACCCTCTCCACCTTCTGCAAGTCGCTGTCATAGCTCACCCCGACCTGCACCAGCACCGAGAGCTCTCTCTGAGGGAGGTTGTAGTTGGTGATCACCGCCTGGGAGAGCTTGGAGTTGGGGATGACGTAGATGTTATTGGGCAGGGCCCTCAGGGTGGTGTTCCTCCAGGTGATGTCGGTCACATAGCCCTCCTCCCCCGTGTCCAGGCGGATGTAGTCCCCCACCTTTATCTGGCGGGCGATGAGGATGTGGATTCCTGAGAAGAGATTGGAGAGGGTATCCTGGAGGGCCAAGGCCGCAGCCAGCCCCCCGATTCCCATGGCGGTGACCAGGGGGGTGATGGAGATTCCCAGGGTCTGCAGCACGATCATCCCCCCGAGGACGAAGATGGCGATCTTAGTCACGTTCTGGAATATGGTGGTAGTGGGGAGAGCCTCCTTCACCTTCTGGCCGTAAAGCCCCACCAGGTTCCCGAAGAGGCTGGCGGCGGAGAAGGTGGCAAAGGATATGATCAGGACTATGAGGACCTTCTGCCCGACGGAGATGGCCTGGGGGGAGAGGGGGCTAAGCTGGAGGGCCGCATAGAGGCCGATCAGGCCGAAAAAGGGGATAACGAAGCCCTGCATGCTCCTTATGATCAGCTCATCTCCCCACCAGCGGGTCCGCAGGGCCCAGCCCATCAGGCGGCGGAAGATCACCTTGTGAAAGAACCATCCTACGGCTACCCCCGCAAAGAGGACAAAAAGGGAGGGCACAAAGGAGATAAAAGAAGCTCCTCCTTCCATCAGGTCCCTCCTGCGATATCGGTTTCTTTCAGATCGCGAGCCTCCCCTTCTTGAAGGCCTCCATGTTCAGCTCGTGGAGTTTCTCGGGAAGACGGTCAAGGATGCACTTTATCCAAACCCTTTCGTCCAGATCGAGGAGGCGAGAGAGGGCGCCGAGCAGCACGATGTTGGCCGCCCGGGCGTTGCCCAACTCCAGGGCGGTCTCAGTGGCGTTTATCGTGTAGACCCTATCGAAGTGGTCCTTGAGGAACTCCTCTATGTCCTTAGGGTAGAACATCTCCCCCAGATTTACCGCCGGGGGATTTATCTCTATCGGGTCCATAAGGATTACGGTGGAGCGATTGCAGTACTCGAGCCACCTTAGGGTCTCGAGCTTCTCCGTCATGAAGAGGTAATCGGCCTCCCCCTTCGGGATGATGGGGGAATGCACCTCCTTGCCATAGCGGACGTGGCTGCTCACCGATCCCCCCCGCTGGGCCATCCCGTGGACCTCGCTCTTCTTCACGTCATAGCCGGCCTCAAGGAAGGTATCGGCCATGATGTCGCTCACCAGAATCACCCCCTGTCCTCCCACGCCGGCAACCAGGATGTTGGTCACGTCTCTTTTCATCGTGCACCCCTTTTATATGTATTTGTTTATCTCGAAGCCTATGGGGACCTCTTCCTCCTCTCCCTTGATGGCGTCGAACTTGCAAACCTGATAGCATAGTCCACATCCGTTGCAAAGGAGGGGATTTATCGCTGCGGCCCCCTTCCTCTTCTTCACCTTCCCATCCGCCGTCCTGTACTCGCCCGCCTTGGAAATGTCCCAAGAGAGGGCAGGGCAGCCGAGCTCCAGACACTGGCGGCAGCCTGTGCAGGTCTCCTCATCGACCCGCAGGGGTTTATTGTAGGACTTTATCGCCCTGCGCAGCAGGGCGCAGGGGGCATCTTTGGTGACGATGAAGGAGGTCTCGTCCTTGTTTACCTCCTCCCTTATCACTTTCTCGAGCTCGTCCAGTCGATAGGGGTTAACCTCCCTGGCGTTCTCTGCCTTCACCCCCAGGGCCTTGGCCAGCTCCACATAATTGACCGCAAAGGTCTTCTCCCCTTTGGCGGTGTAACCCGAGCCAGGGTGTTCCTGGGCCCCGGTCATGGCGGTGGTCCAGTTGTTGAGGACGATCACCGTGGCATTCGACTTGTTGTAAACCATGTTCATTAAGGGGGTCACCCCGGAATGGAGGAAGGTCGATTCCCCTACCACACAGACCACCTTCCCCAATCCTTCCTTCCCCAGGACCTGGGTCGTCCCCTCGCCGAGCCCTACACTTGATCCCATGCAGACGGTGGTATGGAGGGCCTTCAACGGAGAGAGGGCACCGAGGGTGTAACAGCCGATGTCCCCGTGGACAAAGAGCTTGAGCTTCTTAAGGACATAAAAGACCCCCCGGTGGGGACACCCGGGGCACATGTTGGGTGGCCGGGGGGGAATGGGATTGGGATAGCTGATTTCCTCCCTCTTGTAGCCCTCCTTCAGGGCTTCTGCGATGATGGTGGGGCTCAGTTCCCCGCAGATGGGGATCCTGTCCTTCCCCACATCGACCCTGTACCCCATCGCCCGGATGTTTTCCTCCAGGAAGGGATCAAGCTCCTCGATCACGTAGACCTTATCCACCTTACTGATGAACTCCCCGATGAGCCTCTCGGGCAGGGGCCAGACCATCCCGAGCTTCAGGAAGGAGCATTCCGGGAAGACCTCCTTCGCGTACTGATAAGCGATCCCCGAAGTGATGATCCCCACTGAGGTATCCCTCATCTCCATCCGGTTCTGGGGAAAGGTCTCGGCGAACTCCTTGAGGCGCCGGAACCTCTCCTCCACCACCCGATGGCGCTCTCTGGCGAAGGCAGGAAGCATGGTGTATTTGTCTTCCTTGATGACCAGACCGTAATCCCTCTCGAGCTCCTTCCTTTCCCCCAGTTCCACCACCCCTTTAGAGTGGGATATCCGGGTCACGGAACGGAGGATGACCGGAGTATCAAACTCCTCGCTTATCTCGAAGGCCAGCTTGGTGAAGTCTTTGGCCTCTTGACTTGAGCTCGGCTCAAGCATCGGCACCTTCGCAAAACGGGCGTAGTGGCGGTTGTCCTGCTCGTTCTGAGAACTGTGCATTTCTGGGTCATCGGCCGTCACCAGGACCAGCCCCCCCTCAATCCCGGTATAAGAGAGGGTCATTAGTGGATCGGCCGCCACGTTGACCCCCACGTGCTTCATGGAGGCCATCGCCCTCGCCCCCACCATGGCCGCCCCCGCAGCTGCAAGAAGGGCGTCCTTCTCATTGGTCGCCCACTCCGCTTTTATCTCCTTATATGTGGCCAGGTTCTCCAGGATCTCAGAACTGGGTGTGCCCGGATAGGCCGCCGCAAACACCACCCCCGCTTCCCAAGCTCCTCGCGCTATCGCCTCATTTCCCGAAAGGACCTTTTTCATCGCTCCCTCCTGATTAAGTTAAAATCTTCACAATTTTATGCTTATCCCTCAAATACTGTCAACCCTCAAAACTGGTGCCTATCTCTCTACTTTTGAGTAGATTTTGATTTGATGAAA
>CBEVRB010000089.1:0-7175 GCA_965552155.1 uncultured bacterium
TTTTCTTCAAGTCCTGCCCATGGAATCTCACTGATGTTTAGAGTGCCAGTCAATACCGGGCCATGGGGGGCGAGGAGGGGCAGGTTCTGGATGAAAGGGGCGTCCATCTCGTCCAATTCCACCTCTGCATCTATGTAAAGGGTCGGGAGCAGTTCCTCATCGCCCAGGGCTTCCCTTATCGCCTCATCGAACGCCCTCTCGAGGAGAGGTATCCGTTCCCTCAGTACCTTAAGGCCTGCTGCGCTCCTGTGTCCGCCGAAGCTGATCAGGTGCTCCTCGCATCTCTTCAGCCCCTCGTAGAGGTGGAATTCGGGGATGCTCCTGGCCGATCCCTTCCCCTCATCCCCTGAGAGGGAGATGAGGATCGTCGGCCTCCAGAACTCCTCGGCGATCCTGGAGGCGACGATGCCGATCACCCCCGGGTGCCACTGAGGGGAGCTGAGGACGATCCCCTTTCCGAGCTCCATCTCCTGGATCATCTCCTTGGCCTGGGAGTAGACCTCCTCTTCCCTCATCTGTCGCTCCCTGTTCACGAGCTCAAGCTCCATGGCTATCTTCCTCGCTTCCTGGAGCTCTTCGGCGAGCAGGAGGCGGAGTCCCAACTCCTCTTTCCCCATCCTGCCCCCGGCGTTGATTCGCGGGGCCAGGCAGAAGGCTACGTGGCCGTAGTCTATCTCCCCTGGGCCGAGACCACTCACCTCCTTCAGTGCTGCGATCCCCGGTCTTCTTCCCTCTTGGAGCTCCTTCAACCCAAAATATACCAGTGTCCGGTTCTCCCCTGTCAGGGGGACGATGTCGGCCACGGTGCCCAGGGCGACCAGATCGAGCATCCTCTTCAGGTTCGGTTCCCCTCCCTCCCAGTAGCCCACCTCCCTGAGGGTCCTTCGCAGGGCCATCAGAAAGAAGAAGACTACCCCTGCTGCCGCAAGCCCCTTGAAGGGGAAGGGACAGTCCTTTTGCAACGGGTTTATTATGGCCGTGGTGGGGGGGAGGAGGGCAGGGGGGTGATGGTGGTCGATGATGATCACGTCCATTCCGGTCTCCCTCGCGAGCTTCACTTCCTGGAAGTTCGTGATTCCACAGTCCACCGTTACCAGCAGGGAGACCCCCATGGAGGCCGCCCTCTTTACCGCTTGAGCCGAAAGTCCGTATCCTTCCTCGAGGCGACTGGGGATGTAGTGGAGGGGATCAAGGCCCGCTTCCCTCAGGAAGATCTTCAGCAAGGCCGTGGAGGTTATCCCATCCACGTCATAATCACCGAAGATCAGGACCTTCTCCCTTCTGAGATCGCCCTGATCATCCTCTGGACCCCTTCCTCCATCCCCTTCATCAGGAAGGGGTCCTTCAGCCCCTTCAGGGAAGGGTAGAGGAACTCCTCGGCCTCCCTCTCGTCCTCCACTCCCCGATTTATCAGGAGCTGGGCGAAGAGGGAAGGGAGACCCATCTTCTGGCCCAACTGATGGGCCAGATCAGGCTTTTGGGAGAGCAGCTTCCACCTGAGCCTCCTCATGCGAACTCGAACTTCCCCCTTATCTCTTCGATCTTGCTGATCCCTTTCTGGATCATAAATTCCCTGATCTCCTCCACCATCTCCTGGAACACCTGGGGATTGGAAAGGGCCGCCGTGCCCACCTGAACGGCCGAAGCCCCCACGAGGATAAACTCCAGGGCGTCTTGCCCATTTCTGATTCCCCCCACCCCTATTACGGGTATCCTCACCCTCTTTGCCGCTTCCCATACAAGTCGCAGGGCGACGGGTTTGATCGCCCCACCCGAGAGCCCCCCCACCCCTCCCCCCAAGAAGGGCCTTCTTGACTCCAGGTCCACCACCAGGGCGGGAAGGGTGTTGGTTAGGGTCACCGCGTCGGCTCCGCCTTCAGAGGCCGCTTCCGAGAGGTCTCCTACGCGAAAGAGGTCAGGAGGAAGCTTGACCCAGAGGGGCGCCTCACATACCCCCTTCACCCCCCGCGTTATCCGCAGGACGGTGGAGGGATCCCTCCCGAAGAGCGTCCCCCCTTTCTTCACGTTCGGGCAGGAGAGATTGGCCTCCAGAGCCGCTATTCCCTCGACCTGTCCCAGCCTCTCCGCACATCGGAGGTACTCGTCCTCCGTCTCCCCGAAGAAGCTGGCGATGATGGGGACCCCCCATCCCGTCAGGGAGGGGAGTTTTTCCCTGAGGAAGGCCTCGACGCCGATGTTCTCGAGCCCTATCGAGTTGACCACCCCACCGGGAACCTCTGCAATCCTGGGAGGAGGGTTCCCCTCTTTCGGGGTGAGGGAGAGACTCTTAGTGACGATCGCCCCGAGGGACCTGGGGTCGATGAGCGATAGATACTCATTTCCGTAACCAAAGGTCCCTGCTGCGGGCATGACCGGGGTGGAGAGGGTGAGGGTCCCTATCCCCGTGGTCAAGTCTGGCCCTGCCACACTATCTCCTCCGCCGGGAAGACCGGCCCTTCCCTGCAGGTCCTCTGATACCCCTTTTTCGTTTCCACCACACAGCCAAGACATGCCCCCAGGCCGCAGGCCATCCTCTCCTCCAGGCTGACCCAACATGGCAGCCTGTATCTGGCAGCGATCTCCGCCACCTTCCTGAGCATCTCCCTGGGTCCACAGGCATAAAGTACGGTGTCCCTTTCCAGGAGCGCCGGGGTAATGAGGTCTGTCACCATCCCCTTTTTCCCCTCGCTTCCGTCTTCCGTGGCGATCTCGAGGCCCACTCCTGCCCTCTCCAATCCCCTGAGGAGGGGAGGGGGAATTTCCTGGGAGTTCCTCGTTCCCCAAAGGAGCCTTACTTCCACCTTCATCCTGCGGAGGTTTAGGGCAAGGGGGTAGAGGGAGGCTATTCCCACCCCTCCTGCTACCAGGATCGCTCCCCTCTTTTCCCCCGGAAGGGGGAATCCCCTTCCCAGGGGGGCGATGACCTTGAGGGAGGTCCCCAGGGGGAGGCGGGAGAGGGAAGCAGTTCCCTTTCCCCTAACCTGCATGAGGAAGCCCAGGAACTTTCCCCTTGCTTCGAAGATGGAGAAGGGCCTGAGGAGGGTGGCCTCTGGGGCCTTGGTCTCGATCATGGCGAACTGTCCTGCCTCTACATCTCCTATCTCCGCAGGCAGAAGCACTTGAAGGTGAAGGAGGTCGCACCATCTTTCCCTCCCTATCAGGGAAGCGTTAAAGAGGCGAGGGTTACCCTCCATAGATCCTGTCCCCCCACAGGAGCTTCATCACGATGGCGTCCTCTCCCCGGTCCCGGTAGTAATTCCTCCTGATGGCCGAGGGGGTGAAGCCCATCTTCCGGTAGAGGTTGATGGCGGCCTCGTTGCTCTCCCTCACCTCAAGCAGAAAGAGTACTGCTCCTCTTCTGAGGGACTGTTCGAAGCAGAACTGCAGAAGGGCGGTGCCGATCCCACAGCGTCGCCGCTCGGGATGTACGGCCAGGTTCATGATGTGTACCTCCTGGGCGACCAGGCGATAGATTATATATCCCCATATCTCCTTTTCTTCGGTGGCCACATAGGCGAAGGAGATGGGGGAATGTAGCTCATATAGGAACATCATCCTTGTCCAAGGTGTGGGGAAGGACCTCTTCTCGATGTAAAGGACTTGGTAAAGGTCCTGGGGCCTCATCTCCCTGATGGAGATCTCATTCATCTCTCCATCTCTTCTCCTATCAGGTCCAGGAGCTCCTTTGCACGGGAGCGAATTCCCTCGTCTTGGGAGATCTTCATGGCAGCGGCATACGCCTTACAGGCCTCTTCCCTCTTTCCCATCAGGTAGGATATGTTACCTATCTCGATGTGGGCCATCGCCTTCCATTCACTGCCCTTGTCCTCCTCATCGTTGAGCACCTCCTGGTATATCTTCAGAGCCTTCTTCCACTCCTTGAGGTGGAAGTAGGCCTCTCCCATCCAGAGACGTGCCTTCTGTCTTTCAGAGATCTGAGAGGAGCGGGAAGCCAGTTGGAGGAGGGAGAGGGAGTCCCGGTACTTCCCTCTCTGGATCAGTTCTGCTCCCAGTTCCAGGGCCGCCCGCGGTACAAGGTCATGTCGGGGCCACTTTTTCGACAGGGTGAAGAAGAGGGAGGAGGCCTCCTTGATCCTCTCCCTCTTGAGTTCCCTGCTGAAGAGGCGATAGATGGCCCAGGGGGCCCAGGGTGACTGGGCGTGCCTCTTCAGGAGGTCACGGAAGACCTTTTCGGCTTCCTCCTCCTTGCCCGCCACGATGAGACACTCCCCTTTCATCCAGAGGAGTTCGTCCATCCGCTCAAAACGGGGGTACTCCAGCCGCAGGATATCGAGGTTAACTAAGCATTCCTTGCACTTCCCCTCCCTGAAGAAGCAACGGGCGATCTCAAAGAGGGCCTCCTTTCTGTAAGGGGACTTGTTGACGAGGTTGAAGAGATAGGGCAGGGCCTCCTTGCACTTCCCCTCGGCAAGACTTATCCGGGCAAGCAGATAATGGGAAACGTCGTCCTCTTTGGTGTTCTTCACGAAGCCCCTCGCCTTCTTCGCCTCTCCCAGTTGGAGGTAGCTCCAGGCCACAAGGTAAGAGGCCTCCCTTTGCAGTTCCTTCACCTTGACCCCCTTTGCCACCTTCTGGAGGATCTCTACAGCCTCCTTGTGTCTGCCCAGGGAGAGAGAGATTTTCCCCTGGGCTAAGGCGACCCTCCACCTCAACGGATGATTGGGATAGGTCTTTTGCCATCGCGCCAGGATCTCCCATCCCTTTTCGCCCTCTCCCATCCTGGCCAAGGCGAGGGCTTCGTGAAAGAGGGCATAGGGGAGGAAGGAGGAGCGGGGATAAAGCGAACGCAACCTGGCGAATTTCCTCTGGGCCTCTGCCCACTTTTCCTCTTTGTATTTGACCTCTCCCAGCCAGTAAAGGGACTCCTCCTTGAGCTCCTTCGGCCCCGTCCTCAGCAAGGGGGTGAGCTCTCGTTCCGCCTCTTTGTACTTATTGAGCTTGAAGAGGGATATCGCCAGCTTCAGGCGGATATAGGGCCGGAGGTCCTTGAGTTTCGGGTATCTAAGGGCCTTCCTCAGGTAATCGAGGGCCTCCTTGTATCGCCTCTCGCGAAAGAGGAGGGTGCCCAGATGGTAGATAGTGGAAGGGAACCAGGGGCTTTTCGGATAGGCCTTCACGATGGTTCGGTAGTGTTCCTCAGCACAGGCATTGTCCTTAGCTTTTTGACAACAGGTGGCAAGCCAGTAATGGAGGGCATCCCTTTCCTTGAAGTTCCCTTCCTTGAGGAGGAAGGAGAAGGCCTTTTGGGCCTCCTCCCATTTGCCCTCCTCTGCAAGGGTCCTTCCCAGCATGTACCTCACCTCAGGGGCGCGGGGGTCTTTCGGATAGAGGGAGAGGAAGCGGCGCCACTGCTCCTCCGCCACCTTGTAGAAGCCGTCCTTGAAGGCTCCTGCACCTACCCGCAGAAGTTCCTCAGCCCTTTCTGCCCCTGCAGAGGGGAAAGAGGCCAAAATCAGGGCGGCGATGAGAAGGGGCCATACCTTCCTCTTCAGGGATTCCATCGGATATCTTCCCCCTTCATCAGCTCCTCAGCCCTCCGCAGGTCCTCGATGTCGTTGACGTTGAAGAGGGATATGAGGGAGGGATCATAAGGGGCCATTTCCTCGACAGTACAGAGCCTCACCTTAAGCCGGCTGAGGACGTTGGATACCTTCGGCTTTCCGTCCTCTATCACCCGCATCATTTCTCTGAGGGCCCCCTTGCTATAGACGGCGAGGAGGGGATGGAGGCCATCGGGGGCGGAGGGGATGACGGCATCGTATCCTTCCCTTTGGGAGAGGAGGTAGCGGATGAGCTCCTTGCGCAGAAAGGGAAGGTCGCAAGCGGCACAGAAGCAGTACTCGTTTTTCGCCGTAAGGAGCCCCGTGTAGAGTCCTCCCAGGGGGCCGATCCCGGGGATCAAGTCCTTCAGGATGATGGCCCTGTAAGAGGTGAAGCGATCAGGATCATTGGTGACGATGATTATCTCCTCGAAGAGGTCCCCGCATACCCGATATACGTGCTCAAAAAGGGGTAACCCCCGCAGGGGAACAAAGGCCTTCTCCCCTCCCATCCTCCTCCCTTTTCCCCCGGCAAGGATAACACAACTCACCCCCTCCATCCTCACCCCTTTCCATATCATCTTTTCGACGTCCCTTCAAGTTGAATTCTGAATTTATATATTGACAAATATTGATACATTGATTTATATTTGGAATGACAATGCATCAGTTGCAGGAGATCTTCAAGGCCCTTTCGGATGAGACCAGGTTGAGGATCCTGAAGCTCCTGGAGGAGCGAGAGATATGCGTCTGCGAGCTGATGCAGGTCCTGGGGATGCCCCAGTCCACCATCTCACGGCACATGAACGTCCTGAGGAGGGCGGGGCTGGTGAGGGGACGCAGAGACGGCAAGTGGGTCCATTACAGACTTCATGCGGCCGAGTTCAACCCTTTTGCCTCATCGGTTCTCGATTTTCTCCGGGGGGTCCTCAGAGAGCATCCCACGGTGTTAAGGGATAGGGAAGCCCTGAAGAGGGCAGTGAGGTTGCGTTCTCCTGAAGAATTGGAGGAAAGGAGGTAAGGAGGATGGTTCTGGGTCACATCATAGCATTGCTGGTGACAGGTCTGGGCGTGGGATTTGCCAGTGGTCTTCTGGGTATCGGGGGTTGTTTCATCATGATCCCCGTGCAGTACTGGGTTTACTGTGCCATGGGAGTTGAGCCTGGGGTGGCGATAAAGCTCGCCTTCGGCACCAACCTCTTCGTCGTCCTCCCCACCGCCTTAAGTGGTTCCCTGGGCCATCATCGCAAGGGGGCCGTATGGTGGAAGGCGGCGATGGTCCTCGGAGGGTGTGGTCTTGTTGGGGCAGTGATTGGTGCCACCGTGGCCACTCACCTGCCCGGAGGGCTCCTTAAGGTCGTCTTTGGGATCGCCATCGTGGCCGGAGCGGTGAGGATGCTTACTGCCCGGCCTCCCAAGGTCGAGGAAGAGCCGAAGGACAGTCCTTTGCTCTGGATCCTCTGGGGGTTTCCCCTGGGAGTGGTCACAGGCCTAATAGGGATCGGCGGCGGGGTGCTCATGGTGCCGGTGATGACCATCTTTCTGAAGTTCAAGATCCATCGGGCCGTTGGCACCTCCACGGCCATGATGATCCTCACCAGCATCGGGGGCCTG
>CBEVRB010000090.1:0-6972 GCA_965552155.1 uncultured bacterium
TCCCTCGTCAAAAATTGATGCCTTTCCTGTCGAGACTTCGTCTTTCCTTTCGGAGGGAGTTTGCTATAATGTCTTTTCAAAATCTTTTCCGGAGGAAGGGAGATGCCAGAGAAGATCATCATCTTTGACACCACGCTGAGGGATGGGGAGCAGTCGCCTGGGGCCTCCATGAACGTGGAGGAAAAGCTGAAGGTGGCCAAACAGCTGGAGAAGCTCAACGTGGACGTGATCGAGGCGGGCTTCCCCGCCTCTTCCGAGGGGGAGCTCGAAGCGGTAAGGGCGATCGCCCAAGAGGTCCACGGCCCCCAGATATGTGCCCTGGCCCGGGCCAATAGAGATGACATCGATAAGGCCTGGAAGGCGATAAAGGGGGCGGATGAGCCGAGGATCCATACCTTCATTGCCACATCGGACATCCACCTAAAATACAAGCTCAGGATGAGCAGGGAGCAGGTCCTGGAGGCCCTGACCGATGCGGTCTCCTATGCCAAGAAGTTCACCGATAACGTGGAGTTCTCCCCTGAGGATGCCACCCGCACCGACTTGGACTTCCTATGCCAGGTGGTGGAAGCGGCGATAGAGGCCGGGGCTACCACGGTGAACATCCCGGATACCGTCGGATATTCCGTTCCCTCGGAGTTCGGGAGGATCATAAGGACCCTGAAAGAGAGGGTCACCAACATAGAGGAGGCGGTCCTCAGCGTGCACTGCCATAACGACCTGGGGCTGGCCGTGGCCAACTCCCTGGCCGCCATCCAGAACGGGGCCCGGCAGGTGGAATGCACCATCAATGGGATTGGTGAGCGGGCCGGGAACGCCTCCCTGGAGGAGATAGCGATGATCCTCCGGGTCCGCAAGGACATCCTCCCCTACTACACCGAGCTCAATACCGAGCAGATATATCCTACGAGCCGCCTGGTCTCCACCATCACCGGGATGGCCGTTCAGCCTAACAAAGCCATCGTGGGGGCCAACGCCTTCGCCCACGAGGCAGGAATTCACCAGGACGGGATCCTTAAGGAGAAGCTCACCTATGAGATCATGACCCCGGAGACGGTGGGGATTCCCAGGAGCCACTTGGTCCTGGGCAAACACTCCGGTCGCCACGCCTTCAGGGAGCGGCTGAGGGAATTGGGGTATGAGCTGGGAGGTGCGGAACTCGACCGGGTATTTCAGCGCTTCAAAAAGGTGGCCGACAGGAAGAAGGTGGTCTATGACGAGGACATCATCGCCCTGGTGGAGGACGAGATCTTCAGGGCCCCTGATAAGTACAAGCTCCTCAACCTGAACGTGCAGAGCGGCACGGTCACGATCCCCACCGCCACCGTGCAGATGGAGGTGGACGGCAAGTTCGTCCAGGAGGCCGGATTCGGGAACGGTCCGGTAGATGCGGCCTTCAAGACCATCCAGAAAATAGTGAGATTCAAGGGGACGCTGCTCAACTTCTCCGTCGCCTCCATCACCGGAGGGACCGATGCCCAGGGAGAGGTCACGGTGAAGATCGAGGAGGACGGCTATACCGCCATAGGTCAGGGGGCCCATACCGATATCATCATCGCCAGTGCCAAGGCCTTCGTGAACGCCTTGAACAAGCTGAGTCACCTGAAGGAGAGGAGGAGGGCGGGGAGGGGATAGGATGGGGATGACCATAACGGAGAAGATCTTGGCCGCCCACGCGGGGAAGGAAGAGGTTTCTCCTGGGGAGATCATCAACTGCCGGGTGGACCTGGTCCTGGCCAATGATATAACCGCCCCTCTCGCCATCGAGGCCTTCCGGGAGGTGGGGGCAAAGAGGGTCTTCGACAGGGAGAAGGTGGTCCTCGTACCGGATCACTTCGCCCCGAACAAGGACATCCGTTCGGCCGAGCAGTGCAAGCTACTCCGGGAGTTTGCCAGGGAACAGGGGATCGTCCATTACTATGAGGTAGGACGCATGGGGATAGAGCACGCGCTTTTGCCCGAGCTGGGACTCGTCAAGCCGGGGGATCTGGCTCTCGGGGCCGACAGCCACACCTGCACCTATGGGGCCCTGGGGGCCTTCTCCACAGGGGTGGGGAGCACCGATGCCGCTGCCGCCATGATCACTGGGGAGATCTGGTTACGGGTCCCGGAGAGCATGAAGTTCATCTATTACGGAAAGCTCCCTCCTTGGGTGGGGGGAAAGGACCTCATCCTCTTCACCATCGGGGAGATAGGGGTGGAGGGGGCCCGGTACCGGGCGATGGAGTTCACGGGAGAGACGATATCGGAACTCGGAATGGATGGTCGCTTCACCATGGCCAACATGGCCATAGAGGCAGGGGCGAAGAACGGGATCTTCCCCCCCGATGAGGTCACCCTGAGATACGGTGAGGGGAGATGGAGGGGGGAGGTGAGGATATACCAGAGTGACCCCGATGCCAACTATGTGGAGATCAAGGAGTACGATGTATCGGAGCTTCAGCCCCAGGTGGCCTGCCCCCCATCTCCGGGGAACGTGAAAGGGGTGAGGGATCTCAGCGGGGTGGAGATAGATCAGGTGGTGATCGGCTCCTGCACCAACGGCAGGCTCGATGACCTGAGGGAGGCGGCCCGGATACTGAAGGGGAGGAAGGTCGCCCCTTATGTGCGCCTGATCGTCATCCCGGCGACCCAGAACGTTTACCTTCAGGCCCTGAGGGAAGGTCTCATCGAGGTGTTCATCGAGGCGGGGGCGGCAGTCAGTACCCCCACCTGCGGCCCCTGCTTGGGGGGGCACATGGGGGTACTGGCCGAAGGGGAGAGGGCGGTGGCCACCACCAACAGGAACTTCGTGGGGAGGATGGGCCATAAGGGGAGTGAAGTCTACCTCTCCAACCCGGCAGTTGCTGCAGCGAGCGCCATCCTGGGCAGGATAGCCCATCCGGAAGAGGTGAGGTAAGGTGAGAGATACCCTGAGGTTGAGGGTCCAAGTCCCTCGCCGGGAGATTGCCTACTTCAACTTCCTCCTCGAGTCCTACGAGGGACTTGCCTCGGTGAGGACCATTGATCCGCAGGAAGGGACCCTCGAACTGATGGTCCCCCCTGAACTCAAGGAGGAACTCCTCTCCCTCCTTGAAGCCATGAAGGAGGAGATGGAGCTTCGGTGCTCAGAGGGGGACCTTCTTGAGCCTCTCTAAGGCCTCTTCGAGCCTCTCCTCCCCCACCGTGAGGGCTATTCGTACATAGCCTTCCCCGTACTTCCCGAAGCCCACTCCGGGGGTGAAGACCACCCCGGCCTCAAGGAGGACGAGCTCACAAAAGGAGGTGGAGGTGTGCCCCTGGGGGACCTTCACCCAGAGGTAGAAGGTGGCAGGAGAGGGAAAGACCTCGAGGCCTAAAGCTCCAAGTTCCTTCAGCATCAGATCCCGCCTCCTCCTGAAGATCTCCCTCCCCTCCTCCACATCCCTCTGATCCCCCTCCAAGGCTTCTATGGCGGCGATTTGGATCGCCTGAAAGACCCCGGAGTCCACGTTGGTCTTCACCCCCCTTAGGCCCCTTATCACATCTTCGGAGCCCACCACAAACCCTATCCTCCAGCCCGTCATCCGATAGGTCTTGGAGAGGGAGTGAAACTCCACCCCCACCTCCTTTGCCCCCTCGGCCTCGAGGAAGCTCGGTGGTGGGGACTCGAAGTAGAGCTCACTGTAGGCTGCGTCGTGGCAGACGATGAGGTCGAACTCCTTGGCAAAGGCGACAACCTCCTCAAAGAACCCCTTGGAGGCCACGGCTGAGGTGGGATTATTGGGATAGTTGAGAAAGAGGAGCTTCGCCCCCTTGGCTACATCCTTAGGGATCGCTGGAAGGTCGGGCAAAAAGCCCCTCTCCTCCAAGAGGGGTATCGGATGGGGGGTCCCCCCGGCGAGGATCGTCGCCGCAGAGTAGACCGGATACCCTGGATCGGGAACCAGGACGCCGTCTCCTGGGTTCACGAAGGCGAGGGGGATATGGGCTATTCCTTCTTTGGAGCCTATCAAGGCCATAACCTCCCGGGAGGGATCCAGCTCCACCCCAAACCGCCTCAGGTACCAGCGGGCAGCCGCCTCCCTGAAATCCCGCAGCCCCTCATAGGAGGGATAACGATGATTGGAGGGGTCAAGGACGGCCTCCCGCATCCGCTCCACCACCCTCTTGGGGGTCGGTAGATCCGGATCCCCCACCCCCAGGTCTATCACATCAACCCCTTTCTTGAGCAAGGCCTCCTTTTTCCTGTCGAGCTCGGCGAAGAGATAGGGGGGCAAAGCCCTTAGCCTCCTTGCCAGATCCATCCTCCCTCCTTTCCTTTTTGACAGCAGTTATGATATGGCTTAAAGGGGTTGCCTGCAAACTATAATTTTAACCCTGTAAAAAAGCAAGGGTGAAAAAATGGAAGTCCTCCTCTCCACAGGAAGCCTTTATACCCTTCCCTTAGAGGAGATCTTCAGCAGGGCTTCCTCTGCGGGCTTTGATGGGATAGAGCTCCTGATATCCCCGGGTTTCTCTAAGCGCCACCCCCTGGATCAGCTAAAGGAGCTTTCTACCATCCTTCCCATCCGCGCCCTTCACGCCCCCTTTATCCGCTTTCGCCACTGGCGGGGGAAGATCTCCTCCCTCCACAAGAGCGTCGAGTGGGCCGAAGCGTTAGGGGCCCAGGTGGTCACCTTTCATCCCCCCAACTGGCTCAACCTCGAGTTCCGGTTCTGGCAGTGGATGAAAGGGGTCAGGGACTTTCAGAAGGAGGTGGGGAAGGAAAAGGTGGCGGTGAGTATAGAAAATATGCCGCTTGTGGGTCTGAACATCCGGTTCTGCGGCTATTTCTGGTCGAATATCGGGAAACTCCTTCGGCTCGCCGAGGAGAAGAACCTCTTTCTCACCTTCGACTGCACCCATGCGGGGACCCGCAGGATCGATCTCATCCAGGAGTTTTTGCTCTTTTACAGATCGGGGAGAGTGAAGAATGTCCACTTCAGCGACTATCGTCCCTTCCGCGAACACCTCTACCCCGGTAAGGGACACCTCCCCCTCACCCGCTTCCTTCACTTATTGAGGAGGATAGGATACGAGGGGTTCCTCACCGTGGAGATAACCCCTCAGGAACTGCCGGAGGATAGGGAAAGACAACTCGAAGCCCTTCAGTCCCTCCTCGAGTACATAAAGACCTCGGTCCTATAAAGGG
Organism: uncultured bacterium; assembly: GCA_965552155.1. Lineage (GTDB taxonomy): Bacteria > Desulfobacterota > B13-G15 > B13-G15 > B13-G15 > CAYRAR01. The sequence continues at coordinate 5,153 of CBEVRB010000090.1, forward strand.
GGAAGTAAACTTGATGGGGTCCATCCTGGGGATCACGCACCAGAGGAACTTCGTACCAAAGTTTCAAAGATGTCTCAAGAACCCCGACAAGGGGTTGACAAGGCCCATCTGCCCTGGTAATTAAGGAAAACGGTTACCATTTACCGAAAGAAGGGGCTGAGTGTCAGACATCCCCCTTGAGCGAGTGGGAACCATGTCATAAGGAGGTAAGTGGTGGGGGATAGATTTAGGGCAAATCATAAAGTTAAGTAAGGCTAAGGAGAGATAAGATGGGAAATTTGAGGAGGCCGAATGCCAATGATGCAACAGGGACGTTTAATCGTTCCAGGAACGTCGTTCCGATGTCCGGGCTCTGCACGAGGTGCGTTGACGGATGTAAAGGGGGATGTGAGGTCTGGTTGGCATCGTTCAGAGGAAGGGAGGTGTTGTATCCTCAGCCCTTCGGGGAGATAACAGCAGGAGCGGATAAGGACTATCCTGTGGACTACTCCCACCTGAGCATTCAGGGCTATGCAAGAGGGGCAAAGGGCCTGGGAAGCGAAGCTGGTCCTGACGAGGCCATCTTTTCGAACGTTGATACCACGACAGAATATGGATGGGAAAAGAAGGTGAAGATGCTCCTTCCCATTTTCACAGGAGCGTTGGGCTCCACCGAGATAGCTCGCAGGAACTGGGAACATTTTGCGGTAGGCGCTGCTATTTCAGGCATTACGATCGTGTGCGGTGAGAATGTATGTGGTGTGGACCCTGAACTTGAGCTCGATTCAGAGGGGAAAGTAAAGAAATCGCCAGAGATGGACCGTAGGATAGAGGTGTATAGAAGGTTTCATGAGGGGTATGGGGAGATACTCGTTCAGGCAAACGTTGAAGATACGAGGCTTGGCGTTCCCGAATATATCGCAAGCAAACATGACCTCGAGACGATCGAACTCAAATGGGGGCAGGGAGCAAAGAGCATAGGCGGCGAGATAAAGGTAAAAACGATAGAGAGAGCGATCGAGCTTAAGAGGAGAGGATATGTTGTTTTGCCTGACCCTGAAGATACAGCAGTCAGAGAAGCCTATGAAAGAGGTTCACTCAAAGAATTTGAGAGGCATTCGAGGCTTGGGTTCGTCAGCAAGGAATCCTTCTTGGAAGAAGTGGATAGGCTAAGGAGCATCGGGTTCAAGAGGATCACGCTGAAGACCGGTGCTTACTCCGCTGTTGACCTCGCGATGGCATTGAGGTTCGGGGCGGAGGCGAAGCTTGACTTGATCACGATAGATGGTGCACCGGGAGGAACGGGGATGAGCCCGTGGCCGATGATGAACGAGTGGGGGATCCCCACGTTCTACCTCGAGTCTTTGACCTATCAATTCTGCAGGAAACTGGAAGAAAGGGGTTTCAGGGTTCCTGATATTGCTATTGCTGGAGGCTTTTCCACTGAAGACGGGATATTCAAGGCGATAGCCTTAGGGGCTCCTTATGTGAAGGCGGTATGTATGGGAAGGGCACTGATGATTCCGGGGATGGTGGGCAAGAATATTGGGAAATGGATAAAAGAGGGCAATTTGCCAAAAAACGTCTCCAAGTATGGAGATAGCGTGGAAGAGATCTTCATCTGCTACGAAGAGTTGAGGAGCAAGTATGGAAGCGAGATCGAAAATATACCCTTGGGTGCAGTGGCTATGTATACATTCTGCCAGAAGATAAAAGTGGGGTTGCAGCAATTGATGGCAGGCAGCAGAAACTTCAAAATTTCAACGATATCTCGCAGCGACCTGATGGCTTTAACCGAGGAGGCAGCGAAGGTTTCGGGAATTCCATATGTAATGGAAGCT
>CBEVRB010000091.1:0-6902 GCA_965552155.1 uncultured bacterium
AGCTCTTATCTCCTGGGCAAATATTCCGCCCACACCGGGCGAGAGGTTCCTGTCGATCACCGCCACCTTTCTCACCCCTCCCAACACCTCTCTGAGCTCCTCGGAGGGGAAGGGCCTGAACATCCTAAGCTTTAACAGCCCCACTGCCCTCCCCTCCTCCCTCATCGCCCTTATCACCTCCCTGGATGTGCTGGTAACCGTGCCCGTGGTGATCAGGATGAGCTCCGCATCCTCGCAGAGATAGGGCTCGATCACCCCGTATCCCCTGCCGAAGTTCGAGGCGTAAAGGGCATCGACCTCCTTTATCACCTCCTTTGCCCTCTCCATGGCCTTCTGAATTTTGTAACGGTACTCCTGGAAGTACTCCGGAGGGGTCATCAGATAAAAGGAGTGGGGGTCCTTCACATCCAGCTTGAATTTAGGACGGTAGGGGGGGAGAAACCTCTCCACCTCCCTCTCCTCCGGGATCTCCACCGGTTCCGAGGTGTGGGAGAGGAAAAAGGCGTCGAGGACCACCATTACCGGGAGGGAGACCTCCTCAGCGATCCTGTAGGCCTGGATGATGGTGTCGAGTACCTCCTGATTGTTCTCGCAGTAAAACTGAATCCAGCCGGTGTCGCGCTGCGAGAGGCTGTCGATCTGATCGCTCCAGATGTTCCATGGGGGCCCCAGGGCCCTGTTGACGTTCACCATGACGATGGGGAGCCTCGCTCCTGAGGCCCAGTGCAACATCTCGTGCATCAGGGCCAGTCCATGGGAGGAGGTGGCGGTAAAGGTCCTGGCCCCGGCTGCCGAGGCCCCGATCAGGCTTGCCATGGCCGAATGCTCCGATTCCACGGTGATGAACCTCGCCTCCAGCACCCCATCGGCACATAGCTCGGCGAGATACTCCACGATCGTCGTCTGGGGTGTGATGGGGTAGGCAGAGATAACCTCCACCCTGGCGAGGGATACCCCATATGCCACCGCCTGGTTTCCCGTAAGGACCCTCCTCACCTCTCCTCCACCTCCAAAGTGAGGGCATAACGCGGGCACTCCACAAAGCAGATGCCACAGCCCTTGCAATAATCGTAATCTATCTTTCGAGCGATCCGCCCCTTATCCCTCAAGACGGAGATATCAGGGCAGAAGAGGTAACAGTTGCCGCACTCATTGCACACCCCGCAGCTGAAACAGCGCCCCGCCTCCCGCATGGCCATCTCCTCCGCGATCCCAAAGACCACCTCCTCAAACCCCTCTTTCCTTTCGAAGGGGAGCAGCTTTATCTTTCGCACCCTTTCAGCATACTCGAAGTACTGGGGGTTGAGATCGGAGAAGGTGACCACATAAGGTGACCTCTCCCGCTCTTCGGGGTGAAGGTACTTGATCATGGAGACGGCCCCATCGCCCCCGACCCTGATCCGCTTCAGGACCTCCCCCGCCTCCTCTCCCCTCAGGTAGCAGTCTATGGCCACCGCCCCCCTCTTCCCTGACCCTATGGCCTGAGCGATGTTGTGGAGGGGGGAGGCGATGTCCCCTCCCGCAAAGACCCCTTCCAGAGAGGTGGCCCCTGTGGGGGAGACAGATATCGCATCACCCTGCCAGGATATGCCTCGCATGACCTCTTTCAGGGAAGGATCGGCCTCCTCTCCTATGGCCACGATCACCCCCTCCGTCTCCACCCGGTGCTTCTTCCTTTCATCAAAGGAGGGGGAAAACCTCCCCTCGGCATCGAAGACGGAGAGGCAGCGGACGAACTCGACGCCGCTCACCCTTCCCCTTCGGGTCAAAAACCTCCTGGGTCCCCATCCGTTCTCGATGAGGATGCCCTCCTCTTCGGCCTCCTCGACCTCCTCCCTGAAGGCGGGCATCTCATCCCTCGACTCCAGACAGACCATTCTCACCTCCTTGGCCCCAAGGCGGAGGGCCGAGCGAGCCGCGTCTATTGCCGCATTTCCTCCCCCGATAACGAGGACCCGCTCCCCGAGGGAGACCTCCTCCCCCATATTCACCCTTTTCAGGAACTCAAGGACAGAGAGGACCCCCTCGGAATCCTCCCCCGCCAAGCCCAGATCCTTGGCCTTGTGGACTCCCGGCGAAAGGAAGAGGGCATCGTATCTCTCCCTCAAATCTTCCAGGGTTATATCCTCACCCACCCTGCAGTTCGTCTCTATCTTAACCCCTACCCCCTCGATGGCCTTTATCTCCCTTTCCACCACATCCTTCGGGAGCCGATAGGGGGGGATTCCCACCCGCAGTATCCCCCCTGGAACGGGCAGGGCCTCATAGATCACCACTTCATGTCCCATCACCGCCAGAAAGTAGGCGCAACTGAGGCCCGCAGGCCCCGAGCCCACCACCGCCACCTTCTTCCCTGTCTTTCGTTTCGGCTTAACCGCGGGTCCTCCCATCCCATAGTCTGCCACAAACCTCTCGACGAGGTTTATCGCCACGGCCTCGTCGAACTCCCGACGATTGCACCGGGATTCACAGGGGTGGAAGCAGGCACGGCCACAGACCCCTGCCAGCGGATTTTCCTGGCGGAGGAGCCGTGAGGCCCTCTCCAGCTCACCCCTTGCCACGAGATTCATCATCCCCACGATGTCCACCCCCACAGGACATGCAGCGTTGCAAGGAGGAGTCTTGTCCTCGTACCTCGGCCGCATGTACCGCCAGCTTCCCGTCCTGTTCCAGCGTATATCCCCCACCGAGAGGGGGATGAGCGGCATCTGGGCCTCTTTCTCAAAGGATATGGGGGCCTTCATCCCTTCACCCTCATCTCCTCATACGCTTCCATGGCCGCCTGCACGTTCTCCATCTTCTTCACCGGTATCTCTTCCTTGATCGCCTCGGCCAGGGCCTCCTTTCCCACCATTCCCGTCGCCCTGGCAAAGGCCCCGAGGATGGCCGTATTCACGATGGGATGGGTCCTGGAGCCCAGACCGTGCTTCAGGGCGATTCGGTTCGCATCTACGGTCCCCACCCTGTAACCCTTGAATTTGTAGTGCTCAGGGGGGCGATCGGAATTCAACACTATCCACCCGCCCCTCTTCAGTCCCTGGGTCAGATCCACCATTCCGATGAGGGTCGGATCGAGGACGACTATGTGATCGGGCTCATAGATGTTGGTCCTTAGGAGGATCGGCCTCTCGTCGACCCTGAGGAAGGCCGCAACCGGGGCTCCCCTCCTCTCCACGCCAAAGGCGGGAAAGGACTGAACGTACTTCCCCTCTTTGAAAAGGGCCACTGCCAGCACCCTGGCGGCCACTACTGCCCCCTGTCCCCCCCGGCCGTGGAATCTGACCTCTATCATCTCATGCCGGTGTGTAAACGACCGCCAAGGCCTTGGCGTTCGCGGTCCCTATTCCCCGAAAGGCATGGGGTATGTCGGACTCGAAATAGAGACTGTCACCCGGGGAAAGGATGTGCACCTCATCAGGGGTCCTGAACTCCAGCTCCCCTTCAAGCACAAAGATGAACTCTTCGCCCTCATGGCTGAAGAAGACCATCTCCTTCTTCTCCTTCACCTCGAACTCCACGAGGAAGGGTTCCATGTGCTTTTTGCCCTTCTTGTAGGCCAGGGCTTCATAGAAATATCCGCTTACGGCCCTTCCGTGATGTCTGGTATCAAGCCTTTCCCGCTCATGGGCCCTGACCACCACCACCTTCTCGTGGGCCTCCACCTCCTGGAAGAAGAAGGTGATGTCTACCTCCAGGGCCTTGGCGATCTTCATAAGGGTGGAGATAGGGGGAGCCAGGGTCTCATTCTCGATCTGAGAGAGGGTCTCCTTCGGGACGCCGGTTTTGCCGGAGAGGTCCTGAAGGGTCAGCCTCCTCTTCTGACGTAAGCGCCTGATCTTACGGCCGATGGCCAGTTCCTCTTCCTTGGGTCTTTCGGCCATCTTTCCTCCCCTCCTGCCTTAGTGATATCCCCTCCCTCCTTCCCTTGTCAAGTTCAGAGAAATTCCTTAAACCATCGAAGGCTCATTTCGGCCGCCCGCCTCCGGTCCTCCGGGTCAGTAAAACGATGATCCCCCTGCGGAAAGGAAACGAGCCTCTTCGGCTCTTTGGCCGCCTCAAACAACCTTTTGGCGTGATCGAAAGGGACGAGCTCATCGTCTTCGCCGTGAAGGATCAGGCAGCGGCTGACCTTCTCCATCGCCCCTTTTGCCCGATACCGAAGGGCATCCTGCCAGAACCCATCGCCCAAAAGGCCTTCCTCATGTGAGCCTTCGTGTTTTCGAAGCTCCACAGGGGTGGCCCAGAGGACGAGGGCCTTCACCCTTGGATCTGAGGAGGCCTTAAAGATCGAGATGAAGCCCCCCATGCTGCTGCCCAAAAGTCCGATGCGATCCCCCTCGATCAGCGGGTGAGTGATGGCGAAGGAAAAGACGGCCTCGAGGTCCTTGAGTCGTGAGGTGGGGGTTGTCTCCCTGATGTCGCCTTCGCTTTCCCCACAGCCTCGATGATCGTACCGAAGAAGGGCGATCCCGTTCTCCGAGAAGAGTTCCCCCAGCATGATGAACTTCTCGCTCTCCTTACTGCTGAAGAGGCCATGGGAGGCGATGACTAAGGGAGCAGGGACCTTCTTGGGAAAGTGGATGACCCCATAGATCTTTTTCCCCTCACTATGTGTGCTCATAAACTCGATGGGCACCCCAGCTCCTCCAGCTCCTCTCGGGTGAAGCTCCCCCAGAATTCTACGCCCTCCCTGTCCTTCAACGAGTCAAGAAGCTCCCTCGCCGTCTTCTTCAGGACCGGATGAAATGCTCCAGGGGCTATCTCCACCAGGGGATAGAGGACGAAGCCCCTCTCATGCATCCTGGGATGGGGTATTTCAAGCCCTCCGTCCTTCACGATCCTGCTTCCGTAAAGCAGGATGTCCAGGTCTATTACCCTTGGTCCCATGGGGAAGGTCGGATAGCGGCCGACCCTTTTCTCTATATCCTTCAGGAGGCGAAAAAGACGCCCCGGGGTGAGCGAGGTCTCGAGCTCGACCACCCCGTTTAAGAACCAGTCCTGTTCCTTAAAACCTACGGGATCCGTCTTGTAGAGGGAGGATAGGCGCCTCAGGAAAATCTCTGGACTTCTCTTTAAGTAAAGGAGGGCGTTGTAGCAGTTCTCCCTTTTCTCGCCCAGGTTGGAGCCAAACCCCAGATAGACCGTCTCAATCCCCACCCTCTTTTTTCACTTCCTCCCCTTTCCCCTCCAGTTTCTTCTCTTCGGGGGTAACGTCTATCTCAGGGGGTTCCTTTATGGACTTGCGGAAGTTCCTTATCGCCTTCCCGATGCCCGAACCTATTTCAGGAAGGCGGCCAGCGCCGAAGATCAAGAGGGCGATGGCCAGGATGATCAACAGTTCGGTCATGCCGATGCCGCCTATCATCTCCTCTCCTTTCGTCAAAAAAAGAAAAATGGCGGAAGTGTACGGGAATCGAACCCGCCGCGGACTTCTACGCCCGCCACTGGATTTGAAGTCCAGGGGGTCCACCAGGACCCAGCCACTTCCTCATCCATTCTGCCAAAAACGCCAGATGGTGTCAATGTCGCCTCCTGGAAGAGAGGAAATCTCGGGCAGCCTCATATCCCTTGAGGTTGCCCACATCAAAACCCTCCCCTTCTAATAGCCTTCCCATCACCTTTCCCCTCCGGCAGAGGAGCTGAAGGGCAGGGGTATCATCCCATTCCCCTTCTCCACGGGTCTCTTCGAGGAGATCAAAAAAGGAAGGAAAGAGGACCCACCTTCCCACCGCCTTAAGCACCCCCTCCCCTTCTATCCTCCACTCCCCCTTCTTCTTCCCCGAGAGGCTCCTCACCTCCATTGTCCTGTCGGAGAGGGGAAGACCTTCAAGGATCCCCACGTTTCCGAAATATCCCTCCTTCCCCCTCTTCACCTCCACCACTCCAACAGTCTCTTTGCCATAGCGCTCAAAGACCGGCAGCATCTGAACCAGTGGAGGATCTGCTTCAAAGAGGACAAAATCGGGCATCAGCAGGGCAAAGGGCCCATCCCCTACCCCTTCCTTCGCCCTGAAGACGGCCTCCCCTGAACCCCGGGGGAAGGGCTGCTCGAGGAGAATGATCTCCATATTTTTAAAGTCATTCATGAGCTTTATCCCCTTAACATACTCAATTAAAAGGGTTTTATTTCTATTGACAATGAGAAATACTTCCTCTATCCCTGCCGAGGCCGCCTCCTCGAGCGAATAGGATATCATCGGCCGCTCATCGATGGGGAGCATTTCCTTGGGGATCTCTTTCGTAAGGGGATAAAGGCGAGTACCTCTTCCTGCGGCAGGGATTACGGCCTTCCGAACCCTCATAATGGCGGAGAGAGAGGGATTCGAACCCTCGATCCCGGTCTCCCGGGATACTCGCTTAGCAGGCGAGTGCCTTCGACCAGCTCGGCCATCTCTCCGTTTTCAAATTATAACAGAGTTGATCGCTTTTGCAACCCCAATGGCGGAGGGAGAGGGATTCGAACCCCCGGACCCTTTCGGGTCAGCGGTTTTCAAGACCGCCGCCTTCGTCCACTCGGCCATCCCTCCATTCATAAAGATAACACATTTCGGTCAGTGACAAAAGAGGGTACTGTTCGTACAAAATCATGTTCAATTGACAAAAAAAGAGGATAATCCTTATCATAAAAGGGGTTTTTGCGGACAGGAGGGATGAATTACGTGGGAGAGTATGATGTGGTAGTGGTGGGGGCAGGCCCTGTGGGGGCTACTGTGGCGAGGGAGGCGGCAAGGGGAGGGGCAAGGGTCCTCCTTCTGGAGAAGAGGAAATCCCCCATTTACCCGGAGCGCTGTGCGGGGATCATCAGTCCTCGCTGCCTCACGGAGGCGAATGTAGATGGGGGGGTGGTCGTGCGCAGGATAAGGGGGGGTTATATCCAGGCTCCCGATGGTGGTTCTTTGAGT
>CBEVRB010000092.1:0-6837 GCA_965552155.1 uncultured bacterium
CCCGGACCTCACAGGGCCGAAGCAGGGAGAAGATCCGGTAGGATGGGTTCAGGATCCGGTGAAGGAACCGGGCGGAGTTGAAAGAGAAAAAAGGATTTATCAGGACGAACTCTAAGGGTGGTTTCTGCCGTAAAGAGAGCCCGACGGAACCATCCGAAAGGGGGAAGAATCCCAGAAAGGCGCACCGCTCCCCCTGTAAGAACCCTTCCACATACTGCCTTAAGGCTTCCCGATTCGTGACCACTCCCCTCATCATCCGCCCTTCAGGGGGTTCCTTCCGAGCTTCCTTATCTCCTCGACCATCTCGGTCACCTTCTCGACGAATCGCCTCGCCTCAGAAGCGCTGACCCAGAAAAGTTTCACCCTCCCCTCGAGGCCCAGTGTCCGGAGCAGCTCCTTCAGGGCATATATCCTCCTGCGCGTATAGTAATTTCCCTTTATGAAATGGCACTCCCCGGGGTGGCAGCCCGCTACAAAGACCCCATCCGCCCCTTCAAAGAGGGCCTTGAGCACATGGGAGGGATCAACGCGGCTTGAGCACGGGACCCTTATGACCTTAACCCCTTCAGGATACTGGAGTCTGAGGCTTCCGGCCATCTCAGAGGCCTTGAAGGCGCAATAGCTGCACAGAAAACCCACGATCTTCGGTTCAAACCCCACCTTCCCCCTCCATCATCCCGGATACCTCCTCCGCCAGAATGAGGTCCGTATACCCCCTGAGGGTGATGGCGGAGGAGGGACAGATGCTCCCGCAGAGGCCACAACCCGAACAGGCCATCTCGTTAACCGTCACTGTCCCCCTCGACGGATCGAAGGCTATGGCCTCCGCTGGGCAGACCCTCTCGCAGAGCCTACAGCCACTGCAGCGCTCCTCCTGCACCTCGGCCTTAAGGGGATCGACCGCCACCCTGCCCGAGGCAAGAAGGGAAAAGAGCTTTGTGGCCGCTGCTCTTCCCTGAAGGAGGGCATCGGTTGCGTCCTTAGGCCCTGCACAGGAGCCGGCGATATAAACGCCCTTTCTCACCGTATCGAAAGGCCTGAGCTTTATGTGGGCCTCCTGAAAGAAGCCATCCTCGCCCAGACTGATCTTGAATATCCGGGCTATCTCCTCGGCGTCCTCAGGTGGGTCCATCCCTATCGAGAGAATCACCAGATCGAACTCCCGCTCAAAGACCTCCCCCAGGAGGGTATCCTCTCCCCTGAGCACCACTCCCTGGGGTTTAGGATAGATCTCGGCGACGTTCGCCCTGGTGTAATAGACTCCTCGACGCTGTACCTCCTCAAAGAACTCCTCCCCTCCTCGAGGATGGGCCCTCACGTCCATGTAAAAGACCTCCACCCTCGCCTCAGGATAAAGGTCCTTTATCCTCGCCGCCGTCTTTGCTGCGTTTATACAACATATCCTCGAACAGTAAGGTCTCCCTATCTGCTCGTCCCTTGAGCCCACACAGTGAATAATCGCCACCCTCCCTGAGGGTTTTGCGAAGAACCCTTCACCGAACCCTTCCTCGAACTCCAAGGTGGTGATGATCCTCTCATCCCTTCCGTAGAGGAGCTCTCCCTTGATCGAGGGATCGAAGGGGGTGAACCCGATGGCAATGATCGCCCCCCCTACCTTTATCTCCCTTTCCCCTTCTGGAGTCTCTATCCTCGCCTGGAACCCTCCTGCAAAACCATCAAAGGCGAGGACTCGAGAGTTCAAAAATACCTCCACGTTATCCCTGCTCGTGAGCTCCTCAATGAGGGGGGCCATCACCTCCTCCCCCCTCCTCATGCTCGGCCACACGGAGGAAAGCCTCCTTGTCATCCCCCCGAGCTCTCCGGACTTTTCCACAAGATAGGTCTTTATCCCTACCTTAGACAGAGAAAGAGACGCTGAGATCCCCGCAATCCCCCCTCCGAGGATCAGAGCGGATCGCTCAACCGGTATGAACTTCTGCTCAAGGGGCTTAAGGTGAAGGGAGGAATAGATGCCCCCCCGGATAATGCCTATCGCCTTCTGGGTATTCCTCTCCTTATCCTGGCCCACCCAGGATACGTGCTCCCTTATCCCCACCTGCCTGAGGAGATAGGGGTTGAGCGGCGTTTCCTCGAGAACCCCCCTGAAGGTCTCCTCGTGCATGCTCGGGGTGCAGGCCGCAACCACCACTCTATCAAGCTTATGCTCCAGAACCGCCCTCTTTATCAGCTCCTGCCCCGGTTCAGAACAGAGAAAGGGATAATCCTCAACGACCAGGACGTGGGGAAAGCCATGGAAGGCCTCCTTCAGGGCCTCAATGTCCACCGTACCCTTGATGTTTTCACCGCAGTGACAGATAAAAAGCCCTATCCTCATGAGAGATACTCGATACAGGCACCCGCGGCGGCTGAGGCAGAGGCAACCGTCTCCGGGATGTCCTTCGGCCCGGTGATGGCACCACAGGCAAAAACCCCTGGGACATTGGTCATGAAGGGGGCGAGGGAGTCGGTCTTCAGGAAACCGTAGGGGTCCGTATCTATCCCCAGGGGGCGGATGAGGTGCTCTACGCCTCTCTTGGGCCTGATCCCAGGAGCCAGAACTACAAGATCTACCGGGATCTCTCTCAGGAAGTTGCTGAACTGGTCCTCCACCCTCACGATCATCCTCTCACCTCTTCTGTAAACCTCCCCTGCTATCCCTCTTATGTAATAGACCCCCAGTTGCTGAAGCCTCCTGTAAAATTCCTCATATCCCTTGCCATGGGCCCTCATATCGATGTATGAGACGTAAACCATTGCCCCTTCTACCCTTTCCTTGAGGATGTAGGCGTGTTTTGCCGTATACATGCAGCAGACCCTCGAACAATAAGGCGCCCCCACGGTGTGATCCCTGGAGCCGACGCACTGGATGAAGAAAAAGCTCTGGGGGCGGAAATCTCCGAGGCGGATCTCCCCTCCGGTGGGGCCATTAGGGGCCATGAGCCTTTCGAGCTCAAGGCTCGTTATCACCTGGGGATACCTCCCGTAACCGAGCTCGGGCTTCTCCGCCGGATCGAAGAGGTCAAAACCCATGGCGAGGACAATCGCATCTACCTGGTATTCCAGAAGTCTCGGTTCGTCCTCAAAGTTGATGGCCCTCGCCTCACATACCTCCACGCAGGGAGGACCCTTCTTGCACCTGCCCTTCCTCAGGGTGAGGCAGCTCTGAGGGTCTATCAGGTATTTTTGAGGGACGGCCTGAGGAAAGGGGATGAAGATCGCCCCCCTCCTCCCCATCCCTTCATCAAATTCCTTGGGTATCCTTCCCTTAAGCACACAGACCTCCTCACACCTCCCACAGGCCGTACATCGCTCCTCATCTACATAACGGGGGTTCTTTTTAATCTGAACCCTGAACCCCTTCCCCTCCCGCTTCACCTCCGTTACCTCCGAAAGAGAGAAGATCTTTACCCTCGGATCAAGCGCCACCTCCACCATCTTCGGCGTCAGGATGCAGGAGGAACAGTCGAGGGTGGGAAAGGTCTTATCGGTCTGGATCATCCTCCCCCCGATGGAAGGTCCCTTCTCGACGAGGATCACCTCAAGGCCTGAGTCGGCGAGGTCCAGGGAGGCCTGTATCCCCCCTATTCCACCGCCGACGACCAGCACCCTTCCCTCTATCATCCCTGACCCTTCAGCCTCTCGATCATCTTCTGCGCCACTTTATGCATGTCCTCAATGACCCCGTAATGGGCGTACTGGAAGATGGGGGCCGAGGGGTCCCTGTTCACGGCGATGATCACCTCCGAATTCTTCATACCGGCGATATGTTGAAAGGCGCCGCTTATCCCCATGGCGAGGTAAACCTTGGGCTTCACGGTCTTTCCCGACGTCCCCACTTGACGGCTCTTGGGAAGCCACCCCCGATCGGCGACAGGCCGCGAACAGGAGAGGGTACCCCCGAGGAGGCTCGCCAGCTCCTCAAAGGTGGGAATATTCTCCTTCTCCTTAACCCCTCTTCCCACCGAGACCAGAAGCTCGGCCCTGGTTATATCCACATCGCCCACCTCTTCTTCGAGGTAGCCGAGGAACTCTCTCCTCGGGTCCTTCTCGATCGCCTCAAGCCTTTCAAAAACGGTCTCCTTCCTCATCCCCTCCCCCTCAAAGGCCCCTGTCCTTACCGTGCCTACAACCCCCCGAGCATCCCTCAGGCGGAAGTGGGCATGGACCTTCTCGGAGTAGAGGGGCTTCACAAAAACCATCCCTTCCTCATCCCTGTAGAACCCCGCAATATCGGTGATAAGGGGCCAGGAGAGCCGCCCCGCAAGGAAGGGCGCAGCATCCATCCCGAAGGAGGAATGAGGGAAGAGGATGAGGGAAGGTGCCCCAAAGGCACCGATCACTCCCTCCACAGTGCGGACGAGATTTAAGGGATTGAGAAAATCTCCCTCCTCGAAGGAACTCACAAGCACCTTATCACAAAGGCCCTTTAAAGGGTCGTATTCCCCCTGTGGCAGGAGCAGATAAGAAGGAAGTCCAATCTTGTCCGAGAAATAGACGGGATCAAGGCTTCGCTCCTCGATGACGCCTCCTCTGGTCTCCCCTACCACAAGCGCATATCCCATCACCTCACCCCCTTCTCTTTCAGGATTTCAAAGATGTTCTCCACCACCTCATCGAGATCCCCTTTGATGATCTCAGCCCCCTCTCTGGGAGGTGGAAACTCCAGCTTCAGGATCTCTATCCTCCCCTTCCTTCCCTCTGAAAACTCATCTACGGGGAGGAACTCCCTCTCCTTTTTCGCCGCCGCAAGCACCCCTGTTACCGAGACATACCTCGGCTCGTTGATCCCTGTCTGGACCGAAAGGACCGCCGGAAGGGAGATCCTGACCCTCTCCATAAACCCCCCTTCGAGCTCCCGCAAAACCGTCACCTCGCCCTCTGAGATCTCCTCGATCCCCATAACCATTGTGGCATAGGGAAGATCGAGGAGTCCCGCTAGGATCCCTCCTGTGGCAGCGAACTGATCGTCCTCTGCCTGCACTCCGGAAAGAAGGAGATCGAACTTTATCCCCTTTTTCTCTAAAAAGTTCTTGAATATCTGCGCCCTCTCGAAGGGATCTACCAGCTCTTCCTCCGTCTCTATGAGGGCCCCCTTCCCAAGTCCCATAGCGAGTCCCCGCCTCAGGGCGGTATCCGCCTCCTCCCCTCCCAGGCTTACCACCCAGCCCGTTCCCCCATGGGCCTCAAGGATCCTTGACGCCTCCTCTATGGCGTAGGTATCCCATTCATTCAGGCGGAAGGGGATCTCCTCAAGATCCACCGCCTTCTCACCCCTTATGAGCTTCAGCTCCTCCTCCTGGGTCACAGGGACCCACTTTGCAAGGACCACCACCTCCATCAGAGCACCTCCATCAGGATCTCGGTTATGTCCTTCACCTCTATTGCGGCATCGAGGACCGTGGCCGCATCCTCTAAGTTCAGCAGGCAGAAGGGGCAGGCCGTGGCGATCACCTCAGCACCCAGCTCCTCAGCCTCCTTCACCCTCCTCTCACCGTTTCTCTCCCCCGCTTCCACATCGATGAACATCCTCCCCCCTCCCCCCTCGCAGCAGAGGGAGTTCTCGCGGGAGCGGGGGAACTCCAGGAGCTCTAAGGCGGGGATGGCCCGGAGGATCTCCCTCGGCTCATCGAACACCCCGTTCTGCTTCCCCAGAAAACAGGGATCGTGATAGACGACCCTCTTCGGATACTCCCCTTTGGGCTCTATTGCCCCCTCCCTTATGAGCTCCCAGAGAAACTGGGTGTAATGAAGCACGTCCTGGACGACCCCGTCGTACTCCTTCCGGAAGGCGTTCATGCAGTGGGGGGAGAGGGCAACGATCCTTTCTACCCCATAGCGCTTGAAGTTCCTGCTGTTCTCCTCCCTGAGCTCGCGAAAAAGCCCCCACTCCCCTACCCTCCTTATCTCGTTGCCACAGCAGACCTCTTTTCTTCCCAAAATCCCAAAGGGCACGCCGGCTGTATGTAACACCTTGGCGAAGTTCCTCGGGATCACCTGACACCGGGGGTCATAGGCCTGTACACAACAGACAAAGAGGAGGGTATGGAGGTCACCATCCCCGATGAAGGGGATCTGGAAGTCGAGGGGAGCTGTCCACTCATCCCTCTTATTCTTCGACCTTCCCCAGGGGTTCTTCTGCACCAGGGTGTTCTCCAGGGCCTGATAGAGGGAAGTAGGAACGCGACCAGCTTCCACCATCGCGGCTCTGAGGCCGACCACCACCTCTGAAGGCCTCACGTCCCTGGGGCACCGGACAGTACAGGCACCACAGCTGCTGCAGAACCAGAGGAGGTCTTCCTCATTCCATTCATCGAAAAGGACCTTTCGAACCATCATCCGGACGTTAAAAGGGGTCTTCCCCGCCTCAGGGCAGCTTCCCGTGCACTTGCCGCACTGGATACAGGCGAAAAGGTCCTCCTTCCTTATGGCAACCTCCATCCCTTCCCCTTCAAATCAGCGAGTCAGATTCTCCTAATACCATATTTTTCTCTTCCAGGGGGATAAAAATTTACTTAAAGCAGGGCCTCCTCTAAGTACTCCGCGCTCATCCTCTTGAGGAAGTGGACCATGGTGTTGAGCTGGATCTCCACCGTCCCCTCGTAGATCTCCGCTATCCTGTTGTCCCGGTAGCGCCTTTCCACCTCCTGATCCATGAAGTAACCGTAGCCCCCGAAGATGTTGATCGCCTCATCTATTATCGCCTTGGCCTGCTGAGGCACGTAGTGTTTCACCAGGGAGGTGAGAAGGGGCACCATCCTCCCCTTCTGATGGTCACAGGCCCAGGCCGCCCGGTAGGTGATGTACTTCAGGGCCTGAAGTCGGCTGAACATGTGGGCC
>CBEVRB010000093.1:0-6767 GCA_965552155.1 uncultured bacterium
GAAAGGAGGGGGAAGATGAAGAAGGGAGGGATTCTTTTTGCGTTGGTGGCGTTATTCTCCTTCATCCTCGCTGGGGGGGTTAATGCGGCTGAACCCATCGTCCTCGGGGTCCCTACCGCCCTGGGGTCCATCGAGGGGAAGGACGGCTGGATGGCGGTGCAGATGGCGGTGGAGGAGATAAACGCCAAGGGAGGAGTTTTGGTGGGAGGAAAGAGGCGTCCCCTTAAGGCCTACTCCATAGACACCCGTGAGCATGAGCCAGGAATCCCGGTGCACGATGCCTTAACGGCTGTCGAGAAGCTCATCTTGGAAAAGAAGCCCCACGCCATCGTGCTGGGGGCCTTCCGGTCTGAGATCCTTCTGGCCTCCATGGACCTGATTGCCAAGTACAAGCTGCCCTACATCTGTTCCATCGCCATGACGCCTGTCTTTCAGAAAAAGATCCTCCAGAACTATGATCAATACAAGTACATGTTCCGCAATTGCCTAAATGCCGTTTACTTGGTCAAATATCTGGGACAGGTGATGGGATTCATCGGGAAGGAGTTCGGCTTCAACAGGGCGTATCTGATCGTCCAGGATACCCTCTGGGCCAAAGCCACAGGGAAGGGCCTCCAGAAGTGGTACGAGAAGAACGGCTGGCAGCTGATGGGATTTGATGCCTACCCCTTAGGTGCCACTGACTTCTCCTCCTCCCTCATCAAGGTGAGGGCCAAGAAGGCCCAGGTGGTGGTTCCCATCTTCGACATGCCCCAGAGCGGTATCCTGCTGAAGCAGGCCCGCTCCATGAAGGTCCCGGCCCTGCTCTGCGGGTTCATAAGTCCGGTGGCTCCGGGGAACGCCTGGCAGGTCTTCGAGGGAGAGGTGGAAGGAATGGTGAACTTCCTCTTTGAAATCGGCCCCATTCCCGTTAAAGCGGTCCCCAAATCCGTGGCCTTCAACCGCAACTTCGGGAAGCGCTGGGGTGAGGAGGCCAGGATAAGGCTTTCGGGCCATGGCCCTGGCCCTGCGTACGATGCCGTTTACATCATGGCCGATGCCATCGAAAGAGCCGGCTCCCTCGATCCCGATGCTATCGTGAAGGCCCTGGAGAAGACCGATATGATGGGGGTCGTGGGGAGGATAAGGTTCGCCAAGGACCATCAGGCCGTATACGGGCTCGATCCCAAGGAGGCGGCCATAGGCTGCGCCTTCCAGTGGAAGAAACCCGGGGTGAGGGTCCCTGTCTTCCCGGAGATAGTGGCCGAGGGGAAGATCGAGCTTCCCCCTTACATGAAAAAGTGAGGGGCTGAGGGCAAACCGATCGGGTGGGGCGGTCTTTCCGGAAAGATCGCCCCCCTTTTGTAAGGGGTGAAGGATGATAGCCAGCATCATCGTCTACGGACTGGTTAACAGCGTCATTTTGGCCCTCATCGCCATCGGTTTCAGCCTCACCTTTGGCATAAGTGGGGTAGCCAACTTCGCCTACGGAGGCTTCTATCTCTTCAGCGGCTACCTCACCTGGATGCTCCTGAAATACCTGGGCCTGCCCTTTGGCCTGGCAATACCCATCGCTGTCCTTACCACAGGCCTCCTCGGTTTTCTCACTTACTGGGTGATACTGTTGAGGGTGAGAGGGATAGTCCTTTCAGAGGTGATCGCCACCTTCGCCCTGGGGGTGGGGATGCTCGAGTTCTTCCGGTGGAAGGGATTTGTCACCTATGAGTTCACCCTTCCCTACTTCGCCAAAGGGACGGTGATGATAGCCGGGGTGCCCCTGGACTACCAGCGCCTCATCATCATCGGGATAGGGCTGGCCCTGGTCCTCTTCCTCTACCTCTTCACCCACCACACGAGGATCGGCCTCTCCTTCAGGGGGATAGCCCAGAACGAACGGACCGCCATCTCCTTAGGAATAGAGTCGGACTGGACGGCCGCTTTGAGCCTTGCCCTGGGTTCTGCCTTAGCCGCTGTGGCCGCCATAGCGATCCTCCCCTTAGGGATAATCTCGATAAACGTGGGGTACGATGTATTGCTCATAGCCGTGGCGGTGGGAATCATAGGGGGGCTTGAGAGCGTGGCAGGGATCCTGGTGGGGAGCCTCATCCTCGGATATGCCCAGGTGATCACCGGGATGTACCTCGCCCCGGAGTGGACGATGGTGGTCTACCTGGCAGCGATAGTCGTGGTTTTGGCGATAAAGCCTTCAGGGCTCTTCGGGAAGTTCAAGGAGCTTGAGGAGAGGGTTTAAGGTGCGTTACAGGAAGGAGAGGCTTGATCGGGGGATAAAGGCGAGGTGTGAAGACATCTTCGCCCTCTCCTCGTGGAGGGAGATCCTCTACCTGCTCCTGCCGAGGGCCGTGCCCGTCGTGGGCCTGCTCGTCTTCCCCCTCCTCAAGGGGGTTGTGGGGCTTTACTGGGAGAAGGTGCTGGTAATCACCTGTGCGATAGGGCTGCTCGCGCTGAGCTGGGACCTTATGGCCTCGGTGGGGCTGGTCTCTCTGGGACAGGCCCTCTTTTTCGGCGCCGGGGCCTATATCGCCGGTGCCCTCAATCAGGCCTTTGGCCTCTCGCCCTTGATAACCATCCCTATGGGTACCCTGGGCGGGGCCCTCTTCTGTACCCTCCTGCTCTTTCCGGTGCTGAGGCTGAGGGGAGTATACTTCGCGATAATCACCCTTATCCTGCCTCTGCTTTTTGCGCGCGTCATCGAGACCACCAAGATCCTGGGGGGCACCGAGGGGATGAGCGGTCTTTCCCCCCTTCCAGGGATCTGGTTTGAGCTCTATGTCCCGGTTGTGGCCCTGCTCATGGCCCTCTTCGGGTTCCGCAGGCTCATAAACGAGGATTACGGGCTGGTCCTTCAGGGGATCAGGGACAACGATCGGGCGGTGATGAGCGGGGCGATAAACATCTACAAGTTCAAGGCTCAGGCGGTCTTCATGGCCGGTGTGGCAGGGGCCTTCTCAGGAGCCTTCATGACCCACTACTACCAGTTTGTGGGGATACCCGCCTTCGCCATGGATTACTCCATCCTTCCCCTGACCTGCGCTGTGCTCGGAGGCGTGGGCTCCTTTGCCGGCCCTACATTGGGGGCCTTTATCCTGGTACCCCTCTCTGAGGTCCTTCGCGCCTTCGGGACCCTGAGGGTGGTCTTCTACTCGGCGATCCTGATCATCTGCGTGGTGGGCCTTCCTGAAGGGATCTTCCACTACATCCAGAGGAAGTACCATCAGTTCGAGAGGCTGGTGGAGGTGGAATGAAAGAGACGATCCTCAGAGTAGAGGGAGTGAGCAAACGCTTCGGAGGGGTGGTGGCGGTGGAGGACGTGAGCTTTGAGCTGAAGCGGGGGGAGCTCCTGGGAGTCATCGGCCCCAACGGTTCAGGAAAGACCACCCTGGTCAACCTGATAACGGGCTTCGTCAAACCCGACTCCGGAAGGGTGATCTATCAAGGGAGGAATATCACGGGGAAGATGCCCTACAGGATAGCCGAGCTGGGGATCGCGCGGACCTTCCAGATGGTGAGGCCCTTCTATCAGCTCCCCGCCTACAAGAACCTCATCATACCCCTCTACTCCCCCCGGGTCAGGAGGCTCCGGGGGGGCAAATACGGGGAAAGGGACGATGTGGCGGTGGACCTTTTAGAGGAGGTCGGCTTTGAACGGGACTCCTTCGTCCCCTACAAGGTGGCGGCAAGCCTCCCCCACGGGTATCTGAAGCGCTTGGAGCTGGCCCGCTGCCTGGCCCTGCGGCCGGAGCTCCTGATCCTCGATGAACTCTTCTCCGGGATGTCCATGTCAGAGGTGGCGAGCACCCTTCCCATCATCGAGAGGCTCAATGAGGAGGGCCTTACCATCATCATGGTGGAGCACCGGCTGAGGGAGCTCTTTCGAGTGGCGGATCGGGTGATAGTGCTCAATTTTGGCAGAAAGATCGCCGATGGCCCCCCTCGTCAAGTGATGGAGAGCGAGGAGCTCAAGGCAGCCTACCTCGGAAGCGAGGCAGAGGTCCCTGATGCTTGAGGTGAAGAACCTGATGGTCTTCTTCGAGAACGCCCTGGCCATAAACGACCTGAGCCTCGAGGTCCGCAAAGGAGAGATCGTCGGAGTGCTCGGTTCAAACAGCGCTGGAAAAACCACCCTGATGAACACCGTCTCGGGCCTGATCATCGACATGAAGAGGAAGGAGGACAGGAGAGGGGGTGAGAGGATCACCGTGCTCGGTGAGATTCGCTTCGAAGGGGAGGACATAACGGAGGCCTCTCCGAGTGAGAGGGTAAGGAAGGGGATCGTCCTTTCCCGGGAACGCCATCCCATCTTTCCCGAAAGCAGCGCGGAGGAGAACTTAAAGATAGCGACATACCTGCGCCGGGACCCTGGGGTAAAGGATAGCTTTGATTTTGTTTACTCCGTCTTCCCTCGCCTGAAGGAACTGAGGAAGAGGAAGGCAGGGTTTTTAAGCGGCGGGGAGCAACAGATGCTCTCCATTGGGATGGCCTTAATGACCAAACCCCGGCTGCTGCTCATGGATGAACCTCTCCTGGGGCTCTCCCCTGCCCTGCAGCAGGACCTGGTCCGTGCGATAAGGGAGATAAGGGAAGAAGGAGTTACCATCCTGATCACGGAACAGTTCGCAAGGCCCCTTCTCCCTATAATTGATCGGGGATATGTGATAGAGAACGGGACCCTGGTCCTCGAGGGGACGGGAAAGGAGTTGATGGAGAACCCGGAAGTGAAGGCAGCTTACTTCGGCCTTTGAGAGGGAGGGGATGGAGCTTACCTTCGGTTCCATCTACGAACAGTTTGAGAAGGTGGCGAGGGACTTTTCGGAAAAGCCCGCTCTCCTTTACCTCGGTAAGCACTACACCTACTCTCAGTTAAAGGAGGTCGCTGAGGCCTTGGCGGCAAGCCTCCATGACCTCGGCCTCAGAGGAGGGGATAAAGCCATCCTCTATCTCCCCAACACCCCTCAATGGGTGATCGCCTGGCTGGCCCTCCTGAGGCTTGGGGCCATCTCCATACCGATCTCTCCCATCTACACCCCTGTGGATCTGGCTTATATGGCCTCCGATAGCGGGGCGGAGACGATCTTCTGCCTCGATACCAACTTCGGGTACGTGGCCCAGGTATTGCCGGAGACGGGCCTCAAGAGGGTGATCGTGACCAATGTGGCGGAGCTCCTCCCCTGGTGGAAGCGAATTATAGGCCAGGGCTTTGACAAGATTCCAAAGGGAAAAGTCGCCTCGGGGGAGAACATCTTTCGCTTCAGGGACTTGCTCAAAGGGGACCGAGCTTCCCTGCCGCCCCTCAAAGCGGCCCCTGAGGACTTCTTCGAGATGCTTTACACGGGGGGGACCACCGGCCTCCCCAAGGGGGTGCCTTACACAAACATCGTCTTCCTGGAGAGCATATCGGAGCAGAGGGCCGTAAGCGAGCCTTACATCCCCAAGGGGAAGGACATATTAATCCAGGGGGGGCCGCTCTTTCACATCCTGGGGCAAGCGATGGGCCTTGGGGCGCTGCTTTCCGGGGATACCCTGATCTTGCTTCCCAGGGTAAATCTTGACGGTTTGTTCGATCACATCCAACGTTACAGGGCCCTCACCTTCTTCGGTGTCCCTGCCATGTACCGGATGATCCTGGAGCACGACCGGGTGGATTACTACGACTTGAGTTCCCTCCAGTATTGCTTCTGCGCCGGAGATGTCCTGCCCCAGGAGGTGGCCGAGAGGTGGCTCAGGAAGTTCGGAAAGCCCCTCTATCAGGGATATGGGACGACGGAGACCTGTGGCAGGGTCTCCCTGACCCCGATGGGGGAGAAGGCCCCACCGGGAAGTGCCGGTAAGGTCACGCCCCTTCAGCAGGTGATGCTCGTTGACCCCGATACCCTGGAGCCGGTCCCCCCTGGGGAGGCAGGGGAGCTTCTCGTCTCCTCAGAGCACATGGTCAGGGCTTACTGGAACAAGCCCGAGGAGACCGCCGCTTGCTTCATTGCGCGGGAGGGCAAGCTCTGGTACAGGACGAGGGACAGATCCGTTGACACGATCAAGCACAAGGGATACAGGGTGGCCGCCTCGGAGGTCGAGGCTGTCCTTCAGGAACACCCTGCGGTGATTGCCGCCTGTGTGGTGGGAGTCCCGGATGAGCGGGTCGGCGAGAGGATCAAGGCCTTCGTGGTGCTGAAGGAAGACATAAAGGGGGTCAGCGCCTATGACCTCATAAGGTGGTGTCGGGAGCGCCTCGCCCCCTACAAGGTCCCCCAGTACATAGAGTTTCGGGACATGCTCCCCAAGTCCAAGGTGGGAAAGGTGCTGAGGCGAGAGCTCCGGGAAGAGGAGAGGAAGAAGCGGGAGAAGGGGTAACCGGATCATTACAAGGTGTGCTTTTTAAAGAATTCCCATATTACCTCGATTGCTTCCGTGTCTCTATTTGTCTTGCCAATGAGCCATTCAGGAAAGTACTGCAGGCCACCGGGCCAGGTGTGGCCGCCCCCTTCGATCATGTAAAAGACCACCTCTGCCCCGTTGCGGCAACGGCCTGGAGGACATCATCCCTGCGACTGCGACGACCACTACCCTTTCGGAGAGCTCACAGGCGAGACGAAAGCACCCTCTGCCATCTTTCCAATGCCTCCCGAGGGCATCGGGATAAACGACCCTCTTAAGGGAAGGAGGGAGATGACCTATAACAAAGAGATGGGGCGATTGGCAAGGGTTTGATGTTTTAAGAACGCTGCATAGGTTCAGAAACCTTTGGCACTCCGAGTAGGGGGTGCTGGGATGCAGAT
>CBEVRB010000094.1:0-6642 GCA_965552155.1 uncultured bacterium
GGCCTGGCCATAAGGGCCCTGCCGATGGCGACCATCTGGAGCTCGCCGCCGCTGCAGTAACCGGCAAGGGACTTCCTCCTCTCCCAGAGCCGGGGGAAGTAGTGATAGACCATTTCAAGATCCTCCTTCCAGGAGCCCCCTCTGACCCTCGCGGCCGTGCCCACCCTGAGGTTCTCCTCCACCGTGAGGTGCTCAAAGGGCGGACGCCCTTCCAGCACCTGGATGATCCCCAAACGGGTAATCGTCTCAGGGGCTTCGTTCTGGATCCGGTGCCCCTCGAACTCTATCGTCCCCTCGGTGACCTTTCCGTTCTCGGGTTTGAGCAACCCGGAGATGGCCCTCAAGGTCGTGGTCTTCCCCGCTCCGTTGCTCCCCAAGAGGGAGACGATCTCTCCCCTCCTCACCTTGAGCGATACTCCCTTCAGGATCTGGATCACGTCGGAGTAAACCACGCTGATGTTGTTTATCAGTAGAAGGACATTATCCTCCATCATCCCACCTCCTCAGTAGGCAAAGGGCCAGAGCCTGAAGCTGGAGCGCACGATCCTCCAGACCTCGGCCAGCCCCTTGGGCTCAAATATCAGGAAGAGGACAATCGCCAGACCGAAGACGAATTCCCTCAGGGGGGCCACGGTGAGGGCTATCCCTGCAAAGGCCCCTACGTTCATCAGATACTGGGTCGCCTGGCTCAGGGCCTCGTTGAGGAGGACGATGAAGGCCGCCCCGAAGACCGAACCGGCGATGCTCCCTAAGCCCCCGATGATGATCATGGCGATGTACTCGATGGAAAGGAAGAGGGTGAAGGGCTCAGGGGTTATGCTCACCGTGTAGAAGGCCCACAGTCCCCCTGCAAACCCCGCATAAAAGGAGCTTATGGCGAAGGAGAGCAGCTTGTACCGGAAAAGGGGAATCCCCATCCCGTCGGCCGCCAGGTCGTTGTCCCGAATGGCGATAAATGCCCGCCCGTAGCGGCTCCTCACCAGGTTCTTCGCCATCCAGCACATCACCACAAAGGAAGTGAAAGCTACCCAGGAAAAAGCACGGTCACCACTTACATTGATGCCAAAGAGGACCGGTTCGGGCAGGATCAACCCCTCGGCCCCTCCGGTGAGCTTCTCCCAGTGCACCAGCACGTACTCTATGATGAACTGTCCTGCCAGGGTGGCGATGGCCAGATAGAGGTGTTTGAGCCGCGCCGAGGGGATGCCGAAGATCATCCCCACCACCGCGGTTATCACCCCGGCCGAAAGGACCGAGGCCCAGAAAGGAAACCCTGCCTTTATGGCGAGGATGGCGGCAGCATAAGCCCCCACGCCGAAAAAGGCCCCGTGCCCCAAGGAGATCTGTCCGGTGAACCCGATGAGGATGTTCAGGCCTATCGCCGCAATGGCATAGATGGCCATATTGTTGAGGACATAGAGCATATAAGGACCGCTCACAAAGGGCACCACCCCCAAAAGGAGCACGACCCCCACCCAGCTCCACAGCCTCCCGAAGTCGGTCTCGAAGATGGTGAGTTCCTCTTCGTATCTCTCCTTGAAGTTACCGCAAGGCCGGAACCTGAGCTTCCTCATCTCCCCCTCCTATACCCGCTCTATCTCCACGGAGCCGAAGAGCCCGTAGGGCTTCACCATCAGGATGAGCACCAGGACTATATAGGGGATCACCTCCCTCAAGGAGGTGGAGAGGTATCCCCCGGTGAAGGTCTCCAGCAACCCGATGATGATCCCCCCGATGATCGCCCCGCCGATGCTGTCCAGACCTCCAAGGATCACCACGGGGAAGACCTTGAGACCTATGGCGCTCAACTGATGCACGTTTATCCCGTTTATTATTCCCAGGACGATGCCGCTCATGGCACAAACCACCGCCGCGATGGCCCAGGAGAGGGCGAAGACCCTCCTCACGTTCACCCCCAAGGAGAGGGCCGCAGGCTGGTGGTCGGCCACCGAGCGCATGTATATCCCCTGAGAGGAGTACTTGAAGAAGAACCCGAAGACCCCGAGGAAGATCAGGCCGATGATGAAGGATGATACATAGACAGAGGGGACGTAGATGTTGCCCACGCTTATGGATAAGGCCTCGGGGAGGAACTGGGGATAATTGTGAAGGTTGCCCCCGAAGATGAGGAGCATCAACCCCCTGAACATGGCCGAAAGTCCCACGGTTAACATGATCACCTCGATTAAGGCCTCACCGATCAGGGGCCTGAGGAAGAGCCTCTCGATGATGAACCCCAAAGCGAAGCAGCCGGCCAGGGTGATGAGAAAACAGAGGACGATGGGCAGCTTGAGCCAGGCCGAAAGGATCAGGAAGAAGAAGGCCCCGATGGCGAGGAGCTCACCGTGGGCGAAGTTGAGCACGCTGCTTGACTTAAAGATCATCACGAAGCCAAGGGCCGAGATGGCGTAAAGGAACCCGATGGAAAGGCCATTGATGAAAACCTGCACGAAGAATTCCACCTTATCCCCTCCTTTTTTTTCAGTCCACGTCCAAGATCTTTACCGTGGTCTCGATGGTACCCACCGTGCCGTCCCGGTAGCGGACCTGACCCTTCACGTCCACCTTCTCCTCTCCCGTGTACATCGCCTCGATCAGCCTCCGGTACTGTTCGTAGACGAAGCCGCGGCGAACCTTCCCGGTCCGGGTGAGCTCCTGATCGTCAGCGTCAAGGAGCTTGTAAAGGAGGAGGAACTTCCGCACTTTCATGTGCTCGGGGAGCCTCTTGTTCACCTCCCTTATCTCCCCCTTGATCAGCTCCTCCACCGCGGGTTGCTGGGAGAGGTCGGTGTAGGTGGTATAGGGGACCCGCCTCGCCTCGGCCCAGTCCCCCACCGTCCCCATATCTATGTTGATCATCGCCGTGATATAGGGCATTCCCTCCCCGAAGATCACCGCTTCCTTTATGTAAGGGCTGAACTTGAGACGTGTCTCGATGAAGTCCGGGGAGAAGGCTTCCCCCTCCTTGGTGCGCATGATGTCCTTCTTCCTGCCGATGATCACCAGGTGCCCGTCCTCGTCGAAGTACCCCGCATCCCCCGTGTGAAGCCAGCCATCGCTCAGGGTCGCTGCCGTCTCCTCGGGGTCCTCGTAATAGCCCATGAAGACGGAGGGGCTCTTCACCAGCACCTCCTGATCCTCGGCAACTCTTACCTCTATCCTGGGCAGGGGCTTGCCCACCGTCTCGGGCTTCACCTCCCCATCGGGCTGGACCTGAAAGACCCCTCCTGCCTCGGTGAGCCCGTAGGCCTGCTTCAGGTTGAGGCCATTGGCCCTGAAGAAGCGGATCACGTCAGGGCTTATGGGATGACCACCGGTGATGGCCACCCGCAACTGCAGGCAGCCAACCCGATCCAGGAGAGGACGGTATATCAACCAGGAGGCCACCCAGTTCAGGAACTTGAGCCAACCGGGGATGGGCTTCTTTCTGGATTCCCTGTCCACCACCCCTTCTCCTATCTTCTGGCAGAGGTAAAACAGGCCTCGCTTGATGAAGCCCGCATCGTTTATCTTCACCCGGATCTTGGATGCCAGGTCCTCCCAGAAGCGGGAGGAGGTGATCATGATGGTGGGGCCTATCTCCCTCATATCCTCGGCTATCGTCTCAGGCATCTCCGGGAAGTTCATCACCATGCCGCCACAGAGGGCCACCCCCATACCCCACATCTGATCGACGATCCAGGCCGGTGGGGTGATGGATATCCAGTTGTCGCCGATCCCTATGGGGGCGGTCTCAAGCCACTTCCTCGCCATATCGATGATGTTCTGGTAGCTCAGCATCGCTATCTTGGGCAGCCCCGTGGTCCCTGAGGTCATGAGCATAAGGGCCAGATCTCCCGGCTCCCCCTCCCAGAGCTCCTCCTCAAAGCGGTTCGGTTGCTGTCTTTCCAGCTCCTTCCCCAGCTCCAGCAGCTCGGCGAAGCTCATCAGCCAGGGGTTATCCCGATAGATCCTCATCCCCGTGGGGTCTATGTAAATGACCTTCCGGATGTGGGGCAGCTCCTCCCTGGTCTCCAGGAGCTTGTCCACCTGCTCCTGATCCTGGGCAATGGCATAGACCGCCTTGATCCTCTGAAGTCCGTAGGCCAGCTCCTTGGGGACCGAGGAGGTGTAGAGGTTCATGGTAATGGCCCCTACGGCCTGAGCCCCCAGCTCGCTGAAGAGCCATTCGGGGTGGTTATCCGTGATGATGCCTATGTGTTCCCCCCTCTTCAGCCCAATCGATAGCAACCCCAGGGCAACCCATCGGACATAGTTGAGGTGTCTTCCCAGGTGTAGGTCTCCCATATCCCGTAGGCCTTCTCCCTTATGGCCACCCGCGACCCCAGGCGCTCCGCCTGCTTGAACAGGATCTGGGGAAAGGTGTACTGGGAGAAAGACTCAAGGGTCTTCTGATCTATCCGCTCCGCTGGTCCCTTGCCCACCGTATCCTCCCTCTCAGGTAGTGGCTGTATCCCCGAGGTAGGCCTTTATCACCTCAGGGTGGTTCTGAATCTCCTCAGGGGGTCCCTCAGCGATCTTCTTTCCAAAGTCCAGCACGATAATCCTCTTCGAGATGCTCATCACCACCGACATGTCGTGTTCCACCAGGATGATGGTCTGTCCCCAGGCCTCGTTCAGCTCCACCAGGAACCGGACCATATCCTCCTTCTCTTCCAGGGTCATCCCGGCGAAGGGCTCGTCCAGGATCAGGAGCTTCGGCTCCAGGGCCAGGGCCCTTCCCAGCTCGACCCGTTTCCTCAGCCCATAGGGGAGGGAACCCACCAGCTTCTTCCTTATGGGCTGCATCTCCAGAAAGTCGATCAGCTCCTCCACCACCCTCCGGTGGCGGACCTCCTCCTCCTTCACCGAGCGGGAGAAGAGGGAGGCCCGCCCCACCCCGTAGCGGCAGTGGATGTGGCGGGCCAGGAGCATGTTGGCCACCACGCTCATCCCCGGGAAGAGCTCGATGTTCTGGAAGGTCCTCCCTATGCCGATCCTGGTGATCTCATGGGGATGGCGCCCCGTGATCTCCTCCCCGTTGAAGATGATCTGACCCTCCTGAGGATGGTAATAACCGGTAACGCAGTTCAGCAGGCTGGTCTTCCCTGCCCCGTTGGGGCCTATGATGGCGAGCAACTCCCCCGTTTCGACCTTGAGGTTCACCCTGTAGAGGGCCTGAAGCCCTCCGAAGCTCAAGGAGAGGTCCTTTACCTCCAGCTCGGCCCGCCGGCCGTCGGGCCGAGCGGAGGCGAAGATACTCGGTTGCCCACGAAAGGCCTTCATGACTATTTCAGAAGCTTTATCTGTCCCTTACCGGGAACAAAGAAGTTGGTCATGGGGGTGTAAGTGGCGTTCTCGTGGATCTGGACGATCCTCGCCACAAAGGACGCTTCGTGGTTCTCCTTCGTATAGGTGACGGGCGGGATCAGCCCGCCGAACTCCTCGTTGCGGAAGCTCTCCATCGCCTTGTTGATGGTCTCACCCGTGATCTTCCCGAACTTCTCCTGCGCACGCACAAGGGCCCTCTCCATGATCATGGCCACTGCTGTTCCCTCCCAGTAGGAGCAATCGAAGCCCTTCACGGTCCGGTACTTCTTGCCGAGCTCAAGCATCAGCTTCACCCCTGGGGCATTGTCCACAGGAAGGCCACCGCTGAACTGCATGAAGAGGCGATCTCCGATAAGGCCCTTGCCCAGCTTGAAGAAGTCGGGATCGGTGGAGGTCCAGGTGCCGAAGAAGGGAACCTTGTAGCCGATCCTGTCAGCGCTCTTCAACGCCGTGATGATGGCCGCAGGGAGGAGCTGCACCACTATGTACTGGGCCCCTGCTTTTTTCAGCCGCAGAAGCTCGGTGGTCAGGTCCACCGTGGCCGGAGGGAACTCCTCAATGCCCACTATCTTGATCCCGTGCTTGGAGGCATATTCCTTACAGGGCGCATGGATCGATTTTCCGTAAGGGTTGTTGTACGTCAGAAGACCCACCTTGGGAGCACCTGGTCCCTTATGGATCGTCTTGATGTATTCCAGAATGGCATAGGAGTCGAGGACATAACTACCGAAGGGCAGATACATGTAATCCACCGGGGGCTTCAAGAGGCCCTGGTAGGTGGAGAAGTTGATGGTAGGGACCTTATACCTCTGGATGATCGGCTTCGCCTGGATTCCGGTTCCGGCGTCCCAGGTGGCGAGCATGTCCACCTTCTCCAAGGTACAGAACCTCTTCACTAATTTGATCCCCTCAGGGATCTTGTAGGCATGATCCACCACCGTCAGGTCGATCTTCCTTCCCGCAATTCCCCCCTTCTCGTTAACATATCGCAGATAATCCCTCAGGCCCTTGGCGTGATACTGCCCCCATGTAGAGGCTGGTCCCGTGAGGTTGATGACGGCACCAATCTTGACCGGGGGAGCTGCCCATCCCCCTCCTACGAGGACCAGTGAGAAGAAAAATCCTACCAATAATACAATCACCCTCTTTCGCATCTCTTCCCCTCCTTCCTTTGGATTTCAAACGGTTATAAAAATCCCCCCCTCGAACTCTCCTCTCTCTCTCTCTCACCCCCTTTCCTGATCAAATTATAACCGATTTGCCATCCGAGATAAACCCCTGTTTGAAAAAAAGTGTGAACTTACAATTGTCAAGCCTATTCCCATCTCCTCT
>CBEVRB010000095.1:0-6616 GCA_965552155.1 uncultured bacterium
CCAAGCATCCCATGGCTGAGCGAAAGGAGGCTCTCTCTATCTCCAACACGCGAAGCAGGTCGCTGGGAACAAATTCCCTAATCCAGTCCGCCTTACAGAACTCCTCCACCACCAGCACCGCCTCCATTATTCCCAGCCCCGCTCCCCCCACCTCCTGGGGAAAATCCACCCCCAGGAAGCCGAGCTCCCCCGCCTTCCGATATATATCAAAGGGGAAGCTCTCCTGCAGCTCATACTCCATCGCCTTCTCGGGGAGGAACTCGGTGCGGGCGAACTGGCGAGCGGCCTCCTTAAGATCCCTCTGCTCCAGGGTCAGGGAGAAGTCCATCATATCCCTCCGATCTCCTCCATTATCTTTTTGGCCACCATGAGGACCGCCCTTCCCACCTCCTCCTCCCTCTGGGGGGTGAGGCGGAAGGATGGCCCTGCCACCCCCACACAGGCCATCACATGGCGGTCCTTGCCGTAAAGGGGGGCAGCTACCCTCGACACCCCAATCCTCAGCTCCTGATGGTCCACCGCAAATCCCCTCTCCCGTACCCTGTCTAGCTCCCGGTCCAGCTCCTTGATGTCGGTCTTGGTGTGGGGAGTTATGGCAGGAAGGCCCATCTTCTCCATCACCCGGTAAAACTTCTCCTTTTCGAGGTGGGCGAGGTAGACCTTACCCGGAGCCGTGGCGTGAAAGTAGGGGTAGGCACTTCCCACCCGGGAGAAGAGCCTTATGGCATCGGGCCCCTCCACCTGATCTATCAGGACCAGCTGGTCCTTGATCCTCGAGGAGAGCTCCGCTGTCTCCCCGGTGAGGGCGACCAGTTCCTTCAGGTGTTCCCTCGCCTGAGACCTGTACCCTGCCCCGCCGAGCAGCACATTGCCCATGTAGAGGAACTTGAAGCCGAGCCGGTAGGTGCGTTTGTCCGGGTCATAGTTCACATAACCCCTCTCCCTCAGCAGGGAGAGGAGACGCCAGAGGGAGGGGGATGGGATCCCCAGCCTCCTCCCGATCTCCTTCAGGGTGAGCTCCGTCTCCTCCTCGGCCAGGAGTTCAATGATCCGTAAACCCCGCTCTAAGGCCGTAGTCATTTCAAATATGAAAAAATTTTTTCATATTTTATTCTAACGTGATCAACCGTTTTGTCAAGGAGTTTTTTAGATGATAAGCAGGAGTAGTTCGTAAATCATCACGGTGAGACCGGCAGCCACCGGGATCGTCAGGAGCCAAGCGGCGATGATCTCCCTTATGACCCCCAGGTCGATGGCTCCTATGCCGTGGGCGAAGCCGACCCCCACCACGCTCCCCACCAGGGTATGGGAGGTGGATACGGGAAGGCCAAGCTTCGAGCAGATGAGGATGCTCGTGGCGGCTCCGAACTCGGCGGAAAAGCCGCGGGTGAAGGTGATCTCGGTGATCCTCTTCCCGATGGTCTCTATCACCCTCTGCCCCCAGGTGGCGATCCCGAGGGCGATCCCTATCCCTCCGATCACCAGGATCCTGATAGCGACGGTCGTCCTCTGGAGAATAACCCCCGGTCGCGCCACAGAGACGATGCCCGCCACGGGGCCGACGGCGTTGGCCACGTCGTTGGCCCCGTGGGCGAAGGCGACGTAACAGGCTGTGAGGATCTGTAAGTGCTTGAAGAAGTTCTCCACCTGCTGATACTCGTCCTCGAGCTTCGTCCTGTAGTTCTTCAGGAAGAGGTGGGTCGCTCCTCCGCTCATCCCCCCGATCATCAGGGCCATGAGGGAAGCCTCCCCTATGGCCATATCGAGATGAAGGTTCTTAAGGCCCTTGTAGACCATCGAGAGGGCAAGCACAACGAAGACAAATCCCACAAAGTAGGGGACCACCCTCTTGGCGCTTTCCATCTTGTCATCCCTGTCGAACACCTTCCTCTTTATGATGGTAAAAGTGAAGAAGGAGAGGACCCCCCCCGCTATGGGGGAGATGATCCATGAGGCGACGATCTCAGCGAGCTTGCCGAAGTTGATCGTGTCTATCCCTGCGGCGACGATCCCGAAGCCGACCACCGCCCCGACGATACTATGGGTGGTAGATACAGGGAGGCTGAAATAGGTGGCGATGGTGATCCAGATGGCAGCCCCCAGGATGGCGGCCAGCATCCCACAGATGAAGGTCTCAGGCCCGATATGGAGGGAGAGGACCTTCACGTCCACGATCTTCTTCCTCACCGTGTCGGTGACGTGAGATCCCACAAAGACCGCGCCGCCGAATTCAAGGATCGCTGCCACCAGGATCGCCTGCTTTATGGAGAGGGCCCTGCTTCCCACACTCGTCCCCATGGAGTTGGCCAGGTCATTGGCGCCGATGTTCCAGGCCATGTAAAAACCGACCAGCAGAGAAACGAAGATGACGGGAGTAAATATCAAGTCCATGCAGCCAGCAAGAAGGGCAAGTCCCTCACTTGGCGAGCATCGTCCTTAACCGATCCCCTGAATCCTCGGCGTAATCCGCCACCGCGTCCATCTCATTTATGATGCGCATCAGGAAGAAGAGGGTCGTCGGATCGAGCCGGCCTTCGATGTCGAAGAGCTTCTTCGTTATCTTCAACTGGAGCTGATCCGCCTTCCACTCCTGATCGTCTATCTTCTTTATCAGCTGCAGAATCACCTCCCTCTCTTTGTCGCCAAATCCGCTTTTGAACAACCTCTCAAGCTCAGAGTAGGTCTTCTCCAGGGCATCCACGGCAGCGATCACCACATCGGTGAACTCCCGCAGATCATCGGCTATCTCGGGGGGAACCTTCGTCTTTCTCACCTGCATCAGCCGGGCGGCGTCCTCGGCCTTGTCAGCGATCGTATCCTGCTTCTTCAGAAAGCTCAGGATGTCGCCCCTCTCCACGGGCATGAACCATCTCTTGGGGAAGTGGATCCTGATATCGGTCTTCGTCTCATCCGCCATGTGCTCCAGCCGGGATATCTCGTTGGCGATCTCCTCGATCTTCTTGTAATCTCCGGCGATGAAGGCCTCCACCAGGGGACGAAGCAGATAGACGCACTCCTTTACCTGCTCGATGTGTTTGAGGAGGGGCTTGAAGGGGGTCTTACCGAAGAGCTCTCCCAGGGGTATCCTTTCAAAGATGGGCATCTCTGGTCCCTCACCGAGGTCGCTAAGCGACTTATAACAGCAGATAAACCTCCTGTCAACGAATAAAAATGGCTGGTACGCCGGCCTTTGACTTTGAAGAACTACTCATTTAACATCCCAGGGAGAGCTTATTCCCAGGAGGAGGACGATGAGGAGAAGTTGGTGGTTAATCTTGCCCATCGTGCTTGTGGCCATATACTTCGGGATCAACCTTTACGCCGAAAGAAGGGTTCAGAAGGAGGTGGATAACGCCATCGCCGAGATGTCCTCCTTTGCTGACGTGCAGTACGAGGACGTGGACTTCGATCTCTTTTCCCGAAAGGCCTCCATAAAGGGGGTCGTCATATCGCCCGTCGGCGAGGAGAGGAGATTGTCAATCGATAGGGTGGTGGTGCTTAAGGCCAAGGGAGAGAAGACGTTCTTCACCCGTCTGCACATCCTCTTCATGGGGGTGCGAGTTGAGGGCGGAGAGGCAGGAGAGAAGGTGGCAGCCTTCCTGGACGATCTCGGATATGAACCCGAGGAGATGAAGGCGGATATAGAATTGGACTATCGATTCAAACCGGAGGAGAAGGATTTTCGCCTGAAGACCCTTACCTACAGGGTAAAAAATATGGGAGAGATAAGCCTCAGCTTTCACCTGAGCAACATCGATCTCAGGGATGACGCCCTTTCCCTCCTCCTCTCCTTCCCTCGGATCCTGATCCACGAGGCCAAATTGAGCTACAGGGATGACTCCTTGGTCCCGAGGCTGTTGAGGGCGATGGCGGAGAAGAGGGGCATATCAGTGGATAGCATGATCAAGGAGATAACCGCCGAGGTGGAGAGGGGAATCTCTGAGGAGGGGGAACAGATCGCAGCGGAGGCCCTGGAAGCTTTCAGGAAGTTCCTCGAGGACCCCGAGGAGATTTCGCTTATCATTTCCCCAAAAAACCCCCTACCCCTTGCGAGGATCAAACGGGCCAGGGATCCGGCCCAACTCCTGAGGATCCTGAACTTCAGGATCGAGACGTAAGTATTCCATGAATGGGGCAGAAGTCCTGATAGCAGGGGGAGGACCGGCAGGACTCCTGGCGGGGATCACCCTGGCTGAAGGCGGAATGGAGACGGTCATCCTGGAGAGGCGCCGTGGAGACACCCTTCCCGTGGCCTGCGCTGAGGCCGTGAGTTCAAGGCTCCTTCGCCGTTTTGGATGGCCGAAGGATGCCCCCTGGGTGAAGGCCGAGGTGAAGGAGATCCAGATCATCATGCCCAACGGAAAGGGATTCTACATCCCGGATGAGGGGGTCTGTCTTGAGAGGAGGGAATGGGAAAGGTGGCTCCGTTCCCTGTTTGAGGAGAAAGGGGGAAAGTATCGGTGGGGGAGGAAATTCCTCGATGCTACCCCAGAGGGAGAGGGCTGGAGGGTGAGGACGGAGGAGGGGGAGTGGCGCTGCCGGTACCTCCTCGGGTGCGATGGGGCCCGCTCAAGGGTCGCCCAGATACTGCACCGAGGGAAACGCAGATGGCTTCTCGCTATCCAGTACAAATTCCCCTTCAATCCCTTTCAGGACAAGGCCCTCAGGTTCTACCTTCGGGAGGAGCTTCCGGGGGGTTATCTTTACGCCTTCCCAAGGGGAGATGAGGTGAGCGTGGGGGTGGTGGCCTCCAAGGGGGGAAGGGAGCTCCGCTCATCCCTTCGTCGATTTCTCGAGGAGCTCGGGATGACGCCCTCCCAGAGGAAGGAGTTCGTAGCAGGACTTATACCTCACTCCATCCTCCTTCCCCCTGGTGGAAGGCGATACCTTCTCTGCGGAGACGCTGCAGGGCTCATCCATCCCATGACTGCTGCCGGGATCCACCTCGCCTGCTACAGCGGCCAGATGGC
Source organism: uncultured bacterium (assembly GCA_965552155.1). Classification (GTDB taxonomy): domain Bacteria; phylum Desulfobacterota; class B13-G15; order B13-G15; family B13-G15; genus CAYRAR01. The sequence goes on from CBEVRB010000095.1 coordinate 4,971, forward strand.
CGCAAGAGCGATCCTCGAGGCGAGGGAAAAGAAGGACCCCGATGGTCTTCTTCCCCTGAGGATATATACCAAGTCCCTGCCCTTGAAGGCCATAAGGCCCCACTGGTACAGAAGCAACATCCATTTGAGCTATCTTCCGGACCGGATCCTGGGGCTCGTCGGAGAGTGTCTGGAAGGGAAACCCTTCTCCGCCTATCCCCTGAAGGAGTTCCTCCACCGCAGGGCCCTATGGCCTTGGGTCCCCAAGTTCCTCCTCATGAAGAGGCGGTATTACAGGAGCAAGGAGTGGACGTGGTAGTCATTTCTTCCTCTTCTCTACCTTCTGGTAGAGGTAAAGGGAACCGAAGATGAGGAGACCGAGGACCCTCCACCTCATATCGGGCCAGAGGAGCCCCAGGGTGGCAACTCCCACAAGGATCCTCTCCCAGGGGAAGAGTCTCCTCAGGAAGAACCCCTCGGTGGTCACCGTGAAGGCCAGAAGGCCCAGGGTGGCGCTTGCAGCAGTGATGAGCACCTCGCTCACAGGCCCCTCGAAGAGCAGGGGGGTGTAAGCGAAGAGGAAGGGGATGATGTAGAGCCCCTTCGCCAACTTCCAGGCGGCAAGGCCCGTCTCCATGGGCCTGGAACCCGCTATCCCTGCGGCAGAGTAAGCGGCAAGGCATACAGGGGGAGTCACGTTGGCGTCCTGGCTGTACCAGAAGATGATCATGTGGGCGGCAAGGAGCGAGACCCCGAGTTGCTTGAGGGCTGGGGCGGCGAGTATGGCCAGAAAGATATAGGAAGCCGTAACCGGAAGCCCCATCCCGAGCACCAAGGAAGCGAGCATCACCAGGATTATGGCCCAGAAGAGACTCCCCCCAGAGAGGTCTACCACCATCCCCGAGAACTTCACCCCCACCGCCGTGATCCCCACAATCCCGATGACGATCCCCGCGCAGATCAGGATGGCGGCGGTGGAGATGCTGTTCCTTGCCCCGAGGTAAAGGGCATCGAGGATGTCCCTGAGACCCATCCGGGTCTCCTTGCGGAACCAGCTCACCACCACGATGGAGAGTATCCCCATACAGGCGGCATAGGTGGGGGTGAACCCCTTAACGAGCAGGACCACCAGTAGCACCACCGGGATGAGGAAGTTGGCCCCTTCCCTTAGCACCTTCCCCAACTGGGGGACCTCCTCTTTGGAGAGGGGTCTCATCCCGAGCTTAAGGGCCTCGATGTGGACGAAGAAGCCCACAGAGAGGAAGTACATGATGGCGGGGATGACGGAGACGGCGATGATCTTAAGATAAGGTATTCCGGTCCACTGGGCCATGATGAAAGCCCCGGCCCCCATTATGGGGGGCATGAGCTGTCCTCCCGTGGGGGGGGGCGCCGCCCCCCCCCCCCCCCACCCCGCCGGCAAAGGCCGGCGAATAACCCATCTTCTTCATCAGGGGAATGGTGAAGGAGCCGGTGGCCACGGTGTTCGCCACTGCACTTCCCGACACAGACCCCATGAAACCGCTGGAGACCACCGCGATCTTGGCAGGCCCCCCGACCCTCCGGCCAGTGAGTGCCTGGGCCAGCCTTATGATGAAGTCCCCTGCCCCTGACTTCAGGAGAAAGGCCCCGAAGAGGATGAAGAGATAGACGTAGGTGGCAGAGAC
>CBEVRB010000096.1:0-6579 GCA_965552155.1 uncultured bacterium
CTTTGCCACCATCTGCCTGAGCTTTTCCGATCCGGTTTCAGGAGCGATGCTCACTGTCCTCTGCCCCCCAGAGGCGAGGGCCCTGGCCACCCGTTCCGTCACCGCATCGGCCCTGAGGGAGGAGAGGGAGAGGACTCCTCCCTCTCGGATCACCCGCTCGCAGATTCCCTCGAAATCGGGGTGGCTCCCTAAGGCAGAGCCGACGAGGCCGATCTTCCTTGCCTTCCTCAGCCCCTCTTCTATCCCCTCCTCTATGAGGGTGAGAGGCCGATTGCGAAAGGGGCGGTAGAGGGAGCAGACGGCGCAGAAGCGACACCGGCAGGGGCATCCCCTTCCCAGCTCCAGGAGGACCATCTCCCCGAACTCGGTCTCGGGGGTGAGGAGAGAGGAGGAGAGGGGGAGGCGATCCAGCTCCTTAAGCCAGGGCCTCCTTACCCTGGAGGGGATGTTGTCGGACAGTGGGCGGAAACTCCCGATAGTCCCGTCGTCTTTATACCGGACCTCGTACAGCGAGGGCACGTATATCCCTTCCGAGGAGGCGAGTCCCTCGAGCAGCTTCCTTCGATCGTCCCCCCAACGGCGGAAGGCCTCGAGGAATCGTTCCACCGTCGCCTCCCCTTCACCGAGCAGGAAGACGTCGACGAAGGGGGAGAGGGGCTCGGGATTAAGGGTGGGGGCCGCTCCTCCGGCGACGACGAGGGGGTCCCGCGGGGTGCGCTCCCCAGACCTGAGGGGAACCCGCCCCCAATGGAGGATCCGGAGGAGGTTGAGGTAATCGTTCTCGTAAGGGAGGGAGAAGGCGAGGATCTGGAACTGGGAAAGGGGCCTCTGGCTCTCCAGAGAGAGGAGGGGTGTGTTGGTCCTCTGGTGCTCCTCGAGGAGTTCCCTCTCGGGGAGGAAGGCCCGCTCGCATACCACGTCGGGGAAGGAGTTCAGGAGCTGGTAGATGATCTGGAAGCCCAGGTTGGACATTCCCACCCAGTAATGGTTCGGGAAGATAAGACAGACGGTGATCTTCCCCCCCCAATCTTTTTGAACGGCCCCTTTCTCCTTGGAGAGGAGGTCTTGGTACCATTTCCTCAACGTGTAGGACACGTCCTCCTCAGTCCGCCTGTTTCCTCATGAAGGTGGGCACATCGTATCTCTCATCATCGGGGGCCTCCCTCCTCGGCTCAAACCGGAACCCCCTGAAATCGTCCAATACCCTCCCGCGACGGATGAAGGCCGGGATCTCCATATCGTTCATCTCCTCCGGTGAGATGGGGGGTATGTTGCGACGCATTTCCTTCTCCTGTACTCCCAAACCGGTGGCGATAACCGTTACCCTCATCTCGTCCCTTATCCCTTCCTCCACCACCGCACCGAAGATAATGTTGGCCTCATCGTGGGCCTCCTTCTGGATGAAGGTAGAGGCCTCGTTTACCTCATGGAGGGTCATGTCCGGACCACCGGTCACGTTGATGAGCACCCCCTTTGCCCCGTGGATGGAGATGTCCTCGAGGAGCGGACTCGAGATGGCTCCCTTTGCCGCTTCCATCGCCCTGTTCTCGCCGGAGGCGGTGCCCATCCCCATGATGGCCATTCCCATCTCCGACATGACGGAGCGTACGTCGTTGAAATCGAGGTTTATGAGGCCAGGGACCAGGATAAGGTCAGATATCCCTTTCGCTGCCTGATAGAGGATCTCGTCGGCCTTCTTAAAGGCCTCAAGCAGCGAGGTCTCCTTACCGCTTATGGCCAGAAGCCTTTGGTTGGGTATGGTGATGAGGGTGTCTGACGTCTCCTTTAGCTGAGCCCATCCCTCATCGGCCTGCTTCATCCTCCTTTTCCCCTCGAAGTTGAAGGGCTTGGTGACGATGGCTACCGTCAGGGCCCCCAGCTCTTTGGCCGCCCGGGCCACCACCGGTGCTCCTCCGGTCCCAGTACCGCCTCCCAGCCCGGCGGTCACGAAGACCATGTCGGCCCCCTGCAGGAGGTCACGGATAAGATCCAAGCTCTCCATGGCCGCGTCCCTTCCTATTTCCGGGTTGCCCCCTGCTCCCCTTCCTCCGGTCAGCTTTTCCCCCAGCTGCAGCTTTATGGGAGCCCGGGACCTCCGGAGGGCCTGTACATCGGTGTTGGCGGCGATGAACTCCACCCCTTCCAACCCGTACTCGATCATCGTGTTGATGGCATTGCAGCCCGCACCCCCTATGCCTATCACCTTGATCCTCGTCCCTTCCCTCTGATTCTCTTCAAATTCAAACATCTCCAAGACCTCCTTTACGAACTCTTTTTCTTGGAACCTAAGGGTCAGCTCCTCCCATTCCACCATCTCCCTCACCTCCTTAGAAGAACTCCTTGAACCACTCCTTCATCCTGCGGGTCACCTTATCGAAGATGTTCTCCTCATGAGGGAGAAAATCCCCCTTCTTCCCCTTCTGGCCGTAAAGTACCAGTCCCACGGCGGTGGCGAAGATCGGGTTCCTCACAATATCCACCAGCCCGCCGACCCCCTGGGGATATCCCCTGCGGACGGGCAGGTCGAAGATCTGTTCAGCGAGCTCCACCACCCCCTCCAAGAGGGCCGTTCCCCCTGTCAGGACGATGCCCGAGGCGATCAGCCTCTGGAAGCCCGAGGAAGCGATCTCCTTCTGTACTAAGGTAAAGATCTCCTCCACCCTGGGCTCGATGATCTCAGCGAGCAGGGCCCTGGAGACGATCCTCCCGCCCCTGTCGCCCACCATGGGAACCTCTATCTTTTCTTCTTTAGGGACTAAGGAGGCAAGGGCACACCCGTACTTCTTCTTTATCTTCTCCGCCTCCTCGATGGGGGTACGCAGCCCTATGGCGATGTCGTTGGTTATCTGATCGCCCGCCAGGGAAAGTACCGCCGTGTGTTTTATGCTACCCCGGTGGAAGATGGCTATATCGGTCGTCCCTCCCCCCACGTCCACCAAGGCCACCCCCAGCTCCTTCTCCTGGGGGGTGAGGGCGGCGAGGCTTGAGGCGAGCTGCTGAAGCACGATGTCATTGACCGCCAGGCCTGCCCGGTTGGCACACTTGATCAGGTTCTGGGCCGAGGTCACCGCCCCCGTGACGATGTGGACCTTCACTTCGAGCCTCACCCCGCTCATCCCCAGCGGGTCCTTTATCCCGTCCTGACCATCGACGATGTACTCCTGTGGGACGATGTGGATGACCTCCCTGTCCATGGGGATGGCCACGGCCTTGGCTGCATCTATCACCCGGCGGATATCGGCCTCGGTCACCTCCTTCGACTTCAGGGCCACCACCCCTTCGCTGTTGATCCCCTTTATGTGACCGCCGGCGATCCCCACATAGACGGAAGCGATCTCGCAGCCGGCCATGAGCTCCGCCTCCTCCACCGCTCGCCTTATCGAGTTGACCGTGGCGTCTATGTTTACCACCACCCCCTTCCGGAGCCCATGAGAGGGATGGGTGCCTATCCCTATCACGTCCAGTCCCCTCGGGGTAGGTTCGGCCACAAGGACACATATCTTGGTCGTCCCGATGTCCAGACCCACTATCAGGTCGTCCCTCTTACCCATGTTCACCCCTCCTCAGCCCGACCACGATCCGGTCAGGGCCCTCGCAGAGAAAGTAACGGGCTTCAAGCCCCCTTTCCTTCAGATACCGCCATACCCAGGTAAGCCTCTTCAGCTTCTGGGACCACCCCTCCTTTCCCATGTAGACGAAGATCCCCCTTTCCTCGGTCACCACCACCGCTCCCCTCTCCCCCCCCCAGTAGATCTCCGCCACCCCGTACCTTTTGAATAGCGGATGGTCCTGGAGGGCCACAATAAGGGAGACCAGATCCTGGGCTTTCTCCAGCTCTACTGCCCTCAAACCGCTCACCACGGGGAGGTTCCAGGGGTCATCCCTTTCCCAGGGTTTAAAGGGCATCCCATCCTGGTCGAGGCACCAGAGCCTGCCCTTCTGCTGCAGGAGGGCGACGATCCGCCGCTCCTGGACCTTCACCTCGAGACCGTCGGGCCAGTGGCGCCAGATCTCACAGCTCCTCACCCACGGATGGCTCATGAGGGCACGGGCCACCTTTCTTATGCTCACCTCAAAGATGGTCTTCCCCTTGATATGGGGGAGGATTAGCCTCTTCATTTCCTCGGCCCTCTCAGGGGAACACCCCTTCAGCTTCACCCGGGCCACCGTCGGGAAATTCCACCAGAGGAATCCGACAAGGAGGACGAGGGAGAAGATGAGGGCCGCCCTCTTCATCTGCCACCCCCAACCTCTATCTTCAGGGATGCTCCCTCAAGGATCCTCATCACCAGCTCCGGGAAGCTGATCCCCTCAGAGGCCGCCGCCTTGGGGACCAGGCTCGTGGAGGTCATCCCTGGCAGGGTATTCACCTCCGTTATCCATACCCCCTGCTCATCCAGCAGGAGGTCCACCCGGGCACATCCGCTGCAGCCCAGGGCCTCGTATGCCTTGAGGGCCCACCCCTGGACTTCCCGGCGCACCTCGGAGGGGAGGGGGGCCGGGACCAGATAATCGGTCATCCCAGGGGTGTACTTGGCCCCGTAATCGTATATCCCCTTCTTGGGCACGATCTCGATGACCTCAAGGGGAGAGCCGTCCAGGATCCCCACCGTGAGTTCCTTTCCCTCTATAAACTTCTCTATCAGGATCTGGTGGTCGTAGCGGCGGGCCTCCTGGACCGCCCTCCCCAGTTCCTCCTCATCCCTGGCCACCGAAACCCCGATGGTGGAGCCCTCGGAGGCCGGTTTCACCACCCAAGGAGGGGGGAAGGGAGGCTGGGTGCCTTCATGCCAGACGATGAACTCCGGGGTTGGGATCTGGTGGTGAAGGAATATCTCCTTCGCCTTTATCTTGTTCATCGCCAAGGCACTGGCCAGGACTCCTGAACCGGTGTAGGGGATGCGGAGGAGCTCCAGGAGTCCCTGGACGGTCCCGTCCTCACCCAGCCTCCCGTGGAGGGCTAAGAAAGCGACATCTATTTTGGCCTCGAGGACCTTCTGGACCAGATCTTCTCCCACCTCGAGGGGAATGGCATCCACGCCCTTGGATCTCAGGGCCTCAAGGATCGCCTTCCCGCTCCTAAGCGACACCTCCCTCTCGCTCGAGACCCCTCCCATGATCACCCCGACTCTCTTCCCCTTCATCCATCCCATACCTCTATCTCCAGCTGAAGCTCCACGCCCGTGGACCTCAGTACCCTTTCACGCACGAGGTCTATCAGACCCAAGACGTCCTGGGCGGTGGCGTGGCCAAGGTTGACGATGAAGTTGGCGTGCTTCTCCGAGACCATCGCATCGCCTCGCCTCAGGCCCTTACCCCCCACCTCTTCGATCAGTTCCCCGGCCCCTCTCCCAGGGGGGTTGCGAAAGACACATCCTGCGCTGGGAAGCTCCAGGGGCTGTGTCTCCCTCCTCCGCTGAAGGTGGAGGTGGATCCCCTCTTTCACCTCCTCGGGTTCCTTCCTTTCGAGGAGGAAGGTCGCCTCCCAGAGAAGCTCCCCCGGCTCGAGAGGACCTGACCGATAGGAATAGGAGAGTTCTTCCCTTCCCCTTCTCCTCCATTCGCCCTCTCGGTCCAGAACCAGGATCTCCTCCACCTTTTCCATTATTCCGAAGGAGGCCCCACCGGCGTTCCCTCGAACCGCCCCGCCCACCGTCCCCGGAAGCCCGGCCAGGGGCTCAAGTCCAGAAAGTCCCTCCTCGGCGCAGATCCTCATCACCTCTCCCATCCTCACCCCTGCCCCTGCCCGGATCCTCTCCTCATCCAGGGAGATATGGGAGAGGGAGGAGAGCTCTACTACCGGATCCTTTACCCCCTCGTCGCTCACCAGGAGGTTCGTACCCCCTCCCAAGGGCCGCCAAGGGATGGACTTCTCCCTCAGGAATTCCAGGAGCCAGAGGAGGTCATCCCCGTCCCTGGGCCTGAGCAGCAGGGCCTCCCCCCCGATCCTAAAGGAGGTCCAGCGGCTCATCAGGGCCCCCTCTTGGACCTCCCCCCTCAGCCTTCGAGCTATCTCCCTTGCGAGCATCTGGAGGCTCATTTTCTCAATTCCTCCAACAGCTCCTCTGCCACCTCGTAGATGTTACCCGCCCCCAGGGTTATCACCACGTCCCCCGGGGAGAGGATGGGAAGGAGAGTGGACACGAGCCGCTCCTTCTCCGGCACGAACTGCACCTTCCTGTGTCCGTGCTCCTTTATTCCACGATAGAGCCCTTCCGCATTCACCCCCTCTACCGGCTCTTCTCCCGCAGGGTAGATCTCGGTGACGAAGAGCAGATCGGCGTCGTAGAAGGCGGTTAGGAACTCCTCGAAGAGGTCCCTCACCCGGCTGTAGCGATGAGGCTGAAAGAGGGCGATCACCCTCCTGCCCAGGTTGCGGGCGGTGGCCAGGGTAGCCTTGATCTCGGTGGGATGGTGGGCGTAATCGTCTATCACCAGCACTCCATCCACCTCCCCCTTCCTCTGAAACCTCCTCTCCACCCCGGAGAAGGAAGAGAGGGCCTCTTCGATCAAGGGGAAGGGTATCTCCAGCTCCAGACCACAGGCCACGGCGGCCAGGGCGTTATAGACGTTGTGGAG
>CBEVRB010000097.1:0-6533 GCA_965552155.1 uncultured bacterium
CTTTGGGCAGATCTCAAGGGCGAAAATCAACTTGAACGACAGAGAGAAACTTTTGCTTTTCTTCTGCAAGTGTTCAAACGTTGCGATCAATTGGTAACAGTGGTTGGAAGTAAGTTTATGGAAAAATTTTGGCGCCTTGCTAAGGATGCATCAACGGTCGAGTTGAGGAAGATCGTGAAGGTCTTTAAGGATCATTTTTTCCTAAATTCAAATAAACTTCAGCAGTATCAGGAGTATCAGCTGCGGCCTTTCCCTGAGGAGATGAGAGGTAGAGTTAAAGAAGATGACCAATACTTGGTTCGTGTTTATCTTACCGCCAACGCAGATGTACTGATAACAACTGACAACCCGCTTATTGCGACACTCAATGCACACGACATCCTTTCTCGAGCAAGAGATGAATTTCTCCGAGAGTATCTCTCGCAGCAAGATTAAACAAAATTAAAAGTGATAGCTAACGGTATAGCAGCTATTAAATTCACTGAATCTGCCGTCGAATCCGCAGCCCTTGCCTGGCTGGAAAGCCTGGGCTGGGAGGTGAAGCACGGGCCGGAGATTGCCCCCGGAGAGCTGTTCGCTGAAAGGACGAATTACGGCGAGGTGGTGCTGGCCGACCGCTTGCGCCAGGCGCTGGAGCGGTTGAATCCTGATCTGCCCGCTGAGGCGCTGGAGGATGCCTTCCGTAAGCTGACCAACCCGGAAGGGGCCACCCTCGTAGCCCGGAACCACGCTGTGCACCGCATGCTGGTGGACGGCGTCTCCGTGGAGTACAAGCGCCCCGATGGCTCCATTGCCGGGGCGCAGGTGCGCGTGCTCGATTTCGATGAACCAGAAAACAACGATTGGCTGGCGGTAAACCAGTTCACCGTAATTGAAAACAAGCATAACCGACGGCCGGATATCGTGCTCTTTGTCAACGGCCTGCCCTTGGCCGTGATCGAGTTGAAGAACCCCGCGGATGAGAAGGCTACCATCTGGACGGCGTTGCAGCAACTGCAGACCTACAAGGATGAGATCCCCTCGCTGTTTGCGTACAACGAAGTCCTGGTCATCTCCGATGGGGTGGAGGCCCGGATAGGAACGCTTACTGCTGGCCGCGAGTGGTTCAAGCCCTGGAGGACCATAACGGGCGAATCCTTAGCCCCTGCTGCCATGCCCGAACTTCACGTTCTTTTGGAGGGTGTGTTTGAGAAGCGACGTTTCCTCGACCTCATTCGCTATTTCATCGTCTTTGAGGATGTTGGCGGAGGCACGTTCGAGAAGAAGATGGCGGGTTATCACCAGTTTCACGCGGTCAACGTGGCTGTGGAGGAGACCCTGCGCGCCATCGGTATTGAAAGGCTGGCGGAAGGAACCGTTAGAGAGGAACCAGGGGTGTATGAGGCCGGCCGGAAGCCGGGTGGAGCGCCTGGAGATCGCAGGATCGGCGCGGTGTGGCACACTCAGGGGGCGGGTAAGAGCTTGACCATGGTCTTTTACGCCGGACGCATCATCCAGCATCCGGCCATGAAGAACCCCACCATTGTGGTGCTCACCGACCGCAACGACCTGGACGATCAGCTATTCAATAAGTTCTCACGCTGCCAGGAGCTACTGAGACAGCAGCCGGTGCAAGCAGAAAGCCGTGCTGACCTGCGGAGGAAACTCGACGTCGAGGCAGGCGGAGTTATCTTCACCACTATTCAAAAATTCTTCCCCGATGAAAAGGGAGACCAGCACCCCGTGCTTTCAAAGCGCCGAAACATCGTGGTCATCGCCGATGAGGCCCACCGCAGCCAGTACGACTTCATCGATGGCTTTGCCCGCCACATGCGGGATGCCCTGCCGGGCGCTGCCTTTATTGCCTTTACCGGTACGCCCTTAGAACTTGACGACAGAAACACCCGTCAGGTCTTTGGCGACTACATCTCGATCTATGACATAGAGCGGGCCGTTCAGGACGGCGCCACCGTGCCCATCTACTACGAAAGCCGCCTGGCCAAACTGGCGCTGGACGAGTCCGAACGCCCCAAGATCGATCCTGAATTTGAGGAGGTGACCGAAGGCGAGGAGGTCGAGCGCAAAGAGAAACTGAAGACCAAATGGGCGCAACTGGAGGCGGTGGTCGGAGCGAAGAAACGGCTCAAGCTTCTGGCCCAGGACATAGTGGAGCACTTTGAGCGCCGCCTGGAGGTCCTGGACGGAAAGGCCATGGTGGTATGCATGAGCCGCCGCATATGCGTGGATCTTTACAACGAGATCGTAGCCCTGCGGCCCGAATGGCACCATGCCGATGACGACAAGGGCGCAATCAAGGTGGTGATGACCGGAAATGCTTCGGATCCTCCGGAGTGGCAACCGCATATCCGTAACAGGGATCGCCGCGAGGCGTTGGCCAATCGGTTCCGCGATCCCGAAGACCCGCTCAAGATGGTGATCGTCAGGGACATGTGGCTTACGGGCTTTGACGCCCCACCGCTTCACACCATGTACATCGACAAGCCCATGCGAGGCCACACGCTCATGCAGGCCATCGCACGGGTCAACCGCGTGTTCCGCGACAAGCCCGGGGGCTTGGTGGTGGATTACATCGGCCTCGCCTACGAACTGAAGCAGGCCCTGGCGACCTACACCGAAAGCGGTGGGACCGGACGCACGGCCATAGACCAGGAGGAGGCGGTGGCGGTGATGCTGGAGAAGTATGAGATCTGTTGCGACCTTTTCCACGGCTTTGACTGGTCGAAGTGGATCACCGGAACACCCCAGGAGCGGCTGGCCTTGTTGCCAGCGGCACTCGAGCACATCCTGGCTCAGGAGAACGGCAAAGAACGACTCTTGCAGGCGGTAACGGAGCTGAGCAAGGCCTTCGCGCTGGTCGTCCCCCGGGAAGAAGCCCTGCGCATCCGAGACGATGTAGCCTTCTTTCAGGCGGTCCGCTCGGCCCTCGCAAAACGCACCCCTGCGGAGAGTAAGACCGAGGAGGAGCTGGATCATGCCGTGCGTCAGATCATAGATAAAGCGATCGCCCCTGAGGGGGTAATTGACATCTTCGCCGCGGCGGGCCTACCCAAGCCTGACATATCGATCCTTTCGGAGGAGTTCCTGGCTGAGGTGAGGGGGATGCCCCAGAAGAACCTCGCTGTGGAGGTATTGCGCAAGTTGCTCGAAGGGGAAATCAAGGCCCGGCATCGCAAGAACGTCGTGCAGGCGCGATCCTTTGCGGAGATGCTTGAGCGGGCCATTCGCCGCTACCAGAACCGCACCATCGAGGCCGCCCAGGTAATCGAGGAACTGATCCAGTTGGCTCGCGAGATGAGAGAGGCCGACCGTCGAGGGGAGAAGCTGGGGCTGAGCGAGGAGGAATTGGCCTTTTATGACGCCCTGGAAACCAACGACAGTGCGGTGAAGGTGCTGGGTGATGAAACCCTGCGCACCATTGCCAGAGAGCTGGTTCAAGCTGTGCGCAGAAACGTCACCATAGACTGGACGGTGCGGGAGAACGTACGGGCGCAACTTCGCGTCATCGTCAAACGCATTCTGCGCAAATACGGCTACCCACCAGATAAGCAGGAGAAGGCTACGCAGACTGTGCTGGAGCAGGCGGAGGCGCTATCGACAGAGTTTGTCAGCTAAGACAAAGATTAAACGGTTCCCCGCAGAACATCCGCAGATGACCTTTAGCCCCTCTCTTCCTCTATCCAGAGACGGAGCCTATCACCGGGGTGGATGAGGTTCCCGCGGAGGTTGTTCCAGCGCTTTATCTCCCTCACGTTGAGGTTGAACTGCTGGGCGATTTCCCAGAGGGTGTCACCCTTGTGGACAGTATAGATGATCTCCTTGAAGGGTCCCCTCTTCGGCTTCGTCCTTCGGGGAGAGGAGGCCCTCTTCATTGCCATAGAACGGGAGGCCGGAAGGGGAATGATCAGATAAGTACCCGCTCGCACCCTGCGGGGGTTACGGATGCCGTTAAGCTCCATGATCGGCTTGACCCTGGTGCCGTAAAGGCGGGCTATCCTTACCAAGGTCTCCCCTCGGCGCACCCTGTGGCGCCGGAAGGTGATCCTCTCTGAGGGTTTCAGGCGGGCGAAGTTGCGGAGGAAACGCTCCTTTGTCCCCTTCGGGATCTTCACCTCATAGTCCGGGTAGTTGGGAGGGGTACACCAGCGCTTCAGCTCCGGGTTGAGGGCCTTTATAGTCTCGTAATCCACCCCACAGCAGCGGGCGATGACCCTGAGGTCAGTGGCATCCGGGACCTTCACCTTTTCGTACTCGATGGGCTCCTCATATTCGATGTTCGTGAACCCGTACTTCTCCGGGTCCTTGGCGATGAGGGCCGCAGCGATCAGCTTGGGCACATAATCCTTAGTCTCCCTCTTGAGGTAGCGATATTTGACCAACTTCCAGAAGTCCTCGGTCCGGTAGCGGCGGATGGCCCGGGAGATCTTCCCCTCGCCCGCGTTGTAGCCCGCTGCGGCCAGGTACCAGCAGCGGAACTGATCGTAGAGGTCCTTAAGATACCGGGCAGCAGCGATGGTGGACTTCTCCGGGTCCCGACGCTCGTCTATCCACCAGTTGACCACAAGGCCGTATTTTCTCCCCGTGTGATAGATAAACTGCCATGGTCCTGCCGCCCGCCTCCTCGAGTAGGCATGGGGGTTGAAGCCGCTCTCGATCATCGCCAGATAGACCAGATCCTCGGGCAGACCATGTTCCCGCAGGAGTTTCCTCATCAGGGGGATGTATTTGCCTGATCTCTGAAGCCACTTGGTGAACTTCTCCCTGCCCGCGGTCTGGAAGTACTTGATGAAGTACTCGACCCGATCGTTCACCACGATCGGAATATCGAACTTGACCTCCTCCTTGATCTCAAGGGGCGCCTCCTCCTTCTGCTCGACTTCTTCAGCGGCCGTGGCCTTCTCCTCCTTTACGGGGGGTCCCTCCTGCATCTGGGAAGAGGCCGCCCCTTCAGCAGGTGGAGCCGGCGCAGCCGGGGCCTCCTCTGCCGAAGGAACTCCTCCCTTCTCCCCCTCTTCCACCTTCACCTCCTCCACTTTCCCCTGCTCCTCCTCACAGATCTCTTCTTCCTCTTGCCCTTCTGGGGACAGAGGTGAGGTGACCGGTGGGGGAATGAGGGGACGTGTCTCTAAGGAGGCGACTACCTTCTTCTCGTAGGAGGAATTATGGGAACATCCACAGAGAACGAAAAGAACGATTATCGCCTTTGATATCCAGCTCTTCATTCAGGATCGGTCGCCCGAGGAAGGTCCTTTCTATATTAGGGGGAACGGACTTTTGTGTCAAGAAATTTGTCCAGGTCCAGTAGATATGAGACACCTGGGATTCAAATGAGACACAAACTCCCTCGGGGGCGGTAAAGGAGGAGCACAGAACCGTAAAGGATCAGCGCTTAGGGGTAAGCCTCCGCTCCTTTAACCTCTTTATGGCCAAGGCAAGGCTCCTCTGCATCCGCTTCATAGCTGTGACGAGAATGCTTATCTCATCACTGCTCTTGATGTCGATCTCTGCCTCCAGATTGCCAGTACTGATCTGATCTGCCACGTGAGCGAGGTACAGGATGGGACGGGTGATCGCCCGCGCCAAAAGGAGGCTTGCAACTACAACGGCCACCGTCGTTATAGCTATGATCAAATAGAACTGCTTCAGTTTGCTTTGGATGAAGGTCGAAACGGTCTTCTCCCATTTCACTATGGGCATCGAGAACTCGTCCAGATAGGTAGTGGCGGCGATCCCCAACCTCACGCCATCAGCGGTTTTAGCCTTCACCGTTGTGATGTACATGAACTTTTTCCTTATCCTTCCGTCCGGGTCTTCCCAGTCGTAGTAGCCGTAAGAGTCATGACCGCCTAAGCTCCTCTCCATGATCTTCCAGAATTGCGGAAGCTTGGTGGCCAACTTATGGAGATCCATGTTGACGATCTTTGGGTTAATGTGAAAATAATTGACAGCAGTCTCACAATCCTGTACGGCTGTATAGCCGGTTTTTCCTACTGGTTGAACTGCAAGGGACTTAAAGGTCTCATCCTTCTGGAGGTCTGTAATAGTCTTTTTGGGATGGGTCTTGATGTAGATCTCCAGTTGTTTGGCCACGTTTTTGGCCTTCTCCTCGATGACCTTAGCTCCCAGGTTCTCTAAGCTCTTCTTACCCTGATCGAGTAACAGCTCTCCGATAGTGGACATGTTGACAAAGGAGAAATAGACGATGGTTCCCAACGGAATGAGGGCAATACATAGGGAAAAGATCAGCAATTTGGGAAACATTCCAAAGCGCACTTTCTCAGCCATCTCCTCCCTCCTTCTTTGGTGGACTTACTCCCTTTTGGAGGTTTGCTGGATTAAGGCCAACGTTCTCTTTACTAATCACCAGGAAGTCATCCTTAATCACTACACTCGGGTTCTTCTCCCCCTCAAAAAAGAAAGTTAAATTGAAACGAAGTTTAGCATTTTAAAATAAGTTTAGCCTTAGCCATATCGGTTGTCAAACAAAATGCTATGCCTCAGTTCTCCCAGGTCCACGGGCAAATCATAGCTCTCGT
>CBEVRB010000098.1:0-6391 GCA_965552155.1 uncultured bacterium
GAGCACGACGGTGTTGCCGAAGTTGAGGCCGAAGGCGATCGTGAACCCCTTGGCCATGATGTGAAAGAGGGGGTTGACCATGATGATCACGTCCTCCCCCTCTCGGATGTGCCCTTTGGCCACCTCCTCCATTATGTCCCTTATGTAGGAGACCTCACCCATGTGATTGCCCGGTACCCCCTTGGGGAGGCCGGTCGTCCCTCCCGTGTACATGATGTAGGCCAGGTCGAGCCAAGGATCTATGGATACCTGGGGTGGGGTCGGCGGGTATCTCTTTATCAGCTCTTTGAAGAAAAAGACGTTACTTTCCCTCCTCACCTTTCCGGTGGGGATCTTGTCGAAGAGGTGACCTATCCCCCTCTTCCAGAAGGGGAGCAGGTCGGTCAGGTTGGTGACGATCACCCTCTTTAAGGGGGTACGGGGAAAGACCTCCTTCACGTAACCGTAGTTGGTGTCGAGGCAGATGAGGGTTTCGGCCTGGGCATCCTTAAGCATATATTCAATCTCGAAGGCCGTGTAGATGGGCGAGACGGGGACCACCACGGCTCCTATCTTGTTGATGGCGAAATTCGCCACGATCCACTGGGGACAGTTGGGGATATAAAGCATCACCTTGTCCTGATGCCCCACCCCGAGGTCGCTCAGGGCGGTGGCAAACCGGTCTATGAGCTCCTTCAGTCTCCTATAGGTGAAGACCTCGCCCAGGTAGATCAGGGCCCGCCGCCGGGGATACCTCTTGCAGATCTCCTCAAAGCGGCTGAAGGTGAGCTCACCCTGGGACCTGTCCACCTTGATCCCCTCAGTGAGATATGGCCTCTCGATGACTTCCATTCCCCCCTCCTCACATGCCGAAGTAGGCTGCCTTTACATCGGGATTGGCCAAAAGCTCTTCCCCCTTCCCCTCCAAGACCGCCGAGCCGTTCTCAAGGATATATGCATAATCGACGATGGGGAGGACGGGCCTTGCATATTGCTCGGTCACGATGATCGTTATCCCCTTCTGATTCCTTATCTCCTTTATGGCGTCTATCACTATCTGCTGGATGGCAGGACTCAGGCCCAGCAGGGGCTCATCGAGCAACAGGAGCCTGGGCTGGGCCATCAGGGCCCTCCCGATGGCCAACATCTGCTGTTCCCCCCCGCTCAAGAACCCTCCCTGGCGGTCCTTCAGCCGCTCCAGCGCTGGAAACAGGGAGAAGACGTAATCGAGGGTCCCCTTCGCTTCGCCAGAGCTGGCCAGGTATGCCCCGATCTTCAGGTTTTCAAGGACGCTGCTTTCTGGGAAGATCCTCCTCCTCTCAGGACATAGGATTATCCCCCTTTTTGCCCGCTCGTGGGGCTTCAGGTGGGAGATCTCCTCACCGTCATAGAGGATCTCGCCAAAGACCGATATCCTCTCCCCTCCCCTCATCTCTTCCTTTCTCTTCTTGTCGAGGATTATTCCGGAGAGGGTGTACATGAGGGTCGATTTCCCCGCGCTGTTGGCACCGAATACCCCGACAATCTGCCCCTCCTCACACCGGAGGCTCACGTTGTTTATGGCGAGCATGTTCTCGTAAAAGACCATGAGCCCCTTGGCCTCAAGCATCCCTTGTCTCCTCCGTGCCGAGGTAGGCTTCCTTCACCCTCTCGTCCTGGATGACCTCCTCAGGGGTCCCTTCCATGATCTTCTCCCCGAAGTTGAGCACCATCACCCGATCCGCCACCCTGAAGAGCTCCTTCAGCCGGTGCTCTATCATGACGAGGGTCACCCCACCCATCTGAAACTTCTCTATCAGGGGGATCATGCTCGCTATCTCGCTCATGCTGAGGCCGGAGAAGACCTCGTCACAGATGATGAGTTCGGGCCGCAGGGCCATACACCTGGCCAGCTCCAGCCTCTTCAGGTATCCGGTGGGAAGGGCGGAGGCGGGCTTATAGGGGACGAAGGAGTCCCTCTCGAACCCTATCTCCTCCAGGATGTCCACTGCCACCGTGTCCCTGTCGCCCATCTTTCCTCCTCCCCTCCATCCCCCCATCTTCCGGGCCCGGGGCGAGTAGAGGGGGACGATCAGGTTCTTGTAAGCGGGCAGGCTATAATAGGGTCTCATGATCTGGAAGGTGCGGGCAAGACCCTCATTGGCGATCCTGTGAGGGGGCCACCCCGTGATCTCCTTTCCCTTGAAGAGGACCCTCCCCGCGTCCATCCTGACGAAGCCCGTTATGCAGTTGACCAGTGTGGTCTTTCCCGAGCCATTGGGGCCGATGATGCCGAAGACCTCGCCCGGATAGACCTCAAAGCTCACGTCCCGCAGGGCCTGTACCCCTCCGAAGGCCTTGCTCACCCCGCTTACCTTAAGGATCGGTTCCCTCATACCTTTACCCATCTCTCAAACTGGTGATACTTGCGCTGGGCGTATACCATGATCCCCTCGCTCCTGAAGACGATGAAGGCGGTGAGGATCAGGGCATAGATGGCAATCCTCAGGGTCCCGAAGGCCCGTAAAAGCTCCGATATGGGGACGATTATCAGGCTCCCGACGAGGGCCCCGGCCAGCGATCCCCCTCCACCTATCACCGTGGCCGCTATGGGCATGATGGAGAAGTCGAGGGCGAAAAGCGATATCCCGGCCCACATGTAAAGGTGGGCGAGGTAGGCCCCGGCGAAGCATCCCAAAAGGGATGCGATGAAGACGGCCAACGCCTTGTAGCGAGTGATGTCTATCCCTGAGGCCTTCACCGCCTGATCGTTGTCCTTTATTCCCCTGAGGACCAGTCCTATATCCTCGTTCACGAGCCTGCGCAGGCCGAAGAGGCCGAAGAGGGTCAGCGATATGATCACGTACTGCTCCAGCCAGACGTTGGGGAAGCTCACCACCCCTGCTATCCCGTCAGTCCCCCCAAAGAGGTTGAAGGCCTCGATGATCCTCGAGAATATCAGGGGATACATCAAGGTGACGATGGCAAAGTAGATCCCTCGTAAGGGGAGGCAGGGGAGGAACAGGAGAGTACAGATGGCCGCCCCCCCGATGGTGGCGGCTGGGATCGAGAGGACAGAGGGGAGGCCCAGCTGGGTGTTGAGCAGGGCGGCCACATAGCCCCCTACCCCCACGAAGAAGGCCCCTCCCAAACAGACGAGGCCCACGAAGTTGGCCAAGAAGTCGAAGGAGATCGCCAGGAGTCCGTAAACGCAGATGATCGAGACGATCCTCTGCCAGTAAGGGAAAGGGAGGAGGCAGATGGGGGCGAGGAAGAATCCCCCTATCAGGAGCAGCCGCGGGAGGATCAGATAGGTCAACTCCTGCCAGTGGGAGATGGCGTAGATCCCCTCGGTGCGGACCCTTATGCCCCGATCTATCCTCTCCTTCCTCAGCATCTGCTCCATCTCTTTATACCCTCTCCTCCAGCTCCTTCTGCCTGCCGAAAAGCCCCGAGGGTCTGAAGATCAGGGTGAGGATGATGGCCAGGAGGGCCACCACCATGTGGAAGTGGGAGGCGATGTAGGCTACGCTCAGGATCTGGGCGAAGCCGATGATGAAGGAGGCGAGCACCGCCCCTGCCCAGCTGCCCAACCCCCCTACGATGCAGACCGCGATGGCGAAGATCAGGACGCTGTAGCCCGCCTCTATGACGATGTTTCCCAGGGGCAGAAGGACCACTGCTGCAAGCCCTGCCAGGGCCGATCCCATCCCCAGGGCCACGGTGGCGGTAAAGTCGGAGTCTATCCCCAGCATCATCGCGGCCCACTCGTCCTGGGCTATGCCCCGTAAAGCAAGGCCCAGGCGGGTATGGTGGGTGAAGACCCAGAGGAAGGCCACCACCAAGGCTCCCACCGCGATGATGACGATCCTCTGGAGGTCAACGGGCACGCCCATTATCTCCACGCTCCCCTCGATGAAGGTCGGAAGGGTGTAGGTCATCCCTTTAAAGCCGGCCCAGCGGAGGGTCTCCAGGATCGCCAGCCCGATGGAGTAGGTTGCGATTACCTCGGACATCTCCATCCCCCTCACCCTGATGAGGACGAACTGATAGATGAAGGTGCCGATTAAGGCCGTCATGAGGAGGGCGAGGGGGATGGCTACCCCGTAGGGAAGACCTAAGCTGTGGATGAAGGTCCAGGTAGCAAACCCCGTCACCACGTAAAGGGCTCCGTGGGCGAAGTTGGGGAGACGGCTTATCCCGTAGACCAAGGTGAACCCCAGGGCCATCAGGGCCAAGGCCATGCTGTTGATCAGGCCGTAGATCAGGAGCTCCACCTTTACCTCATCCAGGCCGGCAGCTTCACCTCACCCGTGGCGATGGAGGCCGGATATATCACCACCCTCTTGCCGGGACTCTGCCACTGAAAGATGCTGGTGACCGCCCCCTCCTTCGGGTCAAGGGCCGGGATTACCTGGTGGCTCTTCGGGTCGAACCTGATGCGACCGTAGACCCCCATCATGTCGGTGGCCTCCAGGGCCTTGATCACCTTGTCGGCCTTCAGGGAACCGGCCCGTTCGATGGCGTCCTTCAGCACGTATACGGCCATGTAGCTCGAGGAGGTCCCATAGCCCTCGGGCTCCACTCCCCATCTCTTGGTGTAGGCCCTGTAGAACTTCATGGTCCATGGGGTGGCCTCCGAGGGGGCGTTGCCCGCGTTGCAGACATCTGTCATGGCGAACTCAACCCCACCATTGGTCGCCTTCCAAGAGCCGGGTTGCTCCACCGCGCATATGAAACCGAAGGGGATCATCGGGACCTTCAGCTCTCGCCATTGCTTCAGAAGGATGAGGCTCTCCGGCATGTCCATCCAGACCAGCAGCACGCCCCTGCCGGCCTTCTTGGCCTTGAGCAGACCCTGGGAGTAGTCGGTTGTCCCCGTGGGGTAGATCTCATAGCCCGCGATCTGCCAGCCCTTCCCCTCCATGATCTTCTTGATGATCCCGGTACCCGCCCGGGCGTGGGCCACGTCCTGGGCCATGAGGAACATCCTTTGCACCCCGCACCTGGCCCCCAAGCGCTCGATAAAGGGGACCATCTCGTTCTTCACCATGTTGGCGGCCTCGTTGCTGATCCGGAAGCAGTACTTATACCTGCTGTAGTTCTCCGCCACCCTCTTGTGGTACTTCGGCGTCAAGGTCCCCGTAGTCACGATAGAGACCTTCCTGTAGCGGGCCAAGAGGTCCATGGCCGCCAGGGCCGCCTCGGAGCGCACAGGGCCGCCCACGATGAAGTCGGCCTTCTTCTCCAGGATGAGCTTCTCGACGACCAGCAGCGCCTCACTGACGGGCACCCCCGGCTCCAGATCCCGCGTATCCATCACCACCACCTTGAAGGGCCGCTTCACCCCTCCTACGTTGACCCCTCCCTGGGCGTTTATCTCCTCTACAGCGAGCTTTATCCCCCTCTCCGCGTCCCACCCGTAGAGAAAGGCCGTGGAGAGGGGACAGCCGATAACGATGGGCTTGCCCGTCTTTCCCTTAGCGCCGGAGCCAGCCGGGAGGAAGAAGACCAGGAGAAGGATCAAAAGGCCTACAAAAAACCACCCTCCTTTAACCTTCATCTTACTCCCTCCTTTCTTTTTTCCCTAATTTAACACCTTCGGGGGAAAAGGGCAAACCTGATCGTCGAGATGTCGTCCCCTTGGGGCGATAACCCTTGACAAGGTCTGTAAATTTTTTTAGCTTTTGTCTTAAAGAAGGAGACGGTCCTCAGTTCATCAAGGAAGTGAAGGAGGGAAGGGCCCTCCCTCCCGGTGGTAGCCGTTAGAAAGGAGGAGAGGAGATGATCGTCAGTCCGGAGGAATACAGGAGGAGGCTGGGGAAGCTCAACCCTAAGATCTACATCAACGGGGAGAGGGTCACCGATATCCTCGATCACCCTGTAACCAGGACCGTCGTTGAGGCCAACGCCAAGGTATACGAGCTTGCTCAGGACCCTCGGTACGAGGAGATCATGACGACCACCTCTCCCCTCATCGGGGAGAAGATCAACCGGAGCCTTCACATCTGCCAGAGCAACCACGATCTGGAGATGAGGGCGGCGATGGCCCTGCTCACCAGCCAGAAACTCGGCACCTGCAATTACCGCTGCCCGGGATGTGACGTGCTCAATGGCCTCGCCAGCATCACCTGGGAGATGGACAGGGATCTGGGAACCGGGTATCACCGGAGGCTCCTCGAGTTCGCCCGCCACCTCCAGAAGGGGGACCTTGCCCTCTCAGGGGGAGTGACCGACACGAAGGGGGATCGGGGGAAGAGGCCCCTGGCCCAGGATCCCGACATGTACGTCCACGTTGTAGAGAGGCGCTCCGACGGGATCGTGGTCCGGGGGGCGAAGCAGCACCAGAGCGGCGCCTACGCCTCGGACTGGACCCTGGTGATGCCCACCGCTGCCCTGAGGGAGGGAGAGGAGGATTATGCCGTCGCCTTCG
>CBEVRB010000099.1:0-6360 GCA_965552155.1 uncultured bacterium
GCGCCCCCGGCTGGACTCGAACCAGCGACACCAGGATTAGGAATCCTGTGCTCTATCCTGCCTGAGCTACGGGGGCTGACTCCTTTTTATCACCTTCCTTTCCGTGAAGTCAACCTCCTCATCTCCTCAAAGAGGACGAGGTCCTTCGCCTCAAGAAGGCCCCGCAGCTTCCCCAAGGCCCTCGACTCTATCTGCCGTATCCTCTCCCTCGTCACACCATATACCTTTCCTATCGCTTCCAGGGTCCAGGGTTCACCGTCCTTGAGGCCGAACCTCAATTCGATGATATTTCGCTCCTGGGGCGAAAGCAACTTGAGCCAGGAACCCATCACCTTCACCAGCTCCAGCTGCTCGGTAATGAAGAGAGGTCCCTTCTGCTCATCGGCCCTAAGGGTATCCGCCAGGGAAAGCTCGGTATCCTCATCCAAGGGCGTCTCCAAAGAAGCGGTCCTCAATGCAGCGATCATGAGGCGCTCCACGTACTCGGGCATCACGCCCATCTCCTGGGCTATCTCCTCGGTGCTTGGGTCCCGGCCCAGGGCCTGGGCCAGCTCCCTCACCACCTTCACCATCCTGCGCAGATCGGCCGCCACCTGAGAGGGAACCCTGACGGTCTTCGTCTGGCTGACCAACGCCCGTTCGATGTACTGGCGGATCCAAAGGGTAGCATAAGTCGAAAATCGGCACTTTTTAGCGGGATCAAACTTCTCTACCGCCTTGATGAGGCCGATGTTCCCCTCCTCTATCAGGTCAAGGAGAGGGAGGCCCTGCCCGACGTACCTCTTGGCCACCATCACCACTAAGCGGAGGTTGGCCTCGATCATCCGACGCCTCGCCCCCCTATCCCCCCGGGCTACCCTCTCCGCGAGCTCCCTCTCTTCCTCCGCGGAAAGGAGGGAGTGCTGCCTTATCTCCTGGAGATAGGATCTCAGGATGTCGAACCCCTCTTCTTCTATGGAAGGAACTTCAAGGGATTCAAGGGCCTGCTCCCCTTCCTGATCTCGAAGTGAAGGATCGGGGAGGTGGCGTTTCCCGATCTGCCCACCTTCGCTATTATCTGCCCTTTTTCTACCCACACCTCCTCCTCTACCAGATTGACCAGGTTATGGGCATAAATGGTGTAATAACCCCCGGGATGCTCTATGATGATGAGGTTCCCATAACCGGCCAGTTCGTTATCGCTGTAGACGACCCGGCCGCTTGCCGCTGCCCTAACGGGTGTGCCCAGTTCGGAGGCGATGTCTATCCCATCGTGTCTCTTCCCCTTCCCCTGATAGAATCCCCGCGTAACCCTCCCCTTAACCGGCCAGATAAAGGAAGGTGAAGCGGTGGACTTGGAACGCTTCCTGGGTCGCTTCGCAGAGGTTATATCCTCGATGGGGACCTTCACCTTGAGGGGACGGGTGGCCCCGGGGATGAAGATCTTCTGTCCGACCTTGATCTTCGACTTGTCCTTTATCCCGTTTATCCGGGCCACATAATCCATATCCACCCCGTAGGTCTTACAGATCCTCCAGAGGGTCTCATGGCGGCGGACAGTATGGTAGACTCCCTTTGGGGGCCGGGGCTCTGCTGGAGGTAATCTGTGGGCGCATCCCCATAAGAGCAGAAAGATCAGGGGGAAAAGGACATATCCCCTTCTCATCTCCTCATCAACTGGAGGGCCATCTGGACCGCTTCCTCAGGTCGGGAGGCCTGAGGGATCCTCCCCTCTAAGGACCAGCTCCTCAGCCCCACCACCGGTTTCCCCACCTTCATGGCGATGGCGATCTCCGAAAGGGTCCCTGCCTCACCGGCAATGGCGATCAGAGCATCGGATGAATGGACGATGATCACGTTTCGGGCATGGCCCATGCCTGTTGGGATGGCTAAGTCCACGAAGGGATTAGCATCCTCTTTATGAGCTGTGGGAAGGATCCCCACAGTGAACCCCCCCATCTCCTTCGCCCCTTCACAGGCAGCCCTCATCACCCCTCCCAAACCGCCGCATATCAGCACGTAACCCCTCCTGGCCACTTCCCTTCCCACCCCCTTGGCGAGCTCCTCCACCTCCGGAGGACAACTTCCAGCCCCGATAATTCCTATGGTCTTCCTCAAAGCTCCTCCTCCCATCCGTATCTTCCGATGAGCTTCACAAAACGACACCCTCCCAGGTTTTCCTCCTCAAACCCCTCCTCGGTCCGTCGGATCAGAAAGAGATCCTGGGCTTCCTTACCCCCTACGGGGACCACCATCCTTCCCCCTGGTGCCAGCTGGCGAAGCAGTGCAGCAGGCGGCGTGGGGGCCGCGGCCGTCACCATGATGGCGTCAAAGGGGGCTTCCTCAGGCCACCCGCAGCTTCCGTCCCCCACCCGGATGAGGACGTTCCCATAACCGAGCTGATCCAAGAGTCTCCTAGCCCGGGAGGCGAGCCCCGGCACCCGCTCTATGGAAAAGATGCGGGAGGCGAGCTCCGCCAGCACCGCCGCCTGATATCCCGAACCTGTTCCCACCTCCAGCACCTTCTCTTCTCCTCGAAGCTCGAGGGCCTCGGTCATCAGGGCCACGATATACGGCTGGGAGATGGTCTGCCCCTCTCCGATGGGGAGGGGGTGATCGCCGTAAGCCTGATGCCTTAAGGCTTCGGGGACGAAGAGGTGACGGGGCACCTTCATCATTGCCTCCAAGACCCTCGGATCCTTGATGCCCCGGGAGATCAACTGCTCCTCGACCATCCGCCTGCGGGCGTAGGAATAGTCTACGTCGTTCAACCCTCCGTCTCCCTCTTCCACCGGTAGAGGAGCTCCAGGGCCTCGAGGGGGGTGAGGCGATCGGGGTCTATCCTCTTTAGCTCTCTGATAACAGGGGACTCCTGGGGGACGAAGAGGCTCAATTGAAGTTCCTCCCTCCTCTTCCGCACCTCCCCCTTCTCCAGCTCCGAGAGGACTTCCTTGGCCCTCCCTATCACCTCCTGGGGCAGGCCCGCAAGCCTCGCCACCTGGATCCCATAGCTTCTGCTCATCCCTCCAGGGAGCACCTGGCGCAAGAAAACCACCTCTCCTTTCCACTCCCTGACCGCTATGTGATAGTTCTTGACCCCTGGGAGCCGGGAGGCGAGCTCGGTGAGCTCGTGATAGTGGGTGGCAAAGAGGACCTTGGGCCCCTTCACGTCATGAAGGTACTCGGCCACCGCCCAGGCGATGGAGAGGCCATCGAAGGTGCTCGTCCCCCTCCCTATCTCGTCGAGGATCACCAGGCTCCGGGGGGTGGCGCCTTGAAGGATCGCCGCCGTCTCCTTCATCTCCACCATGAAGGTGCTCTCGCCTCGAGCGATGTTGTCCGATGCCCCCACCCGGGTGAATATCCGATCCACCAGGCCCACCTCTGCCTCCTTCGCCGGGACGAAGGAGCCCATCTGGGCCATGATGACGATGAGGGCCACCTGACGGATGTAGGTGGATTTTCCCGCCATGTTGGGCCCGGTGATGATGAGGATCCGGTTCTGCTGATCGAGCAGGGCATCGTTGGGGACAAAGGGCTCGGGCAGGTCCATCTGCTCGATCACAGGGTGCCTGCCCTCCTTGATCTCGATCCTGTCCTCCTCGGTGAGGGAAGGCCGCACATAGCGGTTCTCCTCCGCCACCTGGGCAAGGGAAATGAGGACGTCGAGCTCTGAGAGCCTGCGGGCAAGGCCCTGAATGCGGGGACAGTAGGCCATGAGTTCCTCCCTCAACCGGAAGAAGAGCTCGTACTCTAAGGCCTTTATCCTCTCTTCAGCCCCGAGGACTTTCCTCTCATACTCCTTAAGCTTAGGGGTAATGAAGCGCTCTGCCCCCTTCAGGGTCTGTTTGCGCACGTAGTCCTCGGGGACCAAGGGGAGGTTGGGACGGGTCACCTCGATGTAGTAACCGAAGACCTGATTGTACCCCACCTTAAGGGAAGGGATGCCGGTCCTCCTCCGCTCCTCCGCCTCGAGTTTGGCTATCCAGCCCTTCCCCTCCCTGCTTATCGACCTCAGCTCGTCAAGCTCCTGGTGGTAGCCATCCCGGATAATCCCCCCTTCGGTGACGGTGGCGGGAGGGTCATCGACGATCCGCTCCCTGATTTTCTGGACGACCTCCTCCAGCGGGTCAAGCCCCTGGGCGATCTCCTGAAGGAGGTCGCTTCCGAAGGAGAGCAACCTCTCCCTTATCTCGGGCACCCGTTCGAGGCTTTCCTTCAAGGCCACGAGCTCCCGCGGGTTGGCCCTCCCCAAGGCGAGACGGGCATTCAGCCTCTCGATGTCGGACACCCCTTCCAGGAGCTCCCTTAAGGTGTCTCGCTCCAGAGGGGCTTCCTTCAGGGAGGCCACCGCCTCAAGACGCCTCCCTATCTCCACGAGGTCCCTTAGGGGATAGGCGAGCCACTGCCTGAGTCGCCTTCTCCCCATGGCGGTGACGGTCCTGTCGAGGACCCCCAGGAGGGAGCCCTTTCTCCCAGAGCCCCTGAGGGGGGAGAAGAGCTCCAGGTTCCTCTGGGTGGTCTCATCGAGGATCAGGTACTGCTCCGTGCGGTAGACCTCCAGGGGCCTGATGTGGGCCGGTTCTACCTTCTGGGTCTCCAGGACATAACGCAGGATGGCCCCTGCGGCCCTCTGTAAAGGGGGCGGTGGGCTCTCCTCCGAGAACCTCTCCACCCCTTGGGCGTCAAAGTATTCGACGGGGAGGTAGTTTATCAGCATCCAGGGGAAGAGCTTCTCCAGGTACTTTCCCATCGCCTTCATCTCCGCTGGCAGGAGGGCCTCCCGGGGACTGTTCTTGGTGATCTCGCCCTCAAGGAGTTCCCTTCCTTCAAGGAGACATCCCTTGAAGTCCCCGGTGGAGAGGTCCAGAAATCCCAGGGCATAACTCCCTTCCTCCTCGCAGAGGGCCATAAGGTAATTGTTCTCATCCCCGAGGCTCTCCTCCTCCACGGCCATCCCCGGGGTTATGACCCGCACCACCTCCCTTCTCACGATCCCCCGGGCCGCCCTGGGGTCCTCTACCTGTTCGCAGATGGCCACCTTGTAACCGTGCTGGAGCAACTTGGCGATATAGGGGGAAGCGGCATGGTAGGGGATCCCACACATGGGGACCTTCTCCCTCTCCCCCTTTTCCCTGGAGGTGAGGGCAATCTCCAGGATCCTGGAGGCCGTGCGGGCATCCTCGAAGAACATCTCGTAAAAATCGCCCATTCGGAAGAAGAGGATGCAGTCCGGATATTGCCTCTTTATCTCCAGGTACTGTTTCATCATCGGGGTGAGACGTCCTCTCACCCCTTCCTTTGAGGAGGGAAAGGAATTCATGGAATGCTGCGGCCTTCCTCATGGTAGCAGAAGAGGAGAGGAAAGGCAATTGGATGTCGGGATCGGAAAATTCGTCCTTTACCGGGCTCAGGGATTATGATATAAAGTTTTGATACGTGCTGTAAAAGGTTTCAGTCAAAAGGGCTTAAAGTGGCCAAGGGTACAAGGTTCGTGGGCATCTTCGATTCCGGGGTAGGGGGACTCACGGTGCTAAAGGAGATCGTCGCCCTTCTCCCCCAGGAGCACATCATTTATCTGGGAGATACCGCCCGGGTCCCCTATGGGACCCGCTCACCGAAGACCGTCATCAAGTACTCCAGGGAAAACGTCCGGTTTCTGCGCCGCTGGGAACTTAAGGTGCTGGTCGTTGCCTGCAACACCTCCTCATCAGTGAGCCTCCCCACCCTCAAGGAGGAGAACGAGATACCGGTGGTGGGGGTGATAGAGCCAGGGGTGAGGCGGGCGGTGGAGGTCACCCGCACGGGGAGGATCGGGGTGATTGGAACGGAGGGGACCATAAGAAGCGGCGCCTATCAACGGAGGATAAGAGAAATGGACCCTCATCTTCAGGTCTTCGCCACCCCCTGTCCCCTTTTCGTCCCCCTGGTGGAGGAGGGATGGATCGACGATCCCATATCCCGCCTCGTCGCCCATCGTTACCTCAGGCCTCTGAAGGAGGAAGGAATAGATGTCCTCATCCTTGGCTGCACCCACTATCCGCTCCTTGAGGGGGTGATAAGGGAGGTGATGGGGGAGGGGGTTGAGCTCATCAACTCCGCCAAGGAGACGGCCAAGGAGGTTAAGCGACAGCTTGAGAGAGGGGGTATGCTCGAGCCCCCGGGTGCAGAAGGGGAAAGGAAGTTCTTCGTAACCGACAATCCAGACAAGTTCACCGAGATCGGGAAGAGATTCCTCGGGGTACGAATCGATCGGGTGGAGGAGGTGGAGTTATAGGCCCATCTCCCTTTTTATCTCCTTCAGGAGGGCGATGTTCTCCGTGTGACCCGTCATCTGGGCCGTGACCATCCCCTTTATCGGCCTGTTAAAGAGGTAAAAAT
>CBEVRB010000100.1:0-6257 GCA_965552155.1 uncultured bacterium
GGTGAAGAATGAACGAGTTCCTCTATGCTTTCGCAATCTATGCGGTGATAGGGATCCTCTCTTCTGCGAACTTGCGGAAGCGGCCTATCTCCTCCTCCAAGGCCCTGAAGACCTTTTCGGCCCCTTCTGTCCTTCCCTCCTTCCCTTTCCTTTCCAGCTCTAGCGCCAGCTCATAGGCCCGGGTAAGGCCCAGGTTCCCCGACGCCCCTTTTAGACTGTGGGCGGTCTCGTAGAGGGTCTGGTTGTCTTGGGCCTCTATCGCCTGACGGATCTTCGATAACTTCTCCGGGCAATCGGAGAGATAGATCCCCACGAGCTCTTTGAGGAACTCCTCGTCTCCCCCTGCCATATCGAGGGCCTTTTCCATGTCGAAGGAAGGACCCTCCAGAGGAGTGGTCCTTTCGGCCTCCGATGGGGTGGGCTTCTCTTCAAGGGTCTCCTGCGGTTCAGGGACCTCAGGGAGGATCTCTTCTATTACCTTGAAGAGCTCCTGGACCTTAATGGGCTTGGGGACATAGGCGTCCATCCCTGCCTGAAGGCATCTTTCCCTGTCCTCCTTCATGGCATGGGCTGTAAGAGCGATGATGGGGACATGCCTTCCGGTCTCTTTTTCCTTCCCCCGGATCACTCTTGTGGCGTCCAGCCCGTCCATCTCCGGCATCTGGACATCCATGAGGATCAGGTCGAAGCTGTCTTTGGACGCCAGCTCCACCGCCTCCCGACCGTTGGAGGCCACGGTGACCTGCCACCCCTGCTTTTCCAGGAGCCTCACAGCCAGTTTCTGGTTCACCGGGTTATCCTCAGCAAGCAGGATCCGGAGGGGTTTCCCCTTAAGGGCGGAGACGAGCTTCGTCTCCTTTGCCGTCTCCTCTGGGCGCGTGACGAATACCTCCATGAGGGCGTTGTACAATTTGGACCTCCTTATGGGCTTAAGCAACGTCTCCCTTATTCCCAGCTGCTTGGCGAGCTCCCTGTCCCCCTTCTTCTCGTCGGAACTGAGGAGGATCATAGGGAGGGAGCGGTATTCGGGCATCTCCTTGACCCTTTTGGCCAGTTCAAAACCGTCCATGTCAGGCAGTCGCCTGTCAAGGAGCAGCAACTGGAAAGGCTTCCCCTTCCCGGCTGCCTCCTTGAGCTTCTCGAGGGTCGCTGAGCCGCTCCCCGCCTCCGCCGGGATCAGCCCCCAGGCCGATACCGTCTCCCTCAGGATCAGTCGGTTGGTGGGGTTGTCGTCCACGATGAGGACCCTTATCCCCTCGATGGGCTGAGGGACGACCTCCTCCCTCTTCCCCTCGGCCACGGGACAGCGGATCGTGAAGTGAAAGGTGGACCCCTTCCCCACCTCGCTCTCCACCCATATCCTCCCTCCCATCTTTTCCACGAGGTGCTTCGAGATGGCGAGCCCCAGTCCAGTCCCCCCGTACTTGCGGGTGGTGGAGGCATCCGCCTGGGTGAAACTCTCGAAGATCTTCCCCTGTTTCTCTTTCGGTATCCCTATCCCGGTGTCGGAGACGCTGAAGTGAAGGACCACTTTCCCCTCTTCCTCCCCCACCTTCTCCACCTTCACCACTATTTCCCCCTCCTCGGTGAACTTTATGGCATTGCCGATCAGATTCACGAGGATCTGCCGCAGACGGAGGGGGTCGCCCACGATATGATGGGGGACCTCCGGCCCCAGGTAGCAGAGGAGTTCGAGCCCCTTCTTGTGGGCCCGAGTGGCCAAGGTGACCGCCGTGGATTCCACCAGTTCCCTCAAATCGAGGACTTTTTCCTCTAATTCGAGGCGTCCTGCCTCTATCTTGGAGAAATCCAGGATGTCGTTGATTATCTCCAAGAGGCTCTCGGCGGAGAATTTGAGCATCTCCACGTACTCCTTCTGTTCATCGTTGAGGGGGGTATCCTGCAGGAGTTCGGCCATCCCCAAGATGGCGTTCATGGGGGTGCGGATCTCGTGGCTCATGATGGCGAGGAACTCGCTCTTGGCCCTGCTGGCGGCCTCGGCCTGATGACGGGCTTCCACCAGGGGGGTCACGTCTATTACGTTGAGGATCACCCCGTTGTAGGCGTCGCTGAAGAAGATGGGCTGAAGCCTTAAGCTCACCCATAGCCCCATCATCTCCCGTTCCCATGCCCTGACGCCCTTTACCCTGCCGGAGCGAAAGTCCTCCAGCACCTCCTTTATGCGCCTGTTCGCCTCCTCGCCGTGAAACTCCCAGACCTCCCTTCCCACCACATCCTCTCGCTTCATTCCCATGTGCTGCAAGAACCAGGAATTCACCTCCACTACCTGATCATCCTTGTCCAGAACCACTATCCCCTCGTTCATCCCCTCGATCATGGAACGGAGCTTTGAGGCCTCGAGCTCAGCCCTGAGGTTCTCCTCCTGGGTCCAGCGGATCGCCTCCTCCAGCTGGGCAACTGTCCCCTCTATGGCCTCGGCCATCCGGTTATATGACTCCTCGATGGCCCTCACCTCCCTGATCTTCGACAGGGGCTCTATCCTCAGGGAATAATCGCCGTGAGCGATCTTCTGGGCCATCTCGGCGAGCTTCTCTAAAGGAGTGGAGAAGGATCGCCCCATCCGGCCCGCCATAAAGAGGGAAAAGATGAAGAGTCCGCCGGTCACCAATATGGTGGCCATGAAGGAGAAACGCTGCATCCTCCTTATAGCCTCCATCTGGGGGAAGATCTTCAGGGAGAAGGCATCGTCCCCCACGATAAGGGGGACTTCGGCCTGCAAGACCCCCCTGTCCGCCTTCGGGCATCCATCGCAGCCGAAGATCTCCTCTTCTCCCTTCGCCAGGGCCACCCTGTTGCCCGTCAGCTTGTGGATTTCCTCAGCCCAGCGAGAATCGATGCAGGTCACCACATCGAGGAGTCCCAAGGGCCGCCATTCCTCCTTCGCGAGGATGGGCCTTAAGAGATGGACCTCTACCGTCTTCCCCTTCGCGAGCGTTCGGATCGCCTTCTCCTTTGTCCTGAACGGGGGGAGATCCGTCGTATCCACCCTTCCCATAGCGTAAAGAGGCGTCCCCTCTGAGTCGATGATGAGGACCGCTGCTATCTCATGGGAGGAGGGGATGAGAGAAAGAAGCGTCCTGCGTATGGAGCTTTCATCACCTGTGAGGAGGAGGTACTGAATTGCCCTGACGAAACCACTGTCCTTCAGAAGGATGTGAGAAAGCTCGTCCACTTTGTCAAGTCGACGCCTCAGGAGAATTTCGGCCACATCCCTCGTCCTCTTTCTCTCTTCCGAGAGCCTTTGCTGAGCGATCCTTAAGGCGACTATGTACTGAGTTGCCATTACTCCAAACAGAATGCCCAAAATTATGGTCAGTACCCCGAAGAGGAAGCGAGTCCTTACGGTGCGCATCTCATTCCTCAGGAGAGACTTTTCCGGGCGATCAGGATCGGTAGGTATCCGTGCCCCCTTACCTCCTTGACCGCCTCACGGATGCCTCATAGACCCTTCTTTTTTGCCACCCTTCAGCCCTTCTCCCTTTTATCTTTCTTTCGGATAGACGGTCCACTTTCATTAGCCGACCATCCATGGGGATAGCTTCTTGACAGGTGAAGGGTTGTGAGGTAAAAAATTAAAAGAAGCCGAGGTAGCTCAGTCGGTAGAGCAGCGGACTGAAAATCCGCGTGTCGGTGGTTCGATTCCGCCCCTCGGCACCAACTTTTTTTATCCCACCTTTCAGGTTTTTGACCCCTATTTGCCCCCTTCCTTCGTCTCTGGCTTTCTGCCTATGTGATATTTCTCCAAGGTCCCCACCTCGAGAGGATATCTGACTTCAAGAACAAGACAGAGGAGGAAATGTAACTTAACTATAGGGAAAAGAAACCCAAGAAACCAACAGGAGGAGGAAAAACCATGGCGATTATAAAGCTTACTCCTGAGCTATTTCGTGAGCTGGACATTTTGGCAAGGAGGGAAGGTGGGAAGCCGCTAAAGGTTGTAGACTGGCGGAAAATGGAGGGGGCTTTTGCCCAGCAGAGCGTTTGGGCAGCTCCCCTCTATGTGGACATCAATAAACCCCATCTAAGGACGGAAAAGGGGGTCATCGAAATTGCCAACCAGATTGACACAGATAAATTTTACTCCACCAAGCGGCCGGAGCTCGACTGGCGAGCAATTCCCAAGGAGCAAATTTACAGGTTCCTGGTTCTTCATGAAATCGGCCACATAAAATGTGGAATAAACCTTGTGGACCTCTTTGAGTTTTTCCCACTGTTAGGATATGAGTTCATACGAACCGAGGAGGGCTTATGGATGGAGTGGCCTCCCCGGGAAGTGCGACTTAGAGCCATCCGCAAACGGAACATGGCAATTATGGCAAGCGAGCTCTTAGCGGACCGCTATGCCTGGACCCACCTTTTCCCTGACAAGGATCTGCCAATACGTAAGGGAACAAAGACCCTCCGGAAGCGCATCGAGGCATTTATTAGACGACACAGCCGCTTTTTCCCCTCAGAACCTCGGAAGCCTAACCCATTACCAATAGACCCCACCAAATTTGTCCCTCGTGAGCATGTAGAACAGGGTATTCCGTGGGCTGTATAATTAACCTGGGCCCCTGGGTCATCCTGGGGGCCCTTAGACGGCATTTGCTCAAGGAAAGGAGGTTGCGCGTCAAAAAGAAGCGACCGTAGTTTTTTTACCAGAACCTCCTGCGTACCTCCCCCATTTCTTCCATCTGATTCTTCAATTTCCCCACCCACTTACGGGGAACGACAATGGAGCGGCCGATCCTCTCGTGGGGGATGAGGCCGGCGTCCAGAAGGATGGAAGGGGGGGAGCCCACTTAGGTACGTGAGAGATGGATTGGCACAGGTCTTGCTACAACAAACTGGCTGGCCTTCAAGGCCACGGTCTACACTTGACAATGGCCGTTTTGAGAGAATATGCTTAGCCTACCAGGCTCTAAAGAGGAGGTGACAAAAGTGGCAAACGTGAAAGCCGAACCAGAGACGAAGGACAATGAATTTAATGAAATGAAAACGTTGGGCGAGATAGCCGGTATAGAAGACCTGATGGCTGTTTATGGAGAGTATCAAAACTTAATGCAGATAGTCACAGCATACCTCAAGGAAACCAGCCCAAAGTTTCTTTTCTCCACTACAGATAGCACATCTTGACGAAGGTCTACATGCCCACTTGGGGTGAAATACTACAAGAACTGCGGAAAGTCGGAAACGAGCTAAAGAGGGCCCCTTTTGACCCGGTTAGAAGAAAATATCTGAAGAAGTTACACGATTACACGGGAAGGAATATCATCCTATATGCTGCTAATTGGACTCAGCCAAGCAGCGTTCCAGCAGAATTCATAAGAATCAGTGACGAAGACATTCAAGGTCTTATGGAGGTGGTTTCGGGGCTCTCTGGGCGCCACTTGGACCTGATAATCCATAGTCCGGGGGGTTCGGCAGAAGCCGCAGAAGCAATGGTCAAATATTTGCGATCAAAGTTTGATCATATCAGAGCGATAATTCCCTATGCAGCTATGTCCGCAGCTACAATGCTTGCGTGTGCCGCAAATGTTATCGTAATGGGCAGTCATTCCTTTATCGGTCCTATAGACCCCCAAGTAATTGTCCATACACGGTTGGGCATTAGAGCAGTGCCAGCACAGGCAATTATTGACCAGTTTAACAAGGCGAAGCGCGAGTGTAGAGGCAGCCCCAAAAATTTAGCCGTTTGGCTTCCTATTGTTGAACAATATGGCCCAGCCCTCATAAAGGAGTGTGAAGAAGCTATAAATTTATCCAAAGCGTTGATATTAGAGTGGCTCACTAAGTATATGTTCTCCGAAGAAGAGAACGCAAAGAAAAGGGCTCAATTAGTTGCAACAAGATTAGCCAAGCGCTCCCAATTTAAAAGCCACAGTAGACACATAGACAGGGAATGGGCCAAAAAGATAGGTCTAAAGGTAGAGAATTTAGAAGATGATGATACTTTGCAGGATTTAGTCCTATCCATTTTTCACGCTACAACACATACTTTTGATGCAACCCCGGCTGTGAAGATTATAGAAAATCATTTGGGGAGGGCATTCATAAAGCGAGTTCAGCAGCAGATTGTTGTATCCCAAGGACCGCCCAAAGGCCTTGAAGAGGAACAACAATAATCTTCCACTTTACCCGGACCAGTAACAAAGAAAAGGCTGTTGTCCTCGAAGACGATTCCAGCTATTCTGGCATGGTAAGGGTGGAGATATTAACTGGCCCCCAAGCAGGATATCAAGGATGGGTTATGT
>CBEVRB010000101.1:0-6088 GCA_965552155.1 uncultured bacterium
GCCCTCTGGGTGTACTCGTCCCTCTCAGGGGAGATGGCCTTCCACCAGTAATCCTTGAGCCCATCATACCTCTTTAAGGCCTCAGTGATGGGAAGGACCTCCACCCCTTCGGCCTCTGTCCTACAGTGGACCACCGAGTGGTCCATCTGCAGAAAGCTCCCCGTCCTCTCCCTCTCCTCTGGATCTATCCCCGCCTTCAGAATTGTCCCCCTGTCCTCCGGGGGTAGCTCGAGGAGATCGTCTATGGAGTTATGCCCCTCGGCCTCCTCCTTGAAGCGCCCCCCTTCCATCACCTCCTCCCTCCCACACACCGGTAACACTCCTCGTACCCGTATTCCCTTATGGTGTGAAGGATCTCCCGGGGATTGGCCCGGCAGACGATCCTCCCTTCCACCAGTACATGGCCCACATCGGCGTCCACGTACTCCAGGATATGGCCCGTGTGGGTGATGATAAGCCCCGATTTCCTCTCGCGGTGAAGCTCCTTTAAGGATTTGCCCTCCTCCGGTTCCCTCTTCCTGCCCAGCAGGTGATTTATCGCCCTGCCCACAAGGACCACGTTCTCCAGGTCCACGCCGGACTCGGGCTCGTCGAGGAAAACCATCACCGGGTCCTGGAGGATCAGCTGCAGGAGCTCTGCCCGCTTTATCTCCCCTCCGGAGAACCCGACGTTGATCTCCCGATCGAGGTGCTCGGAGAGGTTCAGTTTCCTCGCATACTCCTCGATGAGTTCGCCGTCCCTCTTGGTGCATAGTTCGGCAAGCTGCCTCAGTTTCACCCCCTTTACCGCCGGGGGCCTCTGGAAGGCTATCCCCAAACCCCGCTTCGCCCTCTCGTTTACGGAGAGCCCGGTGATCTCCTCCCCCTGAAAGAGGATCCTTCCCTTCGTCACGCGAAACCCTTCAAACCCCATGATGGCGGACATCAGGGTGGTCTTCCCCGAACCGTTGGGGCCGAAGAGGACGTGAGTCTCCCCGGGGTCTATCCTCATGTTGACCCCCGAAAGGACCTCCCTTCCCCCCACCTCCACGTGAAGGTCCTTCACCTCCAGGAGGGCGCCCTCACCCATCCTCAACCTCCCGTAAAGTTTCGGATCCAGAAGGCATGATAACATCGGAGCATTGCTTTTACAACTTCGGCTCCTTGCACCTGTGGGGCGAGTGTGGTAGAGCTTCTTTCGGCAGATGGAGGAATCGCGGAGGATAATCCGGGCCACGGGCGTGGTCTCAGGGGCCACCTTCCTGAGCCGCATCCTCGGCCTGATAAGGGACATCGTCATCTCCTGGGCCTTCGGGGCCTCGGTGCACACCGACGCCTTCTTCGTGGCCTTCACCATTCCCAATCTCCTGAGGCGCCTCTTCGGGGAGGGCTCCCTCACGGTATCCTTCATCCCCGTGTACACCGAGTACCTCACCCACCGCCCCGATGAGGCGCCCCAAGTGGTGAACACCGTGGCGACCCTCACTGCCTCGGCGCTGGCCTTCCTTACGGTGGCCGGGGTGATCTTTGCCCCCTGGATAGTCCGACTCCAGGCCTTCGGCTGGAAGGACCCTGAGGTGATCGCCCTGGCGGCCAGGCTCACCAGGATCTGCTTCCCCTACCTCTTCTTCATCTGTCTCGTCGCCCTTTCCATGGGGATCCTCAATTCCCACGGCCACTTCGCCGCTCCTGCCCTGGCCCCCTGCCTGCTCAACGTCTCCATCATCGCCTGCGCCCTCCTCCTCGCCCCTTACGTGAATCCCCCTGTGCTGAGCCTTGCCATAGGCGTGTTCCTCGGAGGGATAAGCCAGCTGCTGCTTCAGCTTCCCTTCCTCCGGGCCCATGGGATAACCTTCAGGCCCAGGTTCGACCTCCACCACCCGGCCTTAAAGAGGATCTTCGCCCTCATGGCCCCCATGGTGATGGGGATCGCCGTCTTCCAGGTAAATCAGGTGGTGAACCGCTTCCTCGCCTCCTTCCTTCCCAAGGGGAGCATCTCCTACCTCTATTATGCCGACAGGGTCTTCGAGCTCCCCTTAGGGATCTTCGTCATCGCCCTGGGGGTAGCGGTCCTCCCAAGCTTCTCCCGGCTCGTGGCTGAGGGGCGGAGGGATGAGTTTCACCGGGAGGTCGGCCTCGCCTTAAGGCTTCTCCTCTTCATCACCTTGCCGGCTATGGTGGGAATGATCGTCCTCAGGGTTCCCATCCTCAATCTCCTCTTTCAGCGAGGGGCCTTCGGGGAGCGGGAGACCCTCCTTACGGCCCAGGCCCTCCTCTGTTATGCCCTGGGACTCTGGGCCTATGGAGGGATAACCGTGCTCTCCCGTGCCTTTTACGCCACAGGAGACGCCCGGACCCCGGTGAAGGCCGCTGTGGCCGCCCTGCTCCTTAACGCTGCGGCAGGGGTGATGCTGATGGGTCCTTTGCGGCACGCAGGGCTCGCCCTGGCCAACGCCCTCTCGGCCACCCTCAATGTGTCGCTGCTCGGAATATCCTTTTACAGGAAGGAGAAGGGCTTGAGGGGAAGGGAAATCCTTGGGGCTGCGGTGAAGATCTCCCTCGCCCTTTTTCCCCTGCTCCTCTGGGTGCTCTGGCTCAGAGGATGGTATCCATGGAGGGAGGGCGGAGGATATCTGATAAAGATCCCCCTTATGGGGGCCATGGTAGGGGGAGGGGCCCTGATCTATCTCCTTTCGGCCCGCCTCCTTGGCTGCAGGGAGCTGAACTACCTCATCGGGGCCCTTCGTCCCTCCCCTCGAGGAGGGCCTCCCTCAGTTCCCCGGGACTGACAGAGGCCGTCCCCACCTTTCCCACGACTATCCCTGCAGCGCAGTTGGCGACAACGGCCGCCTCTAAGTAATTGAGCCCTGAGGCCACCCCCAGCGTGAAGACCGCCGCCACCGTGTCGCCGGCCCCGGTAACGTCATAGACCTCCTTGGCCACGGTGGGAATCAGGTCCATCCTTCCTCCCCTCTGGAAGAGGGCCATTCCTTCCTCGCCCCTGGTGATGAGCACCGCCTCGGCCCGGAAGCGCCGCAGGAGCAATCTGCCCACGGTCCGCAAGGTCGCCTCATCCTGGATCTTCCTCCGGGAGGCCGCCTCGGCCTCGGCGGTGTTGGGGGTGATGGCGGTCACCCCCCGGTAGAGGCGGAAGTTGTCCATCTTGGGGTCCACAACGAGGGGCTTTCTGTCCTCGGCCACCTTCCCGAGCAGAAAGTCCATCAGCTCCCGGGTCACCACCCCCTTGCCATAATCGGAGACGATCACCCCCTGGGCCCACCCCCACTCCTCATCGAGAAACTCCATGATCTCCTTCTGTACCGAAGGGGATATGGGTTCTGTGCTTTCCCTGTCGAAGCGGACCACCTGCTGGCTGTGGGCGATGATCCGGGTCTTCACCGTGGTGGGTCTACCACGTTCCACCTTCACTCCTCGGCCATCGGCCCCGATCCCCTCGAGCATCTCCTTTATCCTTTCCCCCATCGGGTCGGGGCCCACCACCCCGCAGAGGGCCACCTCCCCTCCCAAAGAACGGATGTTGTTTACCACATTGGCCGCCCCCCCTAAGAGGCGGGTCTCGTGGGTCACCGCCACCACCGGCACCGGGGCCTCAGGGGATATCCTCTCCACCTTCCCCCAGATGAACTCATCGAGCATCACGTCCCCGATGACCAGGACCTTAGTGCGCCCTATACGTTCAAAGAACCCGTCAAGATCGATCCCATTCAGTACCTTGCGCCACATCCTCTCCGTAATCCTTCCTCTTCGGGGCAGAGCTTTATATGCCACAAAAGGAGCCTCAGCAAAACCCTGAGGCGCTCCCTTTTTCTCTTGAGAAAAACGAGAGGAAGAGAGCCGCTGATCTCAAAGATGAGCTTCCCGGGGATGGTAAAGAGTAGCACCCAATAGGACCTTTTTTTGCGCAGGCGGAAGAAGCGGTAGCGGGAACGGTAATACTCTATCTTCGCCTCAGCCCTGACAGCCGCCACACTCCCCCCTTGAAGGTGAACGGCCTTGGCCTGCGGGACAAAGTAGACCTTCCACCCTCTCTCCCACATCCTCCAGCACCAGTCTGTCTCCTCCAGGAAGAGGAAATAGCCTTCGTCAAGTCCCCCCACCTCCTCGACCGCTTTCCTCCTCACCATCATGCAGGCCCCCACCAGAGAGTCTACAGGGATAGGGTGAGAATATTCCCTCTCCTTTCCGGGAAAGCGAGTGGGCAAAAGGAAACGGAGAAATCTCTTGTTCAGGAGTTCGGTGGCAAGAGAGGGAAAAGGAGCTATCGAGTTCTGCTTGGTGCCGTCGGGGTCAAGGAGCTGGGGGCCAGCAATGGCTGCATCAGGCCTTTCTTCCATGAAACGCCAGAGGGGCTCGATCGTCTCAGGCAGAGCACGGGCGTCGCTGTTAAAGAGCAGAAGATACCTTCCCTTTGCCACCTCCATGGCCTGGTTCACCGCCCTGGCAAAACCCAGATTTTCCTGGTTCTCTATCAGGTGGACGTGGGGGAATGCCTCCCGTAGGGCCTGGGGACTTCCGTCCCGAGAACCATTATCCACCACGATTACCTCAAAGGGAAAGTGAGGGGCGTTATCGTAGATGGACCTCACCGCTTCAAGAAGCAGCTCCTTAGTGTTCCAGTTGACGATGATCACGCTTAGCTCCATTCCTTAAATCCTTTAATCGCCTCTGCGACCTCCCTGACCGCCTCCTCCCTCATCTCCGGGTAGATGGGAAGGCTCAGCACTTCCCTGGCGAGCTTCTCGGAAACGGGAAATCTCCCCTCCTCGATTTTCAGGGAAGCGAGGAAGGGCTGGCGGTGGAGAGGAATCGGATAATGAAGTCCCGTGCCGATACCCCTTGCCCCGAGGTAATCCTTCAGGGCATCCCTCTTCGTGGTCCTTATCACATAGAGGTGGTAGACGTGATAGCGACCCTCGGCCTCCTCAGGGAGTCTCAGTCCATCGAGTTCTGCTAACTGCTGACGGTAAAGCCTTGCGATCCGGCGCCGATGTTCGTTCCACCTATCCAGATGCCGAAGCTTTACCCTGAGGACGGCGGCCTGAAGGGCATCGAGCCTGGAGGTGGTGCCCAAGAAAAGATGTACATATTTCCTCTCGGAGCCGTGCTCTCCGAGCATCCTAACCCGTCGGGCGATCCCCTCATCGTTGGTCACCACCGCACCCCCATCCCCGTACGCCCCCAGGTTCTTGGAGGGGTAGAAGCTGAAACAGGCCACATCCCCAAGGGACCCCACTCGCCGTCCCTGATACCTCGCCCCATGGGCCTGAGCAGCATCCTCGATCACGTAGAGGTTGTGGCGTCGGGCCACCCTAAGGATTCGGGCCATATCGGCTGGTTGCCCATAGAGGTGAACGGGAATGATCGCCTTTGTCCTGGAGGTTATGACCTGCTCGAGGAGCTCCGGGTCCATTGTGTGGGTCCTCTCATCCACGTCCACAAAACTCACCTGGGCTCCGGCAAGGAGCACCGCCTCGGCAGTGGCCGCAAATGTGTTAGGTACAGTTATTACCTCATCCCCTTTCCCTATTCCCAGGGCTCGCAGGGCAAGATAGAGGGCTTCGGTGCCACTTCCCACCCCCACGGCATACTTGACCTCGCAGTAGCGTGCGAACTCTTCCTCGAACCCCTCCACTTCCTCTCCCCTCAGATAGATTCCACTTGAAAGCACCCGCTTGATGGCCTCGATGATCTCATCCTTCAGCCCTTCGTACTGGGCCCGAAGATCGAGGAAAGGAACCTTCTCCATCGTCTCAGAACACCTGCACGATCGCCCTCCTTCGGCGGGGGCCGTCGAACTCACAGAAGAAGATCCCCTGCCAGGTCCCGAGGAGGAGCCTCCCGCCCGACACAGGGATCGTCACCGAGGAGCCCACCAGGGTCGCCTTGATGTGGGAGTCGGCGTTCCCCTCAAGGTGACGGTAACCCCTGCCCCTGGGCACCAGCTCCTCGAGCTTCTCCAGGATGTCCTCCCTCACCGTGGGATCGGCGTTCTCGTTGATGGTCACCCCTGCAGTGGTGTGGGGGACGTAAACGAGGCACGTCCCCTCCTCCACCCCCGCCTCCCTCAGCACCCCCTCGACCTGAGGGG
>CBEVRB010000102.1:0-6078 GCA_965552155.1 uncultured bacterium
TAGGGGACGATGAGAGGGAGGAGATCGTCCGCTTTACGTTTGAAAAGCAGAAGGAGATGTTGAGGGATAAACCCCACTGATGGGGTACTCGATCTTCTGTCGCTTCATCTTCTCTAGGAGCGTCGTCCTCTTTATCCCCAGGAGCCTTGCCGCCTCACTCTTGACCCCATTGGCCTTCCTCAGGGCATCGATGATGAGCTGCTTCTCAAACTCGCTCACCGCCCGGGAGAGGTTGAGGGTTCCCTTCTCTTCGCCCCTCTGGGAGGGGATGAGTTCCCCTTTCCTGATCTTTTCCGGCAGGTCCTCAGGCCGAACTATCCCTTCCCCTTTCAGCACCACCAACCTCTCCACCAGGTTCTCCAGTTCCCTAACGTTCCCCGGCCAGTCATATTCCATCAGCAGGTTCATCGCCTCGGGGGAGAACCCCTCCACCCTTCCCCCTCTCAAGGCGTTAAAGGCCTTCAGGAAATGAAGGAGCAGCAGGGGGATGTCCGACTTCCTCTCCCTTAAAGGCGGTATGTGGATGGGGATCACGTTCAGCCGGTAATAGAGGTCCTCCCGGAATCGTCCCTGCTTGACCAGCTCCTCCAGGTCCTGGTTGGTGGCGGCGATCACCCGGATGTCCACCCTCACGGTCCTGGTGTCCCCCACCCTCTCGAACTCCCTCTCCTGGAGCACCCGCAGGAGCTTCACCTGCAGGGCCGAGCTCATCTCCGAGACCTCATCGAGGAAGATGGTCCCCCGGTCCGCCAGTTCAAACCTCCCCTTTCTGTCCCTCACCGCCCCGGTAAAGGCCCCCCGGACATGACCGAAGAGTTCCGACTCCAGGAGCTCCTCGGGAAGGGCCGCACAGTTGACCGCCACGAGAGGTTTTGAGCGACGGGGGCTCTTGTAGTGGATCGCCCTGGCGACCAGCTCCTTCCCCGTCCCGCTCTCCCCTGTGATGAGGACGGTGCTGTCAGTGCGGGAGACCTTCTCGATGAAGTCAAAGAGCTCCCGCATCGCCTCGCTCTGACCGACAATGACCGGAAGGCCCTCCATGGGATGCCTTCGTGCAGCAAAAACCTTGCCTAAAACTTCCCAAAATCCTTATCCCTGAAAATCCTTAAAATTCAATGGCTTACAGAAAAGGACCTTCCCGGGATCTGTCCAGAAAAGAGGATTTTATTCCTGAAAGCAGGACTTTGTCCTGAAAATCGGATCACTTGGGGAGGGTGAGCTGGTGTTCTTTCAGCAAGGCGTAAAGACGGGAGCGGGAGAGGCCGGAGATGCGGCAGGCCTCCTTGATGTCCCCCTGGGTCAGGGAGAGGAGGTCCTTGAGGTATTGTCTGTCCATCTTCTTCCTGAATTCTTTGAGAGTGGGCAATTCTTTCCGGGGCCTCCCTGTGGGTTCTTCCATCCCCAGATCCTCGTTGGTGGCCTTGGTCCGCATTAGCTGGATCCGGATGTAGGTGGGGAGGTGTTCCGGAAAGAGGATGGGCTCGTTGATCGCCACGGTGAGGGCCCACTCCAAGGCGTTTATCAGCTCCCTCACGTTTCCTGGCCAGTCGTAGGCCATCAGAGCGTCGAAGAAATCGGGGGAGAAGCCCTTGTTTTTCACCCCGTAATGCTCGCAGAGCTTGGCCATGTGGTAGATGGCGAGTTCCTTCACGTCCTCGATGTGCTCCCGCAGGGGAGGGATCTCTATGATGAAAGAACGGAGGCGGTAAAGGAGGTCCTTTCTGAACCTGCCTGCCTCCACCATCTTGTCCAGGTCCCGGTTGGTGGCCGCTATCAGCCGGAAGTCACTCCTTATCTCCTTCTTGCTGCCGATGGGGCGAAAGGTCTTCTCCTGC
Source organism: uncultured bacterium (assembly GCA_965552155.1). Classification (GTDB taxonomy): domain Bacteria; phylum Desulfobacterota; class B13-G15; order B13-G15; family B13-G15; genus CAYRAR01. Next base: position 1,836 of record CBEVRB010000102.1, read on the forward strand.
AGGACCCGGAGGAAGGGCTTCTGGAGGGAGAGAGGGAGTTCTCCCACCTCGTCGAGGAAGAGGGTCCCGCCGTCGGCCTCCTTTATCAGCCCGTCCTGGGAGCGGTCCGCTCCGGTGAAGGCCCCCTTCTCGTAGCCGAAGAGCATGCTCTCCACTAAGGTGGCGGGAAGGGCCGTGCAGTCTATCACCACGAAACTCTTCTTGGCCCGGGAGCTGTTGTTGTGGATGGCCCGGGCGAAGAGCTCCTTCCCCGTGCCCGTCTCACCGGTGATGAGCACGTTGGCGTCGCTTCCCGCTGCCTGGGCCAGCAGTTCGTAGCAGACCTTCATCTTCAGGCTGCTCCCCACGATCCCCTCGAGCTTCAGGGCCACAGGGGACCTCTTCCCCTTCTTGGCGTCCCTGTACTGAAGGGCCCGCATCAGGGAGAAGGTGATCACCTTCAGCGAGAGGGGCTTCTCCATGTAGTCCCATGCCCCGCTCTTTATGGCCAGCTCCGCCCCACTCGGGTCCCCGTAGCCGGTGATGATGATCACCTCGGGCGAGAGGGGGAGTTCCCTTATCCGGGGCAGGGCCTCCAGTCCGCTTCCATCGGGGAGCCTCACGTCCAGGAAGACCACGTCGTAGTGTCCAGAGGTCGCCTTCTCCATCCCCTCCCCGAGGGTGAGGGCATACTCAGCCTCATGGCCCATACCCTTCACGGCCTGGGAGAGGGTGTCGCAGACCATCTTGTCGTCGTCGATGATCAGGATCTTCGCCATGACTACTCCTCCTGACTTTCCCCGAGGGCCCTGCGGACCGCCTCGGCCAGCTCCCGCAGGAGCACGGGCTTCCTGACGGTGATCCCCCTCACCTCTTCCCCGAAGCGGCAGAGAAAGACCACCGGCTTGAAGATCCTTCCTTCTATCTCCTTCGCCAGCTCCCCATCGGCCACCAGGAGGTCGAACCCCTCCAACATCCCGAGGGCCTCTGAAGGGGCCGTAACTCCCACCACCCGATACCCCAGCCTCTGGAGCATCTCCCCCTCCACGCCGAGGAGACCCCCCTCCTCAAGAAGGAGGACCCTCTCCTTCCCCTTAGGCAGAGGGGAGGGTTCCTCTAAGGGCTTCTGGACCATCTTGGGCAGGAAGAGGTCAAAGATCGTCCCCCCTCCCTTCTGGTCCGCGATCCTCAACGCCCCCTCGTGGTTCCTCACTATCCCGTAGGCCACGCTCAATCCCCACCCCTTTCTGCCATCGGCCCCCCTGGTGGTAAAGTAGGGATCAAAGACCAAGTCCTTTACAGCAGGATTTATGCCACATCCCGTATCCATCACCCTGATCCGGAAGTAGGGGCCAGGGACCATGCTGGGAAAGGGGGCGGATCGGGGGTCCACTTCCTCCACCGATATCTCCAGAGTCCCTTCTTTTCCCATCGCCTGAACGGCGTTCTCTGCGAGGTCCAGCAGCACCTTCTCTATCTGGGGGGGATCGGCCATTACGGTCCCCGGGGAGCGGATTTCCTCCCTGAGCTCGATCCCCGGGGGGAGGATCGGTCGGATCCGCTCGATGGCCCCCCTCAGGAGTTCGGCGACCTCCACGGGCCTCCTCTCCATCTGCATCTGGCGGCCGAAGGCGGTGATATGCCCGAGGAGCTTCTTCGCCCTCTCCGCCGCCTCCAGGATCTGCTCCAGGAAGGTCCGCAGACTCCCCTCAGGGGCCTGGGCCAAGGCCATCTCGGCGTTCATCAGGATGGGGGTGAGGACGTTGTTCAGGTCATGGGCGATACCCCGCGCGGTGGCAGAAAGGGCCTCCATCTTCTCCAGCCACCGCCGCTCCCTTTCCCAGGAGAGGTCTTCCTTCATTTCGATCTGTGGGAAGAAGTGTCCCAGATGATATACCAGCATGGCGCAAGGGTGTCAAGTTTTTGACAAAGGAGGGGAGAAGAAAAGAGGGGAACGTCAAGGGTTTGACAGGGAGAGAAGGGTTAGTTTTGTAACTTTCTGAAATAATTGAAGAATTTTATCTCCTCCGGGATGGCATGCCGGTTGCGTTCAGGAGAAGCGAGGGAAACTCCAGAAAAGGGGCGGTGAGATGGCCCAGAAGAAGAAAGCCGAGAAGGGAAGGAAGAAGGAGGAGAAGGCCAAGAGGAAAAAGAAAGAGGTGAGGGCCGAGAGGAAAGGGCTACCTGTGAAGTGGATCGTCATCGCTCTCGTGCCCTTCATCTTGGGGGGAGGTGGCTTTTTCGCCTGGCAGAAGTTCCTGAAGGGCAAGGCCGAGGAGAAGAAGGTAGAGGTGGCCAAAAAGAATGAGAAGGTACCCATGAGCTACCTCTCCTTGGAGCCCTTTGTGGTCAACCTGAGAGGAGGGGGGAGGAGGTTTCTGAAGGTGGCCGTCACTCTGGGTCTGGAAGGGGAGAAGACGGCCGAGCAGCTGAAGGGCAGAATTCCCCCCATAAGGAACGCCATCCTCCTGCTGCTGACCAACAAGACCTTTGAGGAGGTATCGAGCGTCGGAGGAAAGAAGAAGCTCCAGGAGGAGATCATCGCCTGTGTCAACGGGATCGTGGAGGGTGAGAAGGTAAAGGAGGTCTACTTCACCGATTTCATCGCCCAGTAAGGACCATGTCCCAGATATTGAGTCAAGAGGAAGTGGACGCCCTGCTTCAGGGGATATCCAACGGGGAGGTCGAGACGGAGAGGGCCCCGGCCCCTCAGGAGGAGGTGGTGGTTTACGACTTCCGGCAGCAGGAGAGACTGCTCCTGGAGGGGATGGAGAGCCTGGGGATAGTCTTCGACAGGTTCGCCAAGAACATGAGGGGTTCCTTCACCGATCTCCTCCATCGGGTAGTGGACGTCAATCTGGCGGGAAAGAAGGGGATGGGTTTCTCCGAGTTCATCGATTCCCTCCCCGTTCCCACCAGCTTCAACATCCTGCGGGTAGGGCCCGTAAATGGGTCAGCCCTGCTTGTGATCGAGGCGAAGCTGGTCTTCTCCTTGGTGGAGCTCCTTTTCGGCGGGACTGCCCAGGAGGCGACCAAGGTGGAGGGGAGGGAGTTCACCCCCATCGAGCTGAGGATCATCTCCCGGGTCACCCGCATGATCCTCAAGGACCTGGAGAGGGCCTGGGAGGTGATCTATCCCCTGAAGTTCGAGTATGAGAAGACGGAGCTTGACCCGAAGCTCGCCGGGATCGTCCCCCCGGATGAGGCGGTGATGGCCGCCCGCTTCGAGGTGGAGCTGGAGAACCCGATAGGGGTGATAACCCTCTGCATGCCCTCCCTCGTGCTCAAGCCGATAAGGAAGGAGCTGGAGCAGAGGGGGAAGCAGGAGGAGAGGGTGGACCCTATCTGGAGGGAGCGTCTCTATCGAGCCCTGCTCGACGTCCCGGTCACCGTGGAGGTGGAATTCGGCACCCTGAAGATGAGCCCGAAGGAGCTTCTGGGGATAAGGATAGGGGACGTGGTGAGACTTCCCAAAGGGGTGGACGATGAGCTAATCGTGAAGGTGGAGAAGGTCCCCAAGTTCAGGGGCACCGCCGGGCTGTCCCGGGGCCAGAGGGCGGTTCAGATAACCGCGCCCATCATCTGAGCGGAGGAGGAGAGGAATGGGACAGGAGGAGAGGCAGGAGAAGAAGGAGAAGGCCGAAGAGGGGAAGGGAGCTCAGGGGAAGTCCCAGGAGAAGGGCCTCGATTTTCTCCTCAACATCCCCCTCGATGTGACGGTGGAGCTGGGCAGGACCAGGATGAACATCGGTGATTTGCTAAACCTGGACAAGGGGGCGGTGATAGAGCTCGACAAGGAGGCCTCAGAGCCCCTGGACATCCTGGTGAACGATCAGCCGGTGGCCAAGGGGGAGGTGGTGGTGATGGAGAAGAGGTTTGGCATCAGGATCACCGACATCATAACCCCCGCCGAAAGGGTGGAGAGGCTCAAATGAGGAGGGAGGAGATGGTTCAGAGAGGACGCTCTCTGGCGATGGTAGTCCTTGGAGGGCTGGCCGGGACTGTGCTCTTCGCCACGGCCTTCGGACTGAGCACCTCCAAGGCCGCAGCGGGAGGGGAGCTTGACCCCATGATGGTGAGGACGGCCCTGAAGGTCCTCCTCTTGCTCGGCTGCGGGGCAGCGGCCCTCTTTTATCTCCAGAGGAGGAGGCACCGGAAAGGCCCAGGAGGCGAGAGGATAAAGTCCCTCGGCTTCCTCCCCGTCGGGGGGAAGGAGAGGATCCTGCTGCTTGAGGTGATGGGGGAGAAGGTGCTGGTAGGGGTT
>CBEVRB010000103.1:0-6053 GCA_965552155.1 uncultured bacterium
TTACAAGTCAATATGCAATTACAACAAGCGACGCCTTCGGCTTCGGCGTAGAACACATTGCAGATGGAATTCTCGTAGGTCCATTTCACGCCACAGGAGGGGCTCCGCTCTTTGAGGATCGCCTTCCTTACCTCGAGGGTCCGGGCTATCCGGAGGACTTCCTCCGCCCCGACGAGGAAGCGTTCGGTCACGTCCTCCTCCCTCTCGTTCACCACTCTCGCCTTCCCCTCGAGGACCGCCTCACCGTCGCCTCCGATGATCTGGGCTGCAGATCGGGGGGTGGGAAGTCCTCCCAACTGTTCAGGACATACCGGGATCCAGATCTCCCCGGGGTTCTTGGGCAGAGGGGGCAATCTCCCCCCGTCGTAGCGACACCTTATCCCGAGGAGACAGGCGCTCACCAGGACCTTCTCATACCCCTTCAATCTCCACTCCTTCCCCTTCCCTTATCTCACCTATGAGGAAGGCCTCCTCCTTCACCTCCTCCAGGAGGGGGTCCACCGCCTCCTCAGGGCAGACGAGGATCATCCCTATCCCCTGATTGAAGGTCCTCCACATCTCCTCCTCCTCCACCCCTGCTCCCTCGATGAGGGAAAAGATGGGAGGAATTGGCCATCTTCCCTTCTTCACCACCGCCCTTCGTCCCGGAGGAAGGATGCGGGAGAGGTTTCCCGGGATCCCCCCTCCGGTGATATGGGCTATCCCCTTTATGGGGAAGGACTCTATCAGCCTGAGGACGGACTTCACGTATATCCTTGTGGGCCGAAGAAGCTCTTCTCCCAGCGGGCATCCCAGCTCCTCCACCCACTGCTCAAGCCTCATCCCCTTCTCCTCGAGGAGCAGTCGCCTCACCAAAGAGAAGCCGTTGCTGTGGAGGCCGCTGGAGGCGAGGCCGATCACCGCATCCCCCGGGGAGATTTCCCTCCCGTCGATCACCCTATCGGCCTCCACCACCCCTACGGCGAAGCCGGCCAGGTCAAATTCCCCCTCCCGGTAAAAGCCCGGCATCTCTGCTGTCTCGCCCCCCACCAGGGGACAGCCTGCTTCCTCACATCCCTTGAGGATCCCCGCCATCACCTCCCTTCCCTTATCGATCTCCAGGCGAGAAGTGGCGAAATAGTCGAGGAAAAACAAGGGCTTTGCCCCTGCGGTGATGATGTCGTTAACGCACATGGCCACAAGGTCAATCCCCACTGTGTCAAACCGCCTCATCGCAAAGGCTATCTTGAGCTTTGTCCCAACACCGTCGGTGGCAGCGGCTATAAGGGGCTTTTTGTAATCGGAAGGATCGAGTTCAACCAACGAACAGAACCCCCCTATCCCCTTTCTTACCCGAGGTGAGGGTATCCCCTCTGCCAGGGAACGCACCACCTCGGCGAACCTTTTCCCCCTCTCGATATCGACCCCTGCGTCCTTGTATCTCATCTTCTTTATCCTTTATAGAACAAAGGATGAAAAAAATCAAAAACTTGTCAGCCAAGGGGGTGTCGTCCCCTTGAAGGAAAAAAGTTAAATTTTGGTTGACAAAAGGGCCTTTTTTCTTATCATAGAGAGAGAAAACGGTGAAAGGAGAGCAGAAGATGGCAAAAGGATGTCTTTGGATAACGGCGATGGTGATCTTTGGGGCCTTTTCCCTGGTCCACGCCCAAGGGCGACCCGCCAAGGTTCCTCTGGACGAGGAGATGGAATACACGGTGGTAAAGGGTGATACCCTCTGGGATATATCGGGGCGCTTCTACCAGGATCCCTTTCTCTGGCCGAGGCTCTGGCAGCAGAACCCGTCCATAGTCAATCCTCACCTCATCTATCCAGGGGATCGCATCAAGCTCTATCCTTATCGGGTATTGCTGGAGGAGAAACCCGAGGAGGCTCCTCCCAAGCCTCGCCCCTTGAAAGTCCTTCCCTTGCCCAAGAGGATCCGCCTTTCCCTCTATCCCGAGGTTCGGTACGCGGGTTTCATCACTGAGATGAAGCTGGAAGGGCTGGGGGAGATCGTGGGGACGAAGGTAGAAAGGGCTATGTTGGGCGAGGGTGACGAAGTGTACGTGGTCTTCAAACCCTATGTGAAGGCCTCCGAGGGGGAGGAGTTCACCGTTTTCCGGATGGGCGAAGAGGTGATCCATCCGATCACCAAGAAATCCTTGGGGAGGAAGGTGTCGATCTTGGGGAAGATCGTCATCGAAGGGAAAAAGGGCGAGGCGAAGACTGCACGCATAATCCTCTCCTACGCCCCCATCAGGAAGGGCGACAGGCTCCTTCCATATGTAGAACCAGTGGAGGAGCTCCCGACGGTGAAGGCGGAATCTCCCCTTAAAGGCTGGATAGTGGCGTCAAGAAAGGAGGTCCAGCTTTTAGGTGAGGGGGACATCATCTACATCGATCGGGGAGCGGACGATGGTGTGAGGCCGGGGTACCTCTTTGAGGTCGTCCAGGAAGGCGGATCTGAGGGAGGCTCTCTTGGCAAGTCCGTTAGGATTCCCGCTCCAAAGGTGGGATTGCTCGCTGTCCTCGCCACGCAAAGGAAAACTTCCACCGCTCTGATCCTCCGAAGCGAAAGGGAGCTCAGCGTGGGGGATCGGATAGCAACGGTGGGGAAATAGGCTTCCCGAGATCAGATGCGATAAGATTGAGACCCCTCCTGAAGGGGTTTTCTTTTATCAAATGGATGACGATAAGATTTACTGGCTCGCCCTCAATAAGGTCCCCGGGGTAGGGCCAATCCTTTACGGGAAACTCATAGCCCAATTCGGGGGACCAAAGGAGGTCTTCGCCGCGTCAGGGGATAGGTTGAGGGAGGTGGAAGGGATAGGGGGGGAGCTGGTCAGGAGGATAAAGGAGGGATCGGTCCTTGAGGAGGGGAGGAGGGAACTGATGAGGGCAAAGGAGCTGGGTATGGACATTATCACCATGAGGGAGGAAAGGTATCCCTCGAATCTTCGCCAGATACCGGATCCGCCTCCGGTCCTGTACGTCAAGGGTGATCTCACAGAAGGGGACGCTCTCGCCGTGGCGGTGGTGGGCTCCAGGAGGTGTTCCCCCTATGGGCGGGCCTTTGCCAGGAAGGTCTCGAGGGAGCTTGCCTCAAGGGGGGTCACGGTGGTGAGCGGGATGGCCAGGGGAATAGATACCGAGGCCCACCGAGGGGCCCTGGAGGTCGGGGGAAGGACCATCGCCGTCTTTGGCAGCGGACTGGACGTGATCTATCCTTCCGAGAACCGGGGACTCTTTGAGGAGATATGGAGGAATGGGGCTGCGGTCTCGGAATTCCCCCTCTCCACTCCGCCTGAACGCTGGAATTTTCCCCTGCGCAATAGGATAATAAGTGGTCTCGCCCTGGGGGTAGTGGTGGTAGAGGCATCCTCCAGGAGCGGGGCCCTCATCACTGCTTCCATGGCGCTGGAGCAGGGAAGGAGTGTCTTCGCCGTGCCCGGATATGCCGGGGCGGTGACAAGCCGCGGGACCCATCATCTGATCAAGGAAGGGGCGAAGCTCATAGAGGGGGCAGAGGACATATTGGAGGAGATTCTTCCCCAGTATGAAGGGGGTAAGGAAAAGGCCCCCTCTGGAGATCTCACCCGTGAAGAAAGGAAGGTGCTCGAGGTCCTGGAGGTGGGACCCATGCAGATCGATGAGATCGCCCGAAAGGTGGAGATGGAGGTTCAAAAGCTGGCCTCCCTTCTGCTCGAGATGGAACTGAAGGGGCTGGTCACCCAGATGCCCGGAAAGGTGTTCGCCCTTGCGTAAGGAGATGGGAAAGTCCCTCATCATAGTCGAGTCGCCGGCCAAGGCCCGCACCATCCACAAGATCCTGGGCAAGGAATTCATGGTCAAGGCCTCGGTGGGCCACATCAAGGACCTGCCCGAGAACAGACTCGGGGTGGACATAAAGAGGAACTTCACCCCTCAGTAGGTCATCATAAAGGGGAAGGAGAAGGTGATAAGGGAGCTCAAAGCCTTGAGCAGGAAGGCCGATCGCATCTATCTGGCCCCTGATCCGGACAGGGAAGGTGAGGCGATCGCCTGGCACATCGCCGAAGAGGTGGGGGATGGGAAGGAGATCCACCGTCTCCTGATCCACGAGGTGACCCCTCGGGGGATAAGGGAGGCCTTGAAGAACCCTCGGGAACTTCAGGAGAGTCTCTACCGGGCTCAGCAGGCAAGGCGAATACTGGACCGCCTGGTGGGCTACAAGCTGAGCCCCCTCCTCTGGCAGAAGGTGAAGAGAGGGCTCAGTGCCGGCAGGGTCCAGTCCGTGGCCCTGCGCCTCATCTGCGAGAGAGAGAAGGAGATCAGGGACTTCGTCCCCCAGGAGTACTGGAGCATAACGGCGGAGCTACGCCATCCCTCAAGCCCCTCCCCCTTTGAGGCGCGCTTAACGAGGATACAGGGCAAGAAGGCGGAGGTCCCCGATGAGGGCAGGGCCCAGGCCATTATCTCCTCCCTGCGCGGAAAGCGGTTCATCGTGGAGCGGGTACAGAGGAAGGAGAGGCGACGCAATCCCCCTCCCCCTTTCATCACCAGCACCCTGCAGCAGGAGGCGTCCCGCAGGCTTCGTTTCTCCGTGAAGAAGACGATGACAATCGCCCAGCAACTTTACGAGGGGGTGGAGCTCGGTGAGTTGGGTCGGGTGGGTCTCATCACTTACATGAGGACCGACTCGGTGCGCATCGCCCCTGAGGCGATAGAGGGGGTGAGGAAGGCGATCGTTCGCCTCTTCGGCGAGGACTACCTCCCCCAGGAGCCCAACCACTTCAGGAGCCGGAAAGGGGCCCAGGAGGCCCATGAGGCGATCCGCCCCGCTTCCTTCGATCTGCCCCCTGAGAAGGTGAAGTCTCACCTCTCCCGAGATCAGTTCCTCCTGTACAAGCTGATATGGGACCGCTTCCTCGCCTGCCAGATGAAGGGGGCGCTGATCGATCAGACAACGGTGGAGATCAGGGCAGGAGAATGCCTCTTTACGGCCACGGGACGCCTCCTCAAGTTCCCGGGATTCCTGATCGTTTACGAGGAGAAGGAGGAGGATGAGGAGGAGGGGATCTTGCCCCCCATGAAGGAGGGTGATGAGCTGGAGCTCATCGAGCTTGTGCCAAAGCAGCATTTCACCCAACCTCCCCCTCGCTACACCGAGAGCTCTTTGGTGAAGGAACTGGAGGAGAAGGGGATAGGACGGCCCTCTACCTATGCGACCATCATCACCACCCTCCTGGAGAGGGGATATGTGGAGCTGAAGAACCGCAAATTTCATCCCACTTCCCTGGGCCTTCTGGTATCGGAGCTCCTGGTGGAGAACTTTCCCGCCATCATGGACGTCGGGTTCACCGCCCGGATGGAGGAGAAACTCGACGAGATCGAGGCGGAACGGGTGAGCTGGACGGAGGTACTGGAGGAGTTCTACCGCTCCTTCTCCCAGGATCTTCAGAAGGCCGAAAGGGAGATGAGAGAGGTCAGGAAGGAAAGGATACCCACGGATATAAGGTGCGAGCTGTGCGGGAGCCTCATGGAGATCCGGTGGGGGAAATATGGGGAATTCCTCTCCTGTTCCGCCTTTCCCCAGTGCAAGAACGCCAAGATGTTCGTGCGGGATGAGGAGGGGAGGATCAAGATAGTGAAGGAGAACACCGATGAGCGATGTCCCAAGTGCGGGGGGCCGATGGTGGTGAAGGAGGGCAAGTTCGGCAGATTCCTTGCCTGTGAACGATATCCTGAGTGTGACGGCACGAAGCCCCTCGGCACAGGGGTGAAGTGCCCGGTGGAAGGATGCGGGGGAGAAATCGTCGAGAGAAGGACGAGGAAAGGGCGGACCTTTTATGGGTGCAGCCGCTACCCCGAATGTAACTTCGTGCTCTGGCAGAGGCCCGTGCCCCGGCCCTGCCCCCAATGCGGGTCCCCCTATCTGCTGGAGGCGAAGAGGAGGGGGAAGACGCTTCTCATCTGTCCAGATAAGGGCTGCGGGTACGAGGAGGAAAGAGGGTCCTGATGTTGACCGTGGCCAGCGAGATACGCTCCAGGCGCCACTTGCGATACTTCTCAATCTGCTCCACCTCGATTTCCGA
>CBEVRB010000104.1:0-6014 GCA_965552155.1 uncultured bacterium
GGCAAGGAAGCGATATGACAGGGGACCATGTTCACATGGACCGCCAGGGCGGTGACCCTCCCACCGTAGCCCTGGGGGCCGATCCCGAGCCTGTTTATCCGCTCAAGGAGGTCCTCCTCAATGGCTGCCGCCTCAGGATCCGGATTCTTGCTTCCCAAGGGACGCAGGAGGGCCTTCTTGGCTATTAAGGCCGCCTCCTCCAAGGTCCCTCCGATCCCCACTCCCACCACGATGGGGGGACAGGGGTTTGCCCCTGACTCCTTCACTCTCTGGACCACGAACTCCTTCACCCCTTCGAGGCCCGCTGCCGGGGTGAGCATCACCACCCTGCTCATGTTCTCAGCCCCTCCCCCTTTGGGGACAGCGATGATCTTTATCCTGTCCCCTGGCACTATCTCCGTATGGATGATGGCAGGGGTGTTGTCCCCGGTGTTCTTGCGGGTGAAGGGATGGCAGGCGGACTTCCTCAGGTAGCCCTCCTTGTATCCCTGCCTCACCCCCTCATTAATGGCCTCGATGAGGTCTCCTCCCACCAGGTGGACCTCCTGCCCGAGCTCGAGGAAGACCACGGCCAGACCCGTGTCCTGACAGATGGGCATCTCCTCCTCCCTTGCCACGCGGGCGTTCTCTATTAGCTCCTTGAGGATCTCCTTGCCTATGGGCGATTCCTCCATCTCCAAGGCCTGCTCAAGGGCATTAAGGACGTCCTCCCCGAGATTGATGTTGGCGTCTATGAAAAGATCCCTTACCGTCTTGGTGATCTCCCCCACGTGTACCTCTCTCATCACGAAACCTCCTTTAAGGGTTTAGCCCTGGGGTGGAAGGGCGATGATCCCCTCCTTCATCAGGACCTGGACCTCGTCCCTGGCCCGCTTTATGATCCTGCTCGCCTTCTCGAAGAGCTCCTCTCGGGAGAGCTTGAGCCGGGCCACTCCCTGCTCTATCGCCTTCATCCCCACGGCCACCGCCTCCCGGGGGAAGACCTCCCATTCGTCCATGGTGGGGATCAGGTAATCCTCGCTCAAGCCTATATCCTCGGCACAACGGGCAAGCTCCTCCGCGGCAGCGATGCACATCTCGTCGGTGATGGTGGTGGCCATGACGTCCAGCGTCCCCCTGAAGATCCCGGGGAACCCCAGGGAGTTGTTAACCTGGTTGGGAAAATCCGAACGGCCTGTCGCCACGATCCTCGCCCCTGCCTCTTTCGCCTCCCAGGGCCAGATCTCTGGGATGGGATTGGCGCAAACAAAGACGATCGGGTCCTTGGCCATCTGGGCGATCCATTCCTTTTTTATCACATCAGGCCCCGGTCGGGAAAGGGAAATCAACACATCTGCTCCCTTCATCGCCTCGGGGATCCCGCCGACGATCCCCTCCTTATTGGTGATCTGGCAGAAGTGCCACTTCTCCTTATACTTCTCTTTGAGCTCCGTGCGTCCTGGATGCAGTGTCCCCTTGCTGTCAACCATCACGATGTTCCCAGCGGGAAAACCCGCCGCTATGAGGACCCTCGCTATGGCGATATTGGCCGCCCCCGCCCCCACCATCGCTATTCTCACCTGATCAGGGGCCTTCCCCACGATCTTCAGGGCGTTCAGCAGCCCTGCCAGGGTCACAGCGGCTGTGCCCTGCTGGTCGTCATGCCAGACAGGGATGCGGGCCTTCTGCCTCAGGGTATCGAGGATGTAGAAACACTTGGGCTGCGCAATGTCCTCTAAGTTCACCCCCCCGAAGGTCGGCTGAAGGAGGAGCACCGTCCTTATCAGCTCGTCAGGGTCCTTGGTGTCCAAACAGATGGGGAAGGCATCAACCCCTCCCAGGTATTTGAAAAGGACCGCCTTCCCCTCCATCACCGGCATCGCCGCCTCCGGGCCTATGTCCCCGAGCCCCAGGACCCGGGTGCCATCAGAGACCACGGCCACCAAATTGGCCTTATTGGTGTGACGCAAGACCTGCTCCGGCTCCCTGTGGATCTCCTTGCAGGGCTCAGCCACCCCTGGGGTATACCAGATGGCGAAGTCCCCGAAGTCCCTGATGGCACACTTGGGGATCACCTCCACCTTCCCCTGGTAAAAAGGGTGAAGCCTCAACGCCTCCTGGGCCGGCCTCTTTGCCTTCTCCAGAAGCTCCTCCTTTGTGACCTTCATAGAACCCCCTCCTTTCTCCTCTTTGCCCGCTGGTGATAACCGCAGGACCGCCTTATCACCAGCTCAGGCGAAAAGATCACCTCTCTCACTTCCCCCTCCCCCCTCACCCTGGAGCAGAGGAGCCTTACCGCCGTCTGCCCCATGAAGTAGGTCTTCTGGGAAACGGTGGTAAGCCCTATCATCCTGAGGGAGGAGAACTCCACATCGTTAAAACCCACCAGGGCCACGTCCTCAGGGACCCTGAACCCCATCTCCAGGAGGGCATCGTAGGCTCCGAGGGCCATATAATCGTTCAGGCAGAAGATGGCCGAAGGGGGGTCATCCAGGGCCATCAGCCTCTTCGCCCCCTCATATCCCGATTCCCTGAGAAAATCCCCCTCGATGACCAGCTCTTCGTCCCAGGGGAGGGATACCTCCTCCAACGCCTCCCTCGCCCCTTCGAGCCTCTCCAGGGTCACCGACGACTCCATCCCTCCCCGGATGATCCCTATCCGCCAGTGCCCCATCTCGATGAGGTGCCTCACCGCCACCTTCCCCCCGGCCCTGTTGTCCACCCCCACGAAGTCGACCTTCCCCGAGAGATCGGGCTCAAAGACCCTCCGGTTCACCAGGACCACCGGGACCCCCTCCTCCACGAGCCTTGCCACCTCCTCGTCCCTGGTGTGGGCGCTGGTTAAGATGATCCCGTCAACCCCCCTCCTCTTGAGTTCCTGGATGTGCTCGGCCTCAAGCTCCTGCTCAAACCGGGTGCAGCAGAGGATGATGTTGTAACCGTGCGCCCGGGCCTCCTCCTCCACCGCCTGGGCCAGCTCCAGATAGAAGGGGTTCTTTATCGTGGTTATTATCATCCCAATGGTCCCGCTCCTCCTGGTCACCAGCCCCCGGGCCAGGAGGTTGGGGCGGTAATTGAGCTCCTCGACGATCCGGAGGACCTTCCTGCGGGTCTCCTCCCTCACCCCGGGCCTGCAGTTGAGGACCCGGGAGACCGTCATGGGCGAGACCCCTGCCGCCCGGGCGATCTCCTTTATCGTCACCCCCCTCTTCATGTTAACGATAACATCAGGGCCAAAAAAATTATCTCCCGGTTAAACCCCGAGATAGGCCTCCCTGATGTCGTGGGATGCCTTTACCTCTTCGGCCTTCCCTTCGGCCTTTATCAGCCCCTCGTGCATGATGTAGACGTAGTCAGCCACTTCCAGGGAGATCTCCACGTTCTGCTCTACGAGGAGCACCGTGAGGCCCATCTCCTCCCTCAGCTTCTTTATCGTCTCGAAGACCTCTCCTACGAGCTTCGGCGCCAGCCCCTGGCTCGGTTCATCGAGCATGATCAGCTTGGGCCTGGTCATAAGGGCCCGGGCCACCGTTAGCATCTGCTGCTCGCCGCCGCTCAGGGAGCCTGCCCGCTGCTTGGCCCTCTCCTTCAGGATGGGGAAGAGGGAGTAAATGACCTCCAGGGATTCCTCCATCCGCTCCCTCGCCCTCTTGAGATAAGCTCCCATGATGAGGTTCTCCTGGACACTCATCCCGCTGAAGAGGTGCCTCCCCTCGGGCACCAGGGCTATCCCCATATCCACCTTCTTATGGGTGGGGAGAAAGGTCACGTCCTGCCCGTCGTAGGTCACCTTCCCCTTCCATGGGCGCACGGAGCCGAAGATCGTCCTGAGCAGGGTGGTCTTCCCCACCCCATTGGGTCCGAGAAGGGCGGTAATGGAGCCCCCCTTCACTTCTAAGGAGGGCCCCCAGAGCACCTGCATCTCCCCGTAGCCTGATTCCAACCCCTCCACCTTGAGCATCCCTATCCCTCCTCCAAGGGACGGCCCAGATAGACCTCCACCACCTTCGGGTCCTTCAGGGCCTCGGCCGTTGGGGCATCTACCAGCTTTCTGCCAAAGTGCATCACCACCACCCTCTCGGCAAACCCCACCACCGCCCTCATGATGTGCTCCATCATGGCGACGATGGCGATTTTTTCCTCTTTCTTTATCTCCTTAAGGAATCCCACTAGCCGATCTATGTCCTTGGGGTGCATCCCGGCCATCGCCTCATCCATCAAGAGCAGCTTCGGCCTCATCGCCAAAGCCCGGGCCACCTCCATCAGCTTCTTCTCCACCGGGGTGAGGCTACCGGCGACCTTATCCTTCAGTTCTGAAAGGCCCACCAGCTCTATGTACCTGTCCGCCATCTCGAGGGCCTCATCCACCCCTATCCTCCCGTGAAGGGTGCCGAAGAGGGCTCCCACGGCCACGTTCTCCCTCACCGTGGCCGAACCGAAGGGCCTCGATATCTGAAAGGTCCGGCCCAGGCCCAGGTGGGCCCTCCTGTAAGGGGGGAGGAAGGTGATCTCCTGCCCCTCGAAGAAGACCCTCCCCTCCTCGGGGGTATAGACCCCGCTTATGACGTTATAGAGGGTGGTCTTTCCGCTGCCGTTGGGGCCCACTATCCCGATCGACTCCCCTTCCCTTATTTCCAGGTCGAACTCATTTACTGCGATCAGGCCACCAAATCTCTTTGTTATCCTCTCTAATTTTAGCAACGTCATATTTTCTCTATCCTAAATCACGAACTTCTCTAAGGACGTCCCTCTCACTCTTCTTTTAAACATCCCCACAACTCCTTCCGGGAAGGCCACGATGATGAGGATGATGATAGGTGCAAAGATGAGGAGCTGAAATCCAGGCACGATAACCGTAAGCCAGTATTTGGACAATCCGTATATCAGCCCTCCTACAATTGGGCCAAGGAGCGTCCCCGCCCCTCCCAGTAATACGATAATAATACACTCAACAGTATAACTTATCTCAAACACCTCAGGGGGAAATACATGAGTCAGTTTTAGTGCCCATGCCGTAGCTCCGATCAATCCGGCAAAAGAAGCGCTGGTGATAAAGGCGATGATCTTATATTTCGTTACATTTATACCCATAACCTTAGCGGCTTCTTCATCTTCCCTCAGGGCGGTTAAGGCATAGCCGATCTTACCTCGGATAAAACAAAGGGTAACGAGGGCTGCAATAGCGGCGATAAAAAGGACGAAGACATCAGCCCAAAAGGTGGAAAGTTTATTAGCAACCCCCCTTCCAAAGGCCTCGGTAAGCTGTTTAGAAAAAATTATGCCTTCGGAGCCTCCCCATAGCTTTGCACCCTCAATGAGATATCTAAATCCCTCATTTACCCCGATGGTAGCGATGGCAAAATAAGCACCTCTAAGCCTTAATGCCACTGCTCCTACAGCTACAGAGAGCAAACCTGACATAAGGATAGCAAGCACAAAGCCTATTACAATGATCCCTATACCAAGCCATTCTATCTGATATAAATGTGCGATACTTAGGGCCATCCCATAGGTACCAAGGGCCATGAAGGCCACATAACCGAAGTCTACATAACCCGTCATCCCGAGAAATATGTTAAAGGCCTGACCAACGGCACAATAAAAGGACAACATGGCCATCAATTGCCACATTCCCGGCAAGGTCTTGCCTATTAAAAACAAGACAAGATAACCAAGATAGACGGGGATTAAGGGATAATATTTGACTAATCTCATTTTGCTCCCAGAAGCCCAGTAGGTTTAATCAAAAGGATGACGAGTAAGATCACAAAGGATAAAAACCGTGTCAAAGCGAAAGGTTCTGCTCCAGGAAGCAGGGCAAAAAGGGTATAAGAGCCATTCTCTATCAGCCCGAATATCAGCCCCCCGAAGAAGGCCCCGTAAGGGGAGGCGAGCCCCCCGAGGACCGCTATCACAAAGGCCTTCAGGGTGTAGGGCCCTCCCATATAGGGGTTTATCCCCACGGGGATGAACATGGTGAGGAGCACCCCGCTGGCCACGGTGAGGCCTATCCCGATGGCGAAGCTCAAGGCGTA
>CBEVRB010000105.1:0-6006 GCA_965552155.1 uncultured bacterium
CTTAAGCGCCCATCGTGATCCTTTTCCTGATCCGTTCAAACGCCTCCTCCTGGAGGTGCAGAATCCCATGGGCGGTCTCAAGGTCCACCCGCTCAAAGTGGACCCTGTCCCCTGGCTTTGCCTGGGCCACGCGGTCGATATCGGGCGTTATGACGGTGGCGATCTTGGGGTACCCCCCTACCGTCTGCTCCAGCAAGAGGATGATGGGCTGCCCGTCAGGGGGTATCTGGACACCTCCAGGGACGCTGGGCTCCGAGATGATCCCCCTCGAGGCCCCTTCCCGATGGGGTACTGGAGGACCTTCGAGCCGGTAGCCCATGCGATCGGCGTTGGGGGTTACTCTGAATTCTGATCCGAAAAAGACATCGAGCCCTTCATCGAAGTGATCGTCCTGAGGCCCTGGGATGGCCCTGAGGAGGATTTCCCGAGGATACGTGGGGATGAATTCATGGGGAAGCCTGCGGCGGGCCTTCAGAAGCCTTCCTTCTCCCCGGGACAGGATGTCACCCTTTCTCAAGGGCCGACCTCCGTAACCGCCGATCCTTCCACCCACGTAGGTGGATCGACTCCCCATCACCACGGGCACATCGATACTGCCGGTCACTGCCAGATAGGCTCGACAGCCTCTTGCAGTCTGTTTTATCTCCAGGAGATCTCCCGGTTTGACCCTGAAGGAGGCCCACCCCTCCATCGGCTCATCGTTCAGGAGGATGGGGATTTCGGCTCCGGTCACAGCGATATCGGCCTCGGATAGGATCTCGAGGCGGGGCCCCAGAATGGTTATCTCCAGGGCTGCAGCGTCTTCTGGGTTTCCGACCAGGAGGTTCGCCACCCGGTAGGCGAACTGGTCCATGGCCCCTGAGATCGGGACGCCGAACTTCTGGTAGCCATAACGACCCTTATCCTGTACGGTGGTGTAAATTCCTGGTTCCAGGACCCTGAAGGCCTCCATTTACTCCTTCCCTTCGGCCAGACGGCGGTATTCTTCCGGGGAAATGGGTCTGAACTTCAGAAGATCTCCTACCCCCAGCAGAAAGGGATCGGAGCGTTTCGGATCGAAGATCTTAAGGGGCGTCCTCCCGATCAGCTGCCATCCCCCCGGGCTCTCAATGGGATAGATGCCGGTCTGATCGTTGGCGATGCCCACAGAGCCTGCTGGGACCTTCTTGCGGGGGGTTTCCCTCCTTGGGGTATACAGGGCCTTGGGCAATCCCCCGAGGAAGGGAAAACCCGGGGTGAACCCGATCATGTAGACCTGATAGACCGGTTCCGAATGGAGCCGAATGACCTCTTCGGGCTCGAGCCCATGGCTTCGGGCAACAAAGTCCAGGTCCGGTCCGAACTCCCCTCCGTAGCAGACAGGAATCTCCACCGTCTTGGGAGGCGGGATCTCTATCTCTTGGAGGCGTCCTTCCAGCCGGAGAAGGACCTCCTCGAGCTCATGGGGCTTGGTGAGGGAAGGATCGTAGAGGATCAGCAGAGAACGGTATGTAGGGATGACCTCCACCACCCCCTCAGGGGCCTGTTGTTCGATGGCAGCGGCCATGCTCCTTACCTTCCGGTTTATGACCGGATCGATGACATCCCCGTACTCCACCAGAAGCCCCCTGTCGCCCGCAAGACGGAAGCGCGCCCGCCTGTAAAGCCCCATTTCCCTACCCTACCACCTCCTCCATCGGCCTTACCTCTATCCCCTCGGCATCAAGCCGCTGCCGGATCCCTTTGGCCAGCTCCACCGCTCCAGGGGTATCACCGTGCACGCAGAGGGTTTGGACCCTCAGCGGGATCTCGGTGCCATCAACGGCGATTACCTTCCCCTCCTTAGCAATCTTTAAGGCCCGCTCGGCGACCACCTCCGGATCCTTTATGACCGCACCGGGCTCTCTGCGGGATACCAGGGTCCCCTCCGGGGTGTACGCGCGATCGGGGAAGGCCTCATAGGCAACCCGCAAGCCGATCTCCTCGCCGATCCGCCTCATCCTTTCCCCCTTCGCCCCGGCAAGGGCCACGTATATGAGATTTTCGTCCACGCTCAGGATGGCCTCGGCGATCGCCCTGGCCACGTCCTCCCTCTCCACGGCGGTCAGGTAGAGGGCGCCATCGGGTATGACGTGGCTGAGCTTCGTCCCGTGGGCCTTGCAGAAGGCCTGAAGGGCCCCGATCTGGTAGATCAGATAGTTGCGGATCTCCTCGGGCGTGCATTCCATCCCCCTGCGACCGAAACCGAGCAGATCGGGATAGCCCGGATGGGCCCCAATTCTGACTCCGTGCTCTACAGCCATCCGTACCGTCCTCGACATGACCAAAGGGTCCCCAGCGTGCCAGCCACAGGCGATGTTGGCCGAAGTGATGTACTTGATGATCTCCTCATCCAGGCCCAACCTGTAGGCACCGAAGCTCTCACCCATGTCGCAGTTGAGGTCGATCTTCATGGCGTCGCCTCCTTTCTCCGAGGGCTTTATGGTGAGAGGTCTATCAGGGTTGCCCCCCTCTGCAGCACCAGGTCCCTCAACCACGGGTCCTTGGTGGCCAGAAGGATCTGAAAGCGGGAGGAAACCCTGAAGAGGAGTTCCACAAGCCTCAAGGTCCTCTCCTGGTCGCAGGTGAGGAAGGGATCATCGAGGAGGAGGAAGAAGTCCCCCTGGCTGACCTTCTCGGCCATCGCCAGCCTCATGGCAAAATAGAGGGGGTCCCTGGTGC
Organism: uncultured bacterium; assembly: GCA_965552155.1. Classification (GTDB taxonomy): domain Bacteria; phylum Desulfobacterota; class B13-G15; order B13-G15; family B13-G15; genus CAYRAR01. The sequence goes on from CBEVRB010000105.1 coordinate 2,701, forward strand.
CCGAGCTCAACTCGTTGACGCTCAGGGAGCGTTGAGGGGAGGAAAGCAGGATGTCCGATCTCGAAAGCCTCAGCTCCTCGGGTTCTCTTCCGGTTATGAACCTGAACCACTCAAGGGCTCTCCCTTCGAGCATCTCCATCAGTGAACCCTCGACCTCCTTCTCTAATATCATCAACAGCTCGTAGACCAGAAGCAACTCCTCTCGCTCCCTCTTCAACGCCTCAAGCTCCTTTTGGCTCCTCCACAGGAGGTTGAAGATCTCCCCCTCCTCCCTCCCCAGGGAGGCGATCATCTCCTCGACCCTCCCCCTCAGGGTGTCGAACTCCGATTGCAGCTCCTCGTATCTTTTCTGCACCTCCTGATATTTCTCTTCGATCTCCCCCTCATCCGGTAGCCTTTCGGGGATCCTTTCCAGTTCCTTGAGTTGCACCTCGATTTCAGCCATCTCCTCCTCTATTTCCCCTTTCCTCTGGAGGAGGGACTCGATGGAGGAGAGCCTGGAGAGGAGTTCCCTTTTCCTGATCAACTTTCCCTCGTACTCCTTCACCGTGGTGAGCCCTGCCCCTTTGAGTCTCTTCTCTATTTCCCCCCTAAGCCATTCCTTCCTGCCCATGGCCTTCCGCGCTTCATCCTTCAGGTTCCTGATCCTTTCCTCGATGGCCTTTATTTCCCCTTCCTCTTCCTTCGCCCTCTCTTCCATCTGTCCTATCTCCACCCTGAGGGCGGTCAGTTCCTTCTCCGTCTCCCTCCTCTGATCCAGCAGCTCCTCGTACTGTTTGAGGCTTCCTGCCCCGGCCTCCTTCAAGCGTTCATCCCTCCTCTGCTGCAGCTCATCCGCCCGTCCCCTGAGCTCTTCCTTTTTCTCCTCCCTTTCTTTGATCCTTTCTGAAAGCTCCTCCGCCCCCTTCCTCTTCGATTCCCTCAACCACTCGAGATGCCTCATCCTGTCTCGGAGCCATAGAAAACCTCCTCCCCCAATGATGAGGAGGGCCCCTGAGAAGGGGAGGACCTTTCCCCCCTTCCAGAGGGCGAGGGCCAAACCCAAGGACGCGAGAAGGAGGGCGGCCCATTTAAGAGGACGCAGTCTTCCGATGCGTTGTGAAAGGTCCCTTTTCTCGGATGAGAGGGCCTCTGAGCGCTCCCTGAGCTCCTTCAGCTCTTCCTCCACCTCGCTCAGGCCTTTCTCGAGGCGATCCAGCTCCTCCTTCTCCTTGAGGAGCGATTTCCAGACCTCTTCCCTCACCCCCTCAAGCTGTCCAAGCCTCCAGGAAACCCTCTCCTCCTCGGCCTTCCTCTCCCTGATCCTCTCCTTCCTTTCCCTCAGTTCCCTTTCCTTTCGGGAGAGCTCTTCCTCGAGCCTCTCTTCCTCCCTCTTCAGGGAGGCGACCTTCTCCTTGAGTCCCTCCCCTTCCCTCTCCATCTCCTGAAGCTTTGTCAACCCTTCCCCCTCGATCCCTGAGAACCCTTTCAGTTGCTCCTTCAGAGATTCTCCTTCCTTCACCCTCTTCATCTCCTTCAGGAGGGCCTTGTACCGTTCCCTCATTTCTCGCTTTCTGTGGACCTTCAACAACAGCTCCCTGCGCCCGGAGAGCTTCTTCCTTTCCTCCCTTAGCCGAGAGAGCTCCCCCTCGATGGCCTCCATCCGCTCCATCTCTTTGCGGATCTGGAGACACTGTTCCCTCTGCTCCTCGAGCCCCTGGATCCTCCTTTCGAGCTCGGTTATATCCTTATTCAGTTCCCCCTCCTTCCTTATCCCCTCTCCCAGGGGCTTCAGGCTTGAGCCCAGCTTGAGCTTGATGGCATCCTTTGCCCTGTAGAGCCTCCCCGTGTCAAGGACCCTCTCCTTCAGGTCATCGAGGAAGGAGCGCTGATCGGAGAAGGCGAGTTCTCCGGTGCGGATAAAAAAGATGTTCTCGAAAAAATCGAGCCTCATCCCCCTGAGGAAATCAGGACCTTTCCCTTTCCCATCCTGCAGGAGGAGGTGCTCATCCCCGTCCTTGAGCACCACCTGGGCCTTCCCTTCGTAACGCCGCCGGCTCCTGGAGCGCCCGAAAAGGGCCTTCTCGATGGCGTCAAAAAGGGTGGTTTTCCCCGCCTCGTTGGGGCCGAAGATGAGGTTCACCTCAGGGGAGAAGGAGAAATCCCTCGTCCCCAGCATCCCGAATCCGTCAAGGCGCAACTCCTTAATCCTCATGGCCCAGAAGGCTCAATCCCCTCACCAAGACCCTGTCCCAGATCTCCCCTTCACCCCGCTCCTTGACCACCCTGTAGAAGGCCTCAAGGAGGGGGTCGGCCTTTATCCGCGAGAGATCCAGGGTCCTGTCCACCACCTCCACGTTCGGAGGCATCTCCTGAAGCTGCAAGTGCAGCAACCTCCCCTCCCTTACCATTCCCTCAAGGACCACCCGGAAGAAGACCCTCTGCTGCTGAGACAGCTCCTTTAGCCTGCCAGACAGCTCCCCTTCCTGCACATCCACCCCGACCTTCCAGTTCAGGATCCTGTACTCCCTCTGTGATCCCAGCTCTATCTCCTCCACCCGAACCCCGTCCTCGCAGATGATGAGGAAGGCCTTCCTCGGTCCGATCTCCCGGAAGGAGAGGGGCTCTACGGTCCCCGGGTAACCGCATACCGTCCCCCCTTCCCGCCAGAGGCTGGGGTTATGGTAATGGCCGAGGGCCAGGTAATGGAACCCCGATCCCCTCACCTCCACCGAGCTTATGGGATAGTAAAGGGCCCCTTCCTCCCCCAGGTGAGCGAATACCTGGGGGTTGGAGATGTAACTGCCGTGGCAGATCCCTATCTGGTAGCGGGCCGAGCTGGGACGCCTCTTGGTTATGAGATCGCGCCCTGTCCCCTCGGGAGAGAAGGGAAAGAGGTGAAGGGCGAGCTCCCCCATTTCCAGGGTTTCCGGTTCCTCAAAGAGGTGAACTCCCTCCCTTTGGGGAAGTCTTCCCAAGGCGCCCTGATCGTGGTTTCCGGAGATGGCGACAACCCTTTTACCCCTCTCCAGGAAGGGAGATAAGGTTTTCAGGAAGCCCTCCCTCTCTGCCCTCGAAGGATCGGCCCTGTGGAATACGTCCCCTGCGATGAGGATGAGGTCGGCCCGCACCTCAAGGGCTACCTTGACCACCTTTTCCAGCTGGGAGAGGATGTCCTCCTCCCTCCCCTTGTAACCTATGTGGAGATCGGCGATGTGGAGTAACCGGGGCATCGGTCAGAGGCATGTTATCAATTCCCCTCCCTTCCTTCAAGGTGATTGCAATGGAGGTTTTTTTATGGTAAAAATTCACGTCGAGGAGGAAAGG
>CBEVRB010000106.1:0-5795 GCA_965552155.1 uncultured bacterium
CACCTCTATCCCCTCCCTGGTGGAGATCACCTCCCCTGCCCTCCCCTTCCCTTCCCCGAGCCTCGCTCGGTGAAGGATGAGTCGCTTTCCCCGCCAGAAGGTATAGGATCCGGGCCAGGGAAGCATCCCCCGGATCTGATTCCTCAGCTCACGGGCCGTCCTCTCCCACCGCAAAAGACCGTCCCCCTTCTTCAGCATGGGGGCGTAAGTGGCCCCTTCTTCCCCCTGGGGAGTGGGCCTTATCTCTCCTCCCCTCCAGCGCCTGATGGTCTCAAGGAGGAGATTCGCCCCGAGCTCAGAAAGCCTCCTGCAGAGCTCCTCTGCCGTCTCATCCTCCCCGATGGGGACCTCCCGCTGAAGGAGTATGGGCCCTGTGTCCATCCCCTCGTCCATCAGGATGGTGGTGACCCCTGCCCTCTCATCGCCGCTGATGATGGCCCAGTTTATCGGCGCCGCCCCCCTCCAGCGGGGAAGGAGGGAGGGATGAAGGTTTATGCACCCCAGAGGGGGAAGCTCCAGCACCTCCTTGGGGAGCTTCTGTCCAAAGGCGGCGACCACGATCATCTCCGGCCCCATGGCCTCCAGCTCCTTCAGGAAAGTCTCGTCCAGCCTTTCGGGCTGAAGGACCCGCAGGCCCTCCTTCAGCGCCCACTCCTTCACGGGAGGGGGTGAAGGCCTCCGCCCCCTCCCCCTGGGGCGATCGGGCTGGGTCACCACCGCCAGCACATCTTCTTCCTTTGCCAGCTTCGCCAGGGAGGGAAGGGAGAAGCGGGAAGTCCCCATGAAGATGAGGCCCTCTTCCAATTACAACCTCTCCTTCAAGATCTCCCGCTTCCACTTCCTGAGCTTCCTCTCGATCATGTCCCTCTTCAGCCGGCTCAGGTAATCGATGAAGAGCACCCCATTGAGATGATCTATCTCATGCTGGAGGGCGATGGCGAGCAACCCCTCGGCCTCTATTTCCCTCTCCCGCTCATCAAGGTCATACCCCCTGACCAGGACCCGGGCGGCCCGCTCCACCTTCTCCCTCACTTCAGGCAGGCTCAAACAACCCTCCTCGAAGATCACCATCCCCTCCTTTTCCACGATCACTGGATTTACCAGGGTGATCAGCTCCTTCCTCTCCGGCCCCGTCACATCGACGAGGATCACCCTCTCGGAGACCCCTACCTGGGGAGCGGCAAGGCCTATCCCCGGAGCGGCGTACATCGTCTCGGCCATCTCCGCCGCCAATCGCGCCACCCTGTCATCTATCCTTTTGACCTCCCTGGCCTTCTTCCTCAGGACGGGATCAGGATATATAACAATTTCACGCATTTTTCTTCAAATATCTTAGCATAAAAAGGGAAAAGACGAAAAGGGCCGCCATCACCCCCTGATTATGAGAAAATCCCCACAGCAGTTGAGTGCGGGGATCGCCGCGCAAAAACTCCAGAAGGAAGCGCCCCGCGCTGTAAATTAGGAGATAGCTCCAGAAGACCTCTCCTGCGAACGCCTTTCTCCGCCGCAAAAGGAGCAGGAAGAGGAAGAGGCCGAAGAGGAAAAGGGAGCTGTAAAGCTGGGTGGGGTGAAGCCTTACTCCCAGGGGAGCAAGGCTTTGCGGATCGCGGAAGATCACCCCCCAGGGCAGGGAGGTGGGGCTCCCGTAGCAACACCCGGCGCAGAAGCACCCTATCCGTCCAATGGCATGGCCCAGGGCAAGGGAGGGGGCAAAGAGGTCCATCGTTTCGGAGAGGGGCAACCCCTTTGACCTTATGGTGAGGACACCCACCAGGATCCCGGGGATAAGCCCCCCGTAAAACACCAGCCCCCCTTCCCAGAACTTCAGAGCCTGCAGGGGATCCTCTGCATATTCCCCCCAATGGAGGAGGATAAAGGAGACCCTCGCCCCTGCAAGGGCCGCCAGCAGGGCCCAGAAGGCTACATCGGTCACCTTCTCGGGGTCCATCCCCTCGGCCCTGGCCCCCCTCCTCAGCACCCAGATGCCGAGGAGCACCCCCAGGGCGATGAGCACCCCGTAGGTGTGGACGTGAAATCCCCTGAAGCTGAGGAGCAAGGGATGCATCCTATCTCCTCCTTCTGCGCAGAAGGGAGAGGATGAAGAGCCCCACCCCGACGGTTATGGCCACATCGGCCAGGTTGAAGGCGGGCCAGTGGTATCCGGCGAGGTGAAAATCGAGGAAGTCGACCACCGCCCCCCGTGCCAGACGGTCGATCAGGTTTCCCAATGCCCCTGAAAAGATCAGGGAAAGGGCCAGGGTCTCGTTCTGGTGAGCGGAGCGGAGGTAGAAGAAGATGAAGGCGAGGGCAATGACGCTCACCGGGACGAAGAGCCAGGAGAGGGGAACTCCTCCGCCCATCCCGAAGAGGGCCCCCTTGTTGAAGATGAGGGTCAGGTTGAAGAAACCCTTTATCACAGGACAGGTCTCATAGGGTGAGAGGAGGCTTGAGGCCAAAAACTTCGATCCCTGATCCAAGGGAAGGACTATCCCCAGGGTGACGGCCAGGGTCAGATATCTGCTCATCTTCCAGACATCACCTCTTGGCAGCGGGGGCAGAGGTCAGGGTACTCGGGGGAACTTCCCACCCCCTCGTCGTAAAGCCAGCAGCGGGCACACTTGGATCCCTTCGCCCTCTTAACCTCCACCGCTACCCCTTCATCCCTCCTCAGCTCCACCTGGGAGACGATGAGGATGTCCCGGAGCTCTTCGCCAAAGCCCTCAAGGAAGGATATCTCATCAGAAGGGGCCTTGATGACCACCCGGGCGTCGAGGGAGTGCCCTATCAGCTTCTCCCTTCTCGCCTCCTCCAGGGCCTTGGTGACCCTCTCCCTCATCTCCAGAAGCCTCTCCCATCTCTCCCCCAGCGCTTCGTCCAGAAGCTTCTCGTCCACGGTCGGGAAGGAAGTGAGGTGCACGCTCTCCGGATCTCCTTCTTCCTTGGGCAGATGTCCCCATGCCTCTTCCGCCGTGAAGGAGAGGATGGGGGCCATCAGGCGCAGGAGTCCCTTGAGCACATAATAGATGGCCGTCTGGGCGGAGCGACGCTCAGGGGAGGAGGCCCGGGAGGTGTAAAGCCTCTCCTTGAGGATGTCGAGATAGAGGGCACTCAGGTCGACCACGCAAAAGTTGTGAACCGCATGGTAGATGATGTGAAAGGAGAAGCTCTCATAGGCAGCAAGGACCCTCTGGAGCAGGAGCTGGAAGCGATGAAGGATCCAGCGATCTATCTCCTGAAGCTCCCCATGGGGAAGCATGTCCCTTTTGGGGTCAAAGTCATAAAGGTTTCCCAGCATGAAACGCCATGTGTTACGGATCCTCCGGTAGGCCTCCACTAAGCGTTCCAGGATCTCGGGGGATATCTTTATGTCGTCCCTGTAGTCCTCGGCCGCCACCCAGAGACGGAGCAGATCCGCCCCGTACTTCTCGATGACCTCCTCAGGAGCTATCACGTTGCCCGCCGACTTGGACATCTTCTTCCCCTCCCCGTCCACCACGAAGCCATGGGTGAGCACCGCGGTATAGGGGGGGACCCCCCGGTTGGCCACGGAGGTGATGATGGAGGAGTGAAACCATCCCCGGTGCTGGTCGCTCCCCTCAAGGTAGAGGTCGGCGGGGAAGCGGAGCTCAGGCCTCCTCTCGAGCACCGCCGCCCAGCTCACCCCCGAGTCGAACCATACGTCAAGGATATCGGTCTCCTTCCTGAAGGACTTTCCCCCGCACTTCGGACAGCTCGTCCCTGGAGGGAGAAGTTCCTCTGAGGGACGGTCAAACCAGATATCCGCCCCCTCCTGGGCGAACTTATCGGCCACGAAATCGATGATCTCCTTCTTCAGGAGGACCTCCCCGCACCCCTCGCAATAGAAGGCCACGATGGGTACACCCCATGCCCTCTGGCGGGAAACGCACCAGTCGGGCCTGATGGCCATCATCGATCCGATCCTGTCCTTCCCCCATTCGGGGATCCACTTCACCCGCTCTATCCAGTCCAGTATCTTCTGGCGAAGCCCGCTATGGTCTATGGAGATGAACCACTGCTCGGTGGAGCGGAAGATGACCGGGTTCTTGCAGCGCCAGCAGTGGGGGTAGGAGTGCTCCACCTCCTCCTCATAGAGCAGGGCCCCCACCTCCTGGAGCTTGGCGTTCACGTGGGGGTTGGCGTCGAAGACGAACTCCCCGCCGAAGAACTCCACCTCGGGGAGGAACCTCCCCTCATCGTCCACCGGCGCATAGATCTCCAGGCCGTACTTGAGGCCGCTCTCGTAGTCCTCCTGTCCGTGGCCCGGGGCAGTGTGGACGCAGCCCGTGCCTGAATCGAGGGTCACGTAATCGGCCAGGATGATCACCGACTCCCGGTCGATGAAGGGATGCCGGCACTTGAACCCCTCAAGCTCTTTCCCCAGAAATCCCGCAAGGAGCCTGTAATCCCCCTTTCCGAGCAGCTCCATCACCACGGGGGCAAGCCTCTGGGCCATGATGAAGACCTCTCCCCCGACCTCAAAGGCCCCGTACTCGTAATCGGGATGAAGGGCTATGGCCAGGTTGGCGGGAAGGGTCCAGGGGGTGGTGGTCCAGATCACCACCGAGACCTCCTTCCCCTTCAGGGAAGGGAACTTCTCCGAGAGATCGGAGATCATCGGGAATTTCACGTAGATGGAAGGGGTGCGATGGGGGCCATACTCCACCTCGGCCTCGGCGAGGGCGGTCCTGCAATGGGGGCACCAGTAAATGGGTTTCTTCCCCTGGTAAAGGTATCCCCCCTCGACGAACTTCCCGAACTCCCTTACGATGGTGGCCTGATACTCGTGATCCATGGTGATGTAGGGATGGGACCAGTCACCGAAGACCCCAAGCCTCTTGAACTCCTCCCGCTGGATCTCGATAAACCTCTGGGCATACTCGCGGCAGCGCCGACGCACCTCCACCTTGCTCATCCTCTCCTTCTCCGGCCCCAGGATCTTCTCCACCTCGTGCTCTATGGGGAGGCCGTGGCAGTCCCATCCGGGCACGTAGATGCTGTCGTAGCCCGCCATCGCCTTCGATTTCACGATGATGTCCTTGAGGATCTTGTTCAGGGCGGTCCCCATGTGGATATGGCCGTTGGCGTAAGGGGGGCCATCGTGAAGGATGTATTTGTCCTTTCCCCTGAGCTTCTCCCGGATCCTCTCGTAAAGCCCCATCTCCTCCCAGCGGCGCAGGATCTCCGGCTCCCTTTTGGGGAGCTGGGCCTTCATGGGAAAGTCGGTACGAGGAAGGTTAAGGCTGTCCCTGTAATCCATCTCCTTCTCCTTCGAGATCTTGAAAGAGGTTAAGAAATATCACAAAGCCCTGACCTTGGCAACCGGCGTCAGGGCCTCCTTCGACGATAACGGAATCGGTCAATGAGCTTCCCCTCAGGGCTGTAAAGGAAGGCCTCATCGCCCTTGTTGTTCCATATAGGATAATCGCTCCCCCAGAAGAAATGGAGCTCCGTGGCCCCCTCCCTCACGTCCCTTCCTTTCCCCGAAAACAGCAGGAGGGTATATCCGGGCCTCAACTCCCCCGCAGGGAACCTGTATATGTGCCTTCCCCTGTCCCTTATCCAGAACCCCCTGAGGGAGATGGGGCGGGGTGAGATGTTACAGATCCTCACGTACTCACCGTTCAGGTTGAAGCGATCATCCCCCGGGGCATCAGCATGAAGGCTCGTGATCTTCAAGGGACCGGGGAATCCCCCCTTCCCCCATATCCCCAACCCCTTCCTCCTCGCCTCCTCCTGCAGGAAGTAAAAGCGCCGATAGAACCCGATGGGCTGTA
>CBEVRB010000107.1:0-5793 GCA_965552155.1 uncultured bacterium
TCTGCATCCCAGCACCCCCTACTCGGAGTGCCAAAGGTTTCTGAACTTATGCACCCCATAGCGCCAATGGAAAGAGAGGAAATCTTCCTTCAACTTCTCTTGAAACATGGGGAAAATTATGAGATAAAGATCCAAAAACACTAACAGAGTAGATATGGATATAAAGGAAGCGATCAGATCGGCGATAAAGGAGTTAATAGTCCCTGAACTTGACAGGATCAGGGAGGAGAACAGGGAGATCAGGGCCACCCTGGTGCTCACCAATAAGAGGCTCGATGATGTCAATACCCATCTGGCGGATCAGAGCCGAAGGATTGATGCTATCAGAGAGGAGATGGGGCAGAGGATAGATGCCGTAAGGGAAGAGCTGGTTCAGATGATCCAGGAGACCAATAAGCGGATAGATGAAACAAACAGGCGGATAGACCGCCTGTATGAGGTAATAGTGAGGAGGGATGAGCATTCTTTACTGGAGCAAAGGGTGGCTAACCTGGAGCGGGATGTGGCGGAGCTGAAAAGAAAAGTGGCTTAAACAAAGTCCTTCCTCTGCTTGGAAGCCCCTCGAAGTAAAGAGAAAAAGAGCAGCTTCTCCATCCAACCCCCTTAGGAACTCAATAATGCCTTGATATTTGAGATCCTCTCGGGTAATAGTTTGCTGTGCGGACTATGCGTTAGGGCGAAGGAGATGTTAGCGAGGGTGATGAGCGGTGCGTTGATGGGAATTGAGGCCTATCCGGTGGAGGTGGAAGTGGATATCGCCGCTGGCCTCCCCTCCTTCTCCACTGTAGGATTGCCCGAGGGGGCGGTCAAGGAGAGTAAAGACAGGGTCAAGGCGGCGATAAAAAACGCGGGCTATGACTTTCCCACCAGGAGGATCACCGTGAACCTGGCCCCTGCCGATGTGAGGAAGGAGGGCTCCGCCTTCGATCTCCCCATCGCCCTGGGGATCCTCAGGGCGAGCGGCATCATCCCGGAAGGTCCGGGCGACAGCTACATCTTCCTCGGTGAACTCTCCTTGGACGGGAGGGTAAAGCCCATAAGGGGTGCTCTCCCCCTCGCCATGATGGCCAGGAAGGAGGGATTCAGGGGGATGGTCCTTCCCCAGGCGAACGCCTCCGAGGCGGCGGTGGTGAAGGGAATCGAGGTGATACCCCTGAAGGAACTCTCGGAGGCGGTCGGCTTCATGAGGGGAGATATCAGGATAGAGCCCATCAAGGTGGACCTCGATGAGGTGTTCAGTGCCTCCGAGCAGCCCATCGAGGACATGAGCGAGGTGAAGGGACAGGAGCACGCCAAGAGGGCCCTGGAGGTGGCAGCCGCTGGGGGACACAATGTGCTCATGATCGGCCCCCCAGGGGCAGGAAAAACCATGCTCGCCAGAAGGCTCCCGGGCATCCTTCCCCCTCTGACCTTAGAGGAGAGCCTCGAGACCACGAAGGTCCACAGCGTGGCCGGGCTCCTCTCCGAGGGGCAGGCCCTCATCACCGCAAGGCCCTTTCGTGCTCCCCACCACACCATATCGGACGCAGGGCTTATCGGCGGCGGACACTTCCCGAGGCCAGGGGAGGTGAGCCTGGCCCATAACGGGGTCCTCTTCCTCGATGAGCTTCCCGAATTCAGGAAGAACGTCCTTGAGGTGCTCCGGCAACCCCTTGAGGACGGCTGGGTGAGCATCGCCAGGGCCACCACCTCCATCACCTACCCGGCCCGCTTCATGCTGGTTGCCGCCATGAACCCCTGTCCATGCGGCCATTATGGCGATCCCTTGAAGGAGTGCCGCTGCTCCTTCCAGCAGATCCAGAGGTACCGCTCCCGCCTCTCGGGCCCCCTCCTCGACAGGATAGACATCCACATCGAGGTCCCGGCGGTAAAGTACAAGGAACTGACCGAGGAGGAACAGGGGGAGGGGTCTCCCCAGATCAGGCAGAGGGTCCAGAGGGCGAGAAGAATACAGCAGGAGCGGTTCCTCGGCGAGGGAATCTACTGCAATGCCCAGATGAGGACCTCCCATCTCAAGAGGTACTGCATCCTGAAAGAAGATTCTCAAAGGTTGCTTGAAGTGGCGATGAAGAGGCTGGGACTAAGCGCCAGGGCCTATACCCGGATCCTCAAGGTGGCCAGGACCATAGCGGACCTGGAGGCAGAGGAGAACATCCTCCCCCATCACATCTCCGAGGCGATCCAGTACCGGAGCCTGGACAGGAGCAGCTTCTGATGATCAGGGCGGTGATCTTCGACTGGGGAGGGGTGCTCATCGAGAACCCGGCCCCTGCCCTCCTCGCTTACTTCTCCCGGCGCCTGGGCGTGAGCCCTGAGGAGCTGAACGAGGCTTACAGGAAGTACGCCGAGGCGTTCCAAAAGGGAAAGATCTCAGAGGAGGAGTTGTGGAGAGGGATAGTCGCTCGGCTGGATATAAAGGAGGAACCGTCCCCTTCCCTCTGGTATGAGGCCTTCCGGGAAGTATACACCCCGAGAGAGGAGGTCTTCTCCTTGGCATCGGAGCTAAAAGACCGGGGATACAGGGTAGGGCTCCTTTCCAACACCGAGGAGGGGGCGGTGAGGTACTTTCAGGAGCAGGGATATGAGATGTTCGATGTCACCGTCTTCTCCTGCCGGGAGGGGACGAGGAAGCCCGAAAGGAGGATCTATGAGATAGCCCTTGAGAGATTGGAGGTCTTCCCTCAGGAGGCGATCTTCATAGACGACAATGAGGAATTCGCCAAGGGAGCAAGGGAAGTGGGGATGAAGACGATCCTTTACACCGGGACCCAAGCCCTTAAGGATGCCCTGAACTCCCTGCTGGGCGAGCTTGTTCCCCTATAGACGATAGGGATATAATATCGAATGTGCTGCGGTTCAACGATATCGCCGAGCTGGTGGAAAGTTATCATCCTGACCCCGATATGGGGCTACTGGAGAAGGCCTACGTCTTCTCCGCCAAGGTCCACCAGGGTCAGACCCGCCTATCAGGAGAGCCCTATCTGATCCACCCTTTAGAAGTAGCGGGGATCCTCGCCCGGATGAGGCTCGACGTGCAGACCGTCGCCGCGGGCCTCCTTCATGATGTGCTGGAGGACACCCTGACCACCTATGATGAATTGAAGGAGAACTTCGGCGAGGAGATCGCCCAGCTCGTCGACGGCGTGACCAAGATAAGCCGCCTTGACTTCTCCAGCGCCGAGGAGGCAGAGGCGGAGAACTACCGGAAGATGATCCTGGCCATGACCAGGGACATCAGGGTAATCCTGATAAAGCTCGCCGACCGCCTCCATAACATGCGCACCCTCCAGTTTCACAAGGAGGAGAAACAGAAGGCCATCTCCCAGGAGACCCTCGACATCTACGCCCCGATAGCGAACCGCCTGGGGATCGAGTGGATGAAGGAAGAGCTGGAGGACCTGGCCTTCCGCTACTTAGAGCCTGAGGCCTACAAGGAACTCTCGAAGAAGGTGCGGAAGGGGAAGGCCAAGAGGAAGAAATACGTAGAGGAAGTAAGGAGGATCATCCTCGAGAAGCTCCAGGAGCACGGGATAAAGGCGGAGGTGACGGGCAGGGTCAAGCAGCTTTACAGCATCTATCAGAAGATGCAGAGGCTGGGGGTCGATTTCAGCGAGATATATGACATCGTGGCCTTCAGGATCATCGTGGACACGGAGCGGGAGTGCTACGAAGCCCTGGGGGTGATCCACTCCTTCTGGACCCCGGTCCCTGGCAAGTTCAAGGACTACATCGCCCTCCCCAAGGCCAACATGTACCAGTCCCTCCATACCACCGTAATCGGCCCCTACGGGGAGAGGATCGAGATCCAGATAAGGACCTGGGAAATGCACAAAGTGGCCGAGGAGGGGATAGCCGCCCACTGGAAGTACAAGGAGGGGGAACGGATCACCGACGATGAGCTGAAGAAGTTCGCTTGGCTGAGGCAGCTCTTGGAGTGGCAGAAGGATCTCGATGACAGCCGGGAGTTCCTCCGCAGCCTCAAGGTGGACCTCTTTCCCAAGGAGGTCTACGTCTTCACCCCCAAGGGGGAGGTGAAGCGGTTCCCCCGGGGGGCGACCCCTGTAGATTTCGCCTACAGCATCCATACCGAGGTAGGACATCACTGTGCAGGGGCAAAGGTGAACGGGAAACTGGTCCCCCTCCACCACGAGCTGAAGGACGGCGATACCGTGGAGATCATCACCTCCCCCAAACGCCATCCGAGCAGGGACTGGCTTCGCTTTGTCAAGACCTCAAGGGCACGCACGAAGATCCTCCAGTGGCTCAGGGCTGAACAGAGGGAAAAGAGCATCAACCTCGGCAAGGAGCTCTGCGAGAGGGATTTCAAGAAGGCAGGGCTGAAGTTCAACAAGCTGCTCAACTCTGGGGAACTGGACAGGGTGGCCGAGGAGTTCAGCCTGAAGGGGAGCGATGACCTGCTGGCGGCAATAGGCTATGGGGAGATCACCACCCAGCAGGTCATAGGCCGCCTCCTCCCCCAGAAGGAGCAGGCCCCGGCAAAGAAGGAAAGTCGGATCGGGAAGATCGTCCGGAGCATGGCCCGGAGCTCCAAGGGCCTGATCAAGATCGACGGAGCCGAAGACATCATGGTCCGCTTTGCCCGCTGCTGCAATCCCCTGCCGGGGGACAAGGTGGTGGGGTTCATCACCCGGGGAAGGGGGATAACCATCCATACCGCCGACTGCATTAATGCTTTAGGGGCAGATCCTTCCAGGATGATTGAGGTGGAATGGGCCCTGGATAAGGACGCCACTCTTCCGGCCAAGATAAGGGTCTATTCAGCCGATCGGAAGGGGCTTCTTGCGGCGATAAGCTCCTCAATAGCCGATCAGGGGGTGAACATCACTGGAGCAGAGGTGCGGACCACAGGAGACGGCAACGCCATAAGCACCTTCGACCTGGAGCTATCCAGCCTCAAACAGCTCAACAAGGTAATAAACTCCCTCCGGAAGATAAAGGGGATAATGAGGGTGGAGAGGGTCAGGGAGTGGCAGCCCGCAAGCGGGGGGCCTTAGTCACCTTCCCCGCCTTAAGGCACTTGGTGCATACCCTGAGCCGCACTACCTTCCCGTCCTTAAGAACCCTCACCTTCTGCAGATTCGGCTTGAAGACCCTCTTCGTCCGGTTGTTGGCGTGGCTCACGTTATGACCCGTCATCGGCCCTTTGCCACAGATATCACATCTCCAGCTCATCCCCTCTCACCTCAGATAGCCTCTTTGAAGGGCCCGATGAAGGCCTTACTCCGTCACCAGGGAGCTGAAGATCCAGCCTATTCTCCCGTCCGGGAGCTCCACCTGATACCAGTCCCCCTGCTTCCCCAGCCCCTTTAACCTCTGACCTGCGCTCACCACCGTTATCACCGAGTAGGTCGTCCCCGGACCGCTCCTTATGTTCACCCTCGCCCCCTGAACGGTGAAGGTCTTCGCTGCGGGAAAGGCCACATAGCTCGGAGCTGCAGAAGGAGTGGTCGCTGCAGGGGCTGGCGGAGCAGGTGCAGCGGGAGCAGGCGGAGGCGGTGGTGCAGCAGTGGGCATAGGTCCTCCCTCACCGTACCGATAATAGCTCTCCGGCACCATCTGGGCAATGGCCTGCACGGCATTATCCAGCATCACCATTATCGCCTTCTCCATGGGGGTGTTCTTGTAGACCCCGAGGGCTCCCCCCAGGATCACATTGCCTCCTACCGGTCCTCCTCCCATTCCCCCCACCCTCCAACTGCTCGCCTTTCCCTCTACTCTGGTGGCGTTTATGACCCTGCCCCTCCTCACATCGACGACCCAGATGTCGGCGGC
>CBEVRB010000108.1:0-5785 GCA_965552155.1 uncultured bacterium
TGTGAAAAGATAAAGGGGAAAGCTACTGGTCTCCTCTGGATATCGATCATAGCTCTGGCAGTGGTCCTCCTGGGAGGACCATCCTGGGGAAAGGAGTCGAAGATGAAGATGGTGATCCTTTACGATAACTACCCTTATAAAGAAGGCTTGTTCACCGGATGGGGCTTTTCGTGTCTGATCGAGGCAGAAGGGAAACGAATACTCTTTGACACGGGAGGAGACGGACACATCCTGCTTCATAACATGAGAAGCCTGGCGATAGATCCGAAGGCGATAGACCTCGTGGTCCTCTCCCACCCCCATGGCGATCACACAGGGGGATTATCGGCCCTGATGGGGGTCAATCAAAAGGTGACCGTCTTTCTGCCGAGGTCCTTCCCGAAGGGGTTCAAGGAGGATATCAGGAGGCTCGGTGGGGAGGTGAAGGAGATATCCGGTCCGTCTCAGATATGGGATGGGTTTTACAGCACCGGAGAGATGGGGGGCTGGATAAAGGAGCAGTCCCTGGTGATACACACACCGAAGGGAATGGTCATCATAACCGGTTGCGCCCATCCCGGGGTGGTGAACATCATCAGGAGGGCAAAGGAGACGTGGAGGAAGGAGGTGCTCCTGGTCCTGGGAGGATTTCACCTGGCATGGGCAGGGGAAAGGGAAATTAAGGGAATCGTCTCCGACTTTAAGCGATTGGAGGTCCGTTATGCCGCCCCGTGCCACTGCTCGGGAGATCTCGCGAGAGATGCCTTCAGAAAGGTATACGGCCAGAACTTCATAGAGGTCGGGGTGGGCAAGGAGATAAGGATCGAGGAACTGAATTAGTCGCCCTCTCCTTTGGACGGTTGAGCTAATTTCTCTCCCGTGTTATTTTCAGGTAGCCGAAAGGGGAGATGTTAGGAGCACTGCTGAACCATAAGCTCGATCCCATCCTCTACAGGATAGCCAAGGCCATCCGCGGTCTCATCAACCCCAATTACCTCACCTTCATCGGATTCCTCATAAATGGGGGGGCGGCGGTATTGCTCGCCCTGGGGCTCTGGAAGGTAGCAGGGGCAGCGGTGCTCCTGGGAGGACTCTTTGACATGCTCGATGGGGCCGTGGCGCGGGCCCAGGGACGGGTGACCGCCTTTGGGGCCTTCTTCGACTCAGTGATGGACAGGTATTCTGACTCGGTGCTCCTCATGGGGATAATCTTCTTTTATGCTTACAGCTCTCGCCCCTCCCTGGTGATGCTTGCCACTGTGGCCACCATCGGAAGCCTGCTCGTTCCCTTCGCCAGGGCGAGGGCCGAGACGGTCATCCCTTCCTGCAAGGTGGGGATAATGGAGCGACCCGAGAGGGTGATACTGATAGCCGCAGGGGCAGTGTTCGACTGGATGGTGCCCGTGTTATGGATCCTCACGGTGCTTACCCACGTGACGGTAATCCAGAGGATCCTTTACACTCGCCAGAAGTTGCGTACTGCTGCGCCAGCCTCTGGACCTCCTCCACGAGCCTCGGAACCCACTCTCTCTCAGGAAGACGAGCGATAACCTCCCCTTTTCGAAAGAGCACCCCCTCTCCCCTCCCGCCTGCTATCCCCACATCGGCCTCCTTCGCCTCCCCGGGGCCGTTCACCACACATCCCATAACCGCCACCTTTATAGGAGCAGTGATGTGAAGGAGCCGCCCCTGAATCTCTTCAACGAGCTTAGGGAGGTCCACCTCGCAGCGTCCACAGGTGGGACAGGAGATGATATCTACCCCCCTCTCCCTTATCCCGAGGGCCCCGAGGATATGATAGGCCGCCCTCACCTCAAGGACCGGTGGCCCGGTGAGGGAGACCCTCAGGGTATCGCCGAGCCCCTCTGCGAGGAGTATCCCCAGGCCCACTGCCGATTTCACCGCCCCGCTGAAGGGAGGACCGGCTTCGGTTATTCCCAGGTGGAGGGGATAGGAGGAACGCTGGGCGAAGAGCCTGTAAGCCTCAACGGTCCGAAGGACATCTGAGGCCTTGAGGGAAACCTTTATCTGCGCATGTCCCAGATCCTCGGAGAGCTTTATCGCCTCAAGGGCCGCCTCCACCATCGCCTCCGGGGTGGCACCTCCGAAGCGCTCCCTTATCCTCCGGGGAAGGGACGCTGCGTTTATCCCCACCCTTATGGGGATCGAGGCCTCCCTTGCAGCGGATATCACCTCGCGGAGGGCCTTCTGGGAGAGGGTCCCGGGATTTATCCTCACTCCGTCTGCCCCCGCCTCTATCACCTCAAAAGCCACCTTCCACCGGAAGTGGATATCGGCGATCAGCGGAAGGGGAGACCGGCGCTTGAGCTCCCCGAAGGCCCTGGCCGCCTCCTCATCGGGCACGGCCACCCTCATGATCTCACAGCCCGCCTTCCGGGCCTCCTCTATCTCCCGAAGGGTCCCCTCGATGTCCTGAGGATGGGTCGTGGTCATCGACTGAACCGCCACCGGCGCCCCTGCCCCTATGGGGACAGGACCGATCCAGATCCTCTTTGTGTTTTCCCTGGTGGTCATCGAAGGGAGAAGGACTTCCCCTCGGAGGCGAGCTGGGAGAACTTCTCCCGGAGGGAGCGGGCGACGTTCTCGGGAACCAGATCCTCGACCGATCCCCCGAGGCTCGCTATCTCCTTCACCGTGCGGGAGCTGATGAAGAAGTAGTCCTTGCCGGTCACCATGAAGATGGTATCTATGTCGCAATCGAGGGTCCTGTTCATCGAAGCCATATGGTACTCGTACTCAAAATCAGAGGTGGCCCTCAGACCCCTGAGGACCACCTTCGCCCCCGTCTTCCTCATGTAGTTTATCAGCAGGCCCTCGAAGCTCTCCACCTGGACATTGGGCAGATCCTTCAGCGCTTCCTTTATCATCGCCACTCGCTCCTCAGGAGAGAAGAGGGGCTTCTTCTGATAATTGGTGGCGACCGCCACGATCACCTTGTCAAAGATCTTCAGCGCCCTCTTTATGATGTCGATGTGCCCATAGGTTATAGGGTCAAAGGAACCGGGGTATACCGCTATCTTCTCCTTCATGCCTCCCTCCTCTCCCCTCTCGGAGGAAAGTTCTTCTTTACAAATTCGAGGGCCTCCTGCCTCGTCCTGATCAGGCCCTCTATCTGCCTCTGCCTCACCGCCTCCAGGATCTCCCCCATCCTGGGGCCCGGGGAGTACCCCATCTCCATCAGGTCCCTGCCCCCGATGAGCTTCGGGGGGGATATCACCTCCTCCTGTCTCGTCAGGGAAAGGATCCTTCTGGAAAGCTCAAGATATGCATCCCGCTCCCCTTCCGGACTCTCTTTCGCCTCCACCTCTGCGAGTCCGAGGAGAAGAAGGGCAGGGGTGGCCTCCCCCACGGCATTGATCAACCTCCTCAAGGCCGCATCTTTGGGGGAAGACCTGAGGAGGGTGAGGGGCCTCATGTGGTTTGAGACCACCTTCAGGACCCTCTCCCTGAGAGAGGTGGGGAACCTGTACCGGCGCATTATCCGTGAGGCCTTCTCCGCCGATACCTGAGGATGACCGTAAAAGTGGACCTTCCCCTCCTCATCCACCTGGCGGGTCTCGGGTTTTCCCAGATCGTGAAAGAGGGCCGCATAGCCGAGGACGAGGCGCATCTCCTTATCGAGCTCCAGATCGTAGGGATTCCGGACGGCAAGCTCCATCGCCTTAACAGTCACGGCCACCGTGTGTCGCAGGACGTCCTGGGTATGGGGCTCACCCTGCTCAACCCCCTCCAGGGAGGCCATCTCAGGGAAGATCTGATGCAGCAACCCCAGCTCGAGCATGGGCTCCAGCCCTCCAGCAGGGTCATCGGAGAGGAGGATCACGTCCAGCTCCGACCTTATCCTCTCAGGGGCGACCTTCCCCAGGAGCTCTTTGCTCCTGAGGACCTCCTCCTTCAGCCTCGGGGTGAGCTCAAAGCCGAGGATCGAGGCGTAACGGAGGGCCCGAAGCATCCTCAAGGGGTCCTGGATGATCGCCTCCGAGGAGAGGAGGTCTATCCTCCGCCGCTCCATGTCCTCCAGGGCCCGGGCAGGGGCGTAGAACTTCTTCTCGGAGAAGGAATAGGCGATGGCGTTGATGGTGAAATCCCGCCTCATCAGGTCTTCCTGCACGTTCCGACCCGTCATCACCGTGAAATCGAGGATCTTATCCCCTTTGACCAGCCTGTAGACCCTCTCCTCCCTTCCCTTGCCCATGGAGAAGTAAGAGGCCTCAAAGGCGATCCCCAGGCGATCGAGGAAGGGAGGGTGAAGCCTCTCCATCACGAAATCGTAGTCCCTGGGCTCCCGTCCCAGGAGGAAGTCCCTCACCGCCCCTCCCACCAGATAGAGTCCCACCCCCTCCTGCTGGGCCATCTCCACCACCCGCCGAATGATGGGATCGGCCAGGATCTTTTGCTCGGCGGCCTGAAGTTTCTCGATCTCCCCGATCATGGAAGTCGGCCAAAAGTTACCAATTTTTGCATATAATTTAAATAGCAGATCGACGGGGACATAACAAGTGAAGGGAAAGAGGGCCCTGCTGGTAAATCCCTGGATCTATGACTTTGCCGCCTATGACTTTTGGGCAAAGCCACTGGGATTGCTTTACCTCGGATCCATCCTGGAGGAGAACGGCTTCAGGGTCGATCTCATAGACCTCCTTGATGTCCACCATCCCCTCCTCGAGCGATCCAACCTGAAGCGCCCAAAGAGAAAAGAGGACGGACGGGGGCACCTCCTCAGGGAGGAGGTGGAAAAGCCCCCTCCCCTCAAGGGGATACCCCGCCGTTTCTATCGTTTCGGCATGCCTCCTGACCTCTTCAGGGAGGCCCTCTGTTGCCTCCCCACCCCTGATCTCATCCTCGTCACCTCAGGGATGACCTACTGGTACCTGGGAGTAAGGGAGACGATAAAGGTAATAAAGGAGATCTTCCCGACTGTACCGGTCTTCCTTGGGGGGATTTACGCCTCCCTCCTTCCCGACCACGCCCGGCGCCACTCGGGAGCGGATCGGGTGATCCCCGGAAGGGGGGAGGAGGCGATGGAGAGGATCATAAAGGAGGCGGGCGGGGACGGATCACCTGTCCTCAGCCCCCCGGACCCCCAGGACCTCCCCTACCCTGCCTTTCATCTTTACAGGAAGCTCGATTACGTCTCGATCCTCGCCTCCAGGGGGTGTCCCTTTCGGTGCCCTTACTGCGCCTCCCATCTCCTCTATCCCGGACTGAGGAGACGACGACCGGAGAAGGTGGCCCAGGAGATCGCCTTTTGGGCTGAGGTCCACGGGATCAAAGACTTCGCCTTTTACGACGATGCCCTGCTCTTTTCGCCCGATGACCTCTTCATCCCCCTTTTGGAGGAGTTGAAGGATAGGGGGCTTGGGGTCCGTTTCCATACCCCCAATGCCCTCCATGCCCGGGGGATAGACGGGAGGGTCGCAGAAATGATGAGGGAAGTGGGGTTCAAAACGATAAGGATCGGCCTTGAGACGATCGCTCCCCAGGAGAAGGTATCGGCTGCGGACTTCAGAAAGGCCGTATCGAGCCTCACTCACGCGGGTTATTCCCCCGAGGAGATAGGGGCCTATATCCTGGTGGGGCTTCCCCACCAGAGGAGGGAGGAGGTGGAAGATACCATAAAGTTCGTCTGGGACTGCGGGGCAAGGCCTTATCTGGCCGAATACTCCCCGATCCCGGGAACGGACCTATGGGAGGAGGCGAAGAAGGCCTCCCCCTTCCCCATCGCTGAAGAACCCCTCTTCCAGAACAACACCCTCCTTCCCTGCCGCTGGGAGGGACTGAGCTG
>CBEVRB010000109.1:0-5772 GCA_965552155.1 uncultured bacterium
AGCTGATCCTGAGGAGCAACCTCTCCCTGAAGGGGGAGTTCGAGCGGGTGGAGCCCTGGTTTCGATCGGTCCACGGCTCCCCAAGTTCTGACATGCAGAGGTACAAGGGCGAGATCCAGTACCTTCCCCTGGACGAGCTCGGCCTCTTTCTCTTGTACGAGTTCTCCTACGATAAGGTGAGCCACCATTCGGAGATGGAGAACCGCACCTATATGGAGATGACCTCCTTCAACGCAGACCTTAAGCCCTTCATAAAACGCCAGGACATATGGAACACCTTGGGGTTCACCTTCCAGGCCGATTACACGAAGACGTACAGCGACGATAGCCCAAGGACCCTGGATACGGAGGACCTCCGCTTGAGCACCACCGCATCCCAGAGCTTCTCCTTCTGGAATTACTCGGTGGGATACAGCTACAGCCGCACCTGGGATCATGTGGACGAGACCACCGAGTACTTCACCCACAGCCCCTCCTTCTCCCTCGGTTTCAACTACAACTGGCTCGCTCTTAGCTGGAACTGGAACTTCGGTTTCAGCTTCACCCGCAAGGAGACGGTGCTCATGCACATCGTCGACCGAAGTTACAGGGGTGAAGGGGGGCTGGGCCTCAGTTACGATAAGACCCGATCCAATCTCAACATGAACGTGACCGCAGAGTACTGCGACAACTCCTCCCTGACGGGTGCCCCGGACAACTTCAGGTGGACGTACAGTGCGATGTTCGACCAGGTGATAAAGGAGACCGAGTCCCTGAGCATCACCTTAAGCCTGAGCGCCAGTTACAGCGATTACGATGAATACGATTCCGACGGCGACTACGAAGAAACAATTTACCACATAAAGCTAAACATGAGGTTCTGAAGTTGAACCTTTTGCCCAAATGGGGAGACTAAATGGATGAGGGAGGAAAAAGATGAAGTGGCTGACAGGGCTTATTTTAATCCTCGTGTCTTCCACAGGGATGGCAGCTGATGGGCCCTCCATTGAGTGGGCGAAACTGGGAGAGATTAGTCTGGAGGGGGCCCGGAAGGTAATCCTCACCCAGGATGAGCTCGACCCGAAGGGCGAGGCGGTCCTTTACGGTGAGGCAGATGGAGGGGAGGCCCCGGTGCAGGAGGTGGAGGTCTCCCTTGACGGTGGCAGGGGTTGGCAGAGGGCGGAGGGAAGGGAGCGGTGGGAGTTCTCCTTCAGACCCTTCCCGGACGAAACCTACAGGCTCGCCATCAGGGTGAGGAACGCCGCGGGAGACCTCTCCGATTACCGCCGTTTTGGGGTGATAGAAGTTAAATTCTTCCCCGGGACCCTTTCTGAGCTGCTCCAGGGGCGCCTCTACGACCTCGCCCTTGCCTACATGGGAAAGGACCTCGAGGGTTACATGGCCCTCATCTCGAGAAACTATAAGAACTACCCCCGTGGATGGCACCGGTTGAGGAAGGCAATCGACACCGACTTCAAGTTCCTCAACAACATCGTGCTCCGCTTCACCGTGAACCAGGTCCTGAGGACCGAGGAGTTGATCATGGCCGAGGCCCACTGGAAGCTCACCTATGCGGGGCTCCCGGAGCCGAAGGAGGGGTATGCGGAGATCCACTTCGACCCGAAGGACGACCTGAAGATCCTCCTACAGCGCAAGGACCTCTACTTCAGCCAGCCACCGATAGGACATGATGCCAGGGTCAGCGTACAGCTTGGTGGTGGAGTACGTCCTTCCTTTGTCTTTACTGTCACCGATCTGGACAGGGTAGGGGCTGGCAGGATCACCGTATCGGTGAACATAACGGGGGGATTCCCCTACAACAACCCGAAATTCCCCCTCTACGAGAACCCCCCAAGGTCGGGCAGGTTCACCGGCTCTCGTCCAGGGGCCTACACCTCAGGGGACAGGGCGACCATGACGTACGTGGATGAGCTCACGGCCGATGGAAGACGAAACGTGATAAGGAGGGCCTCAGCGGTATTTCCTTAATCCTTTGCATGTACGGTCCCGAAGGTGTCCGCTAACGGCCTTCTCATAGAAGCGATTGCAAGAAAGGATCATGAGGCTTTCAGGAAGCTCTATGAACGCTATTACAGGAGGATATACCTTTACGCCCTTCACCTCCTCGACGAGGAGGAGGCCCAGGACGTGGTCAACGAGGTGATGATGGAGATCTGGAGGGGAGCAAAGAGGTTCAAAGGGCGGTCTCAGGTCTCCACGTGGATCTTAGGCATCGCCGCCAACAAGGTCCGCAAGAAGCTCAGGAAGGGCTTCAGGTTTGCAGGAGAAGAGGGGCTGGAGGAGGTGGTCAATGGGGATACGCCCCCGGATGAGGTTTCATATCATTCACAACTGAAGGAGAAGTTCAAGGGGGCCCTTGAGAGGCTGAGTCCAAAACACAGGGAGGTTCTGCACCTGGCTTACTACGAGGACCTCTCGGTGAGGGAGATCTCTGAGATTGTGGGCTGCCCCCTGAATACCGTGAAGACGCGCCTCTTTTACGCCCGGCAGAGGCTGCGGGCGATCCTGGAGGAGATGGGGATAGGGGAGGAGGCGACATGGACATAAAGGCAAAAGGAGAAGATTGCCAGGGAGTGGACCTGCTCCTTCCCTGGTATGTCAGTGGCTCTCTCAGCGAGGAAGAGAAGGAGAGGGTGAAGGAACACTTGAAAGGCTGTGAGAGGTGCAGGAGGGAACTTGAGCTCATCCGCAAAGAGCGGGAGTTTTACAGGGAGATAATGGACGAGATACCCGCCCCAGCCACCTTCCCCCGGCTCCTCGCGGAAATTGAGCGGGCGGAGAGAGGAAACCTGTGGCAGCGTTTCCGCAGCCTGATCAAGGCGATCGGAGACTGGCCCCGTCCCGCCTTAGTCCTTGCAACCGTGCAGGCCCTCCTCATCGTGGGCCTCATCACCACCCTCTCCCTGAACCCGTGGGGGATGGGAAGCCGCGTTTACCATACCCTGGCAGGCCCTGAGGTCCTCTCCCCCAGAGGGCCATGCCTTCAGGTGATCTTTCAGGATGACGCCGCAGAGGGGGCTATCAGGGAAATCCTCCTGGAGATAGGGGGGAGGATCGTGGCCGGACCCACCCCTATGGGCGTCTATCTCATCGAGCTTCCTGAGGGACTGGATCGGCAGCAGATCAAGGGGATCGTCTCCTCCCTCAGGGAGAAGAAAGAGATTGTGAAGTTCGTCGAGATGAAAGAGGGGTGAAGGACAGATCTTTCATCAGACTCCTCCTCTTCCCCATCCTTTTGACCTTCGCCTCCATCTTCTGTAAAGGGGCTTTTCCCTCCGAGCCCTTAGCAGATCTCACCATCGGAGAGGTCCGCTTCTCTCCCCCCAGGGGAAGACCCGGGGGCGAGGTGAAGGTTTCCGTCGAGGTGATAAACCTGGGGAAGGAGCCGATCAAGGGAATAGAGGTCAGGGGGGCGACCAAGGAGACGGGTTGGAGGGAAAAGGAGGAACTGAAGAAGTTGGGGGGAAGGGAGAAAAGGACCGTGATCTTTCGGTACACCGTCCCTCAGGGGGCAAGAGGGACGATCACCTTCCAGTTCAGCGTCTGGGGCGAGGGAGAATCCCGCAAGAGGAGGAACAATAACTTCCGCACCGCTTACCTGACCATCATTCCTCCCTCCAGCCCGGTGGGCCGCCCTCCCGTGGAGAAGAAGCTCCTGAGGAAGGAGGAAGGGAGGGAATGGCGCCTCGAGGGGGTCCGCCCGGCTTATGGGAGCACCTCCCCAGGGGACCCCTTCAGGTTCGAACTCTCCCTCATCCCTCCCCGGACCTCCAGTGTCTCGGGCTGTACGGTGACCCTTCTTCCTTCAACGGCTTCCTGCAAGGGCCTCTTCAAGACCACCGTCAGGCGCTCCCAGCTCGTTGGAGGAAAGTGGATCATCGGGATGGAGGTGACCCCGACTTACAGGGTCCGCCTGGGGACGTACGACTTCCAGGTGGCGATCGTGAAGGGGAGAAGGGTGCTATGGCGATCGGCTGGAGGCCCTAAACTATGCGTCCATGGGCCTCCCTTTGCGAGGGTTCATGGGCCCGCTGTGCCCGGGGAGCTGGTGGTGACCCTCAGGGCCAAAGGAGTGAAGCTCAGGGGAACCCTCAGGAGGTGGGAGAAGGAATATGGGGTCCGGGCCCTCGAGGTGGTGGAACTCAAAACCATCGGTCTGAGCATGGTGCGACTTGCCCTCCCTGAAGGGGTAAGGAGAGAAGAGATCATCCGGGCCCTCTCTCGAGACCCCTCAAGGCCCCTTCCCCAGCCCAACTACACCTATCGCAGCTGTTCCTCAGGAGCCGATCCCCTCCTTCCCCTCCAGTACGGCCTCAAGATGATCGGGACGACTTCGCGCAGAGGGGCGAGGGGAAGGGGAATAAAGGTGGCAGTCGTAGATACGGGGATAGATTCCCTGCACGAGGACCTGAAGGGGGGAATTTCCGGGGAGGAGGACCTCCTTAAGAGGGGCGATTTCCATAAGGAGATCCACGGGACGGCCCTGGCCGGCATCATCGCCGCCCGCTGCCATAACGGGGTGGGGATATGCGGTGTGGCCCCCGAGGCCGAGGTCCTGGCCATAAGGGTCTGCCGACCTATCTCAGCGGGGAGACTCGCTGCCACTACCACGACCTTCCTGCTCGCCCAGGGCATAGACCGGGCCGTTCTGCTCGGAGCCAGAGTGGTGAACCTCAGCCTTGGAGGACCCCATGACCCCCTGATAGGGAGGCTGATAAAGGTCGCTTCCTCTCAGGGGGTGGTCTTTGTGGCCGCGGCAGGGGACAGGGGCCTTAGGGTCTATCCCCCTTATCCTGCTGCCCTGCCGGAGGTGATAGCGGTGGGAGCAGTGGATAAGGAAGGGCGCCCTTACTCCGAGGGGCTGGAGGGGAGGTTCATCGACCTCTGCGCCCCGGGGGTGGACATCATAAGCACGGCCCCCGGCAACCGTTACAACTTCTTCAACGGCACCTCGATGGCCTCGGCCTTTGTCTCGGGGGTGGTGGCCCTCGTGTTACAGGAGAACCCGAACCTGACGCCCGAGGGAATAGGCCAATGTCATCATCATCCTGCTCAGCCCTCCTGTTACAAAAGAACCCGAACCTGACGCCCGAGAGGATAGGCAGGGTCCTTCGGGAGACGGCCCACGATTTGGGGCCCCACGGAAAAGATGAGCAATTTGGGTGGGGCCTTCTTCAGGTAAAGGAGGCCCTGGATTTTTGTCTGGAACTCCCACGAAAATAATGAAAGATGGGCATTTGAACCAGGGCGGAAGGAAAGGCACTATATAAAATGAAAAAACTCATGAGGAGGTTGGAGATGAAGGGGATAGATGGATGGAAGGTCTCCTTGGGTTTTGCCCTCTCCTTCCTTCTCATCGTGGGGGGGCAGAGCTGGGCAAGAACCCTCATGGGATCGGTCGCCACGGCATCATCCAGCCGAGCAGCTGAAAAGGCCCTTCCTCATGCATCCCGCCAGAAGAAGACGGTCCTGATCCCCAAGGCCGCAAAGGCCTCCGATCTCTCCCTCGAGAGGATTTTCCTCAAAGGCTGCACGGTCCATGTCCTTCTGAAGAACCTGGGGTCCGGAGGGTTATCCGATGAAGACTTCAACCGGGCGCAGCTTGTGGTGGAACTGTCAAGTCCATCCATCGGCAAAAATGCAACCTCAAAACCGGAGAAATACATCTTCAACTTCCGAAAGATCGATCCCCAAGGGGTCCTGAAGGGGGCCGGAGGGGAGGTAGACTTCGACACGGGCATCAGATGCAGGGAGCGAAAAAGGGTAAAGGCC
>CBEVRB010000110.1:0-5758 GCA_965552155.1 uncultured bacterium
GAGGGCCCTTGAGGGGTCAAGGCTTTCGGGTCCTTAGATCACGGAGACCTTTGAGGCCTGAGGGCCTTTGGGACCCTGGACGATCTCAAACTCCACTTCTTCTCCTTCATGGAGGGTACGAAACCCCTCCCCCACGATAGCGGTGTAATGGACGAATACGTCCTCACCGTCTTCCCTCTCGATGAAACCATACCCCTTCTTGTCGTTGAACCACTTTACTCTACCTCTTGGCATGCTACTTCTCCTCCTTAAAAATTTCTTTTTGATAAGGAAGGAACCCGTGGAAAGATCGGAAGGTATCTGCTGACCCCTCTGAAGCGCCCTTCTTCCCTTTCGGCGGGACCCCTCGCTTATCTGAAAGACACTATAACAGAGCCCTTCCCCTCAGTCAAATGGATTTTTGCAGAATTTGACAATCCTCTGATCCCCGTTATATTTGAAGGATGTGAGGAAGGAGGGGATGGATTTACCCGTAAGGATCAGGGCCCTCGATTATCGAGACCTGGAGGACATCATAGAGATAGACAAGGCGATCCTCGGGAAGGAGAGGCCCGAGTACTGGCAGATGAAGATAGAGCTCTCCGAACACCGATCTCCCATGGCCTCCCTTGTGGCCGAGGTGGAGGGGAAGGTCGTGGGATTCATCATCGGGGACATTAGCGGATGGGAGTACGGCGTCCCTGACACCGTGGGGTGGATCGACACCATCGGGGTCCATCCGGACTATCAGAAGAGGGGAATCGCAACCATGCTCTTCAAGGAAGTGATAGCTAACCTGAAAAAGATAGGGGTGAATACGGTCTACACCTTTGTCGACTGGCGATCCTGGGAACTGCTCCGCTTCTTTGAGAGGATGGGTTTTGAGAAAGGTGACATGATTCACCTTCAGTTGAGGTTGGGAGAAGAGAAAAAAGAAGGGGGGGCCGGGGGGCCAGAGTAAAGGCCCCCCGGATCTTAAAGGTGAGGAGGTGTCTATTCCTTCTTGGGAGGAGCGATGACCTTGTCGACCAGATCGGGATAGGGGGTCAGCTTGGCGAGTTGGCGGCGGTACTCCAGGAAGTCTATCTCCCGCTTCCCCGTCATCTTTGAGGTGTTGAAGGCGTTAAATCCGAGAAATGCCTCGGCGTTCATGTTGGCGGCAAGCCAGTAGATCTGGCTGCTCTTGAGCAGATCCCAGTAGAACTTCTTCTTCACCCGGACGCTCTCGATGGTGTTCATCAGACAGAGGAAGGTCGTCTGAGACATGGTCCAGACCATCCTGTTGATGTAATCGTCCAGCAGACTCCAGTCGGTCTTAAGCTGCTTGAGCTGCTCCAGCCCCTCCTTGTAGGCCTCGCCCTTCTTGTACTCTCCATAAACGATCTCCCCGTTCTCGACGTATTTGTCGGTGATCACCCTGGGGTCCCTCACCCACTCGCCCTTCTCGTTCTTCTTGATGGGGATCGCCTTGGTAACCAGGCCGAGCCGCTCCATCTTGTAAGCGCTCCACATCTCATTGGAGATCGCCTGCCACATCGCCTGCTCCATGCTCAGGTTCCAGGGCAGAAAGTCGGTGGAACCGCCTGTAGGGGTAGAACCGTGACGGGTCCCGGCCTGGCCGAAACCGGCAGTGTCAGCGGCCACGGTGAAGTCGCAGGCCTGCCCGATCTCTTGCCCTCCGGCGATCCTCATCCCGTTGCAACGGCAGATGACGGGCTTCCTCGCCTTCAGGATGGCGTCGATCATCCCGGAAAAGAGGTCCATATACTGGGCATACTCGAGGGGCCTCAGGGTATAGTATTCGGCGTATTCCTTGGTATTCCCTCCGGTGCAGAAGGCTCTATCTCCCACGGCGGTGAAGATGATCGCCACCACCTCCCGATCCATGGAGGCCTTGTGCATCCCGGCAATAACACCCTTTATCATCTGGGTGGTATAGGAATTATACTGGGCAGGGTTGTTGAGGGTGATCCATGCGGTGTAGAGCCCTTCCACCTCCTCGCCCGTTTCCGGGTTAATCATGGGTTTCTTCTCGTACATGGTGCAGGGAGGCTCGGTCCCAAAGTGCTCGTCTCCAAATAGCTGATGGCTCTTCTCCTCGTTATCTCTTGGGAACCAGTCCAAAAGCATCTCTTCCCTCCTCCTTTCTTTTTTTATTTTTAGAAATCAGGGGTGAGGACGATCCTCCTCGGCGGGGAGCCCGCCTTATGCACTTCCTCGAAGACCTCGTTGATCTGGCTCATCGGCCTGGTCTCCACGAAGGGCTCGATCTGGATCTTTCCGCTGAGCACCATCTGGAGGACCACCGGATAGTACTCGGGCAGGCATCCCCAGGTGCCGATGATCTCTGCATCGAAGGCCATAAGGCGCGAAATGCTGTATTCGTTCTTGGCAAGACCGAATCCCACGACGATCAACTTCCCGATGAAGGAGAGGAGCTCAAGTCCCATGTCCTGACCGGCCTTCGTCCCCGTCACCTCGAAGATCTTCCAGCCGTAATTGGGAAGGGCGTTCTCCTTGCAGATCTTCCTGAATTCGTCCCTCACGTCCCTCGGAGATTTATCTGTGGAGTTGATCACGAAGTCGGCACCGTACTGGAGGGCCCTCTTCAGCTTCTCGGGGTTTCTGGCGATCCCTATGACCACGTTTGCCCCGAGGGCCTTGGCTATCTGGGTCATGTAGACCCCTACCCCTCCAGTGCAGCCTATCACGATTACGTTGTCCCCTGGCTGAAGATCCGCCCTCTTTGCCGCCTGATAAGGTGTGGTCACCGCATCGGCGATCACCGCCAGGTGGGAAAGGGGGATATCTCCCCGATCCCTCACCTCACAGAGGTCGATCGAGGGGACGGGGATGTGACTCGAGAAGCCTCCGTAAATCCCCAGGCTGTTTCCTGGCATCTTCTGGTTGAGGCAGCGGTTCCCCCGGCGGATCTTGCACATGTAGCATTGCCTGCAGGGCATAACCGCTGGGATGATCACCTCCTTCCCGATCCACTGCTCATCCCCTGCCACCACCACACCGCTTATCTCATGACCAAGAGTAAGGGGAGGCTTGTTCACCGTGGGGACGCCGTCGAAGAAGTAGCCCAGGTCGGTGTGGCAGACTCCACAGCCCGCTATCTCCACCAGGACCTCTCCGGGCTTAAGTTCCGGGACGGGGATACTCGTGCGTTCGATCTTCCCCTCGATCACCTTCCCCGTCTCCTTGTCCTTCCCCCATGGCCTCACCATCTGCCAAGTCTCGATCTTATCGGGTACTCCAGGCATCTCTATCCCTCCTTTCTTTCGTTAATTAGGTCATCCCGTAGCCGCCGTCCACCGAGAGGAGCTGTCCCGTGATGTAGCGGGAATCCTCCGAGGCAAAGAAGACGAAGGCAGGGGCGATGTCCTCGGGCTTAGCGAACCGCCCCAGGAGGATGCGCCTCATGTAGATCTCGGAGAGCTTGGGGTCGGTCCTGATCTTCTCCGTCATGTCCGTCTCCACGATCCCTAAGGAGATGCAGTTCACCCTTATCCCGTAGCGGGCCAGCTCCCGGGCGGCTGATTTGGTAAGGGCGATAACCCCTCCCTTTGCGGCGCTGTAGTTGATCTGACCCACCGTCCCCACCACCCCGGCCACGGAGGTCACGTTGATGATGGAACCACTCCCCTGCTCCATCATGTACCTGGAGGCGGCCTTGATGCAGAGCCATGGGCCCTTCAGGTGGATGGCCACAACCGCGTCCCAGTCTTCCTCGCTCATCTTGTGGAGCATCCCCGGGCGGGTGAATCCCGCATTGTTCACCAGGACATCTATCCTTCCGAGATCCTGCACCGCGCGATCCACCACGGCCTGGGCCCCCTCAGGGGTGGCCACATCGGCCTTCACCGCCACCGCCCTCCGGCCCATCCCCTCTATCTCCTTGACCACCTCCTCGGCCTTCTCGGGACGGGTGGCGTAGTTGACGACCAGGTCCGCTCCTTCCCGGGCGAAGGCGAGGCATATGGCCCTCCCCACCCCCCTGCTCCCCCCGGTTACTACAGCCACCTTA
Organism: uncultured bacterium; assembly: GCA_965552155.1. Taxonomy (GTDB): domain Bacteria; phylum Desulfobacterota; class B13-G15; order B13-G15; family B13-G15; genus CAYRAR01. The sequence goes on from CBEVRB010000110.1 coordinate 4,013, forward strand.
CCTTCGAGCTTCATGGCCTCCCTACTCGATGATCATGAGGACCGTATCAGAGGTCACCTCGTCTCCTGGCTTCACGTTTATCTCCTTGACGGTCCCTGAGATGGGGGCCACTATGGGCATCTCCATCTTCATCGCCTCGAGGGTGGCCACCTGATCGTTCTCGTTCACCTTGTCCCCCACCTTCACCAGCACCTTCGTGATCTTTCCGACCATGGGTACCGTGACTTCCATCTAATCTCCCTCCTTAACTTTTGTTTTAACCCCTCTTCTCGATAAAATGCCTGGCGATAATCATCTTCTGGATGTTAGAGGTCCCCTCCACGCTCTGATAGGATTTGGCATCCCGGTAGTACCTCTCGATCGGGTACTCGGTGGAAAAGCCATAGGAGGCATAGATCTTCATCGCCTCATTGGCGGCCATCACAGCAGCTTCCGCAGTGTAGTATTTGGCGGTGGAGACAGCCAAGGTGGGCCTCTGACCCGGCTCTAAGTGATCGAGAAGCCACGCGGCTTTGAAGACGAGGAGCTTTGCTGCCTCATGCTCGCACCACATCCTGGCGAGCTGCTCCTGGATCATCTGATGCTGGATGATGGGAACACCGAACTGGATCCTCTCGTTGGCGTACTGGGCGGCCAGCTCAAAACACTTCTCCGCCACCCCTGCCGCCCTGGCGGCACAGGAGAGGCGGGTCCTGTCGAGCATGAACATGGCGATCTTAAACCCATCACCCTTCTCCCCTACGAGGGCGTCCTTGGGGACCTTCACCTCATCGAAGGTGATCTCCCCGGTGGGAGAGCTGTGGAGCCCCAGCTTGTCCTCGATCGCCTTCTGCTCGATCCCTGGAGAGTGCATGTCCACGATAAAGGCGGACATTCCCCGATGCCTCTTCTCTCGATCGGTCATGGCGAAGATGATGCCCACGTCGGCCACAGGCACTCCCGAGATCCACATCTTCGACCCGTTGATGATGAACCCGTCCTCCACCTCCCTGGCCGTGGTCTTCATCGAGGCCACATCCGAACCGGTATCCGGCTCTGTGAGGGCAAAGCAACCCAGGAGATCCGCGCTGATGAGAGGAGGGATCCATTTCTCCCGCTGCTCCTCCGTGCCGAACTCGAGGAGCACGCTCTGGATGGCGTTCATCTGGAGGTTAAAGGAGACCCCGTAGGAAGGGCTTTCCTTGGCAATCTCCATGGTAATGATGGTCGCAGCGAGGTGCCCCATCCCGTTCCCGCCGTACTTCTCAGGGGCTATGCAGCCGAAGAAGCCGAGATCCGCCATCTTCTTCACGATCTCTCTGCGGTAGAGGTGCTCCTTCTCGTCCTTCTCAACGGTAGGAGCTATCTCATTACGGGCAAAATCCCTCGCCATCTCCTGTAACATTTTTTCCTCTTCGGTGAAGCCAAAATCCATCCTCTCCCTCCTTTCTTTACCAGCAGTCGGTTGTGACTTTGTGCATTTTATAACAAAACCCCCCTGACGATGTCAAGTTTTTTCTGATGGAGACAGAGCCTGTTAAATAGAAATCGTATCATCTTGGTAAAGATTCAGTTTTAGACTTATTCTTGACAAAAACTTATTTTAGTTTCATAATTAAGTTGTGACTTTATTGGAAAAGATAAATTTGCTGAAGGAACGAGGGGTGGTCATGACCATCCAGCGGTATGGAATCCTGGAATATCTTTACAACCATCGCACCCACCCCACCGCAGAGGAGATCTATCAGGGATTGAAGAACGCCTTTC
>CBEVRB010000111.1:0-5658 GCA_965552155.1 uncultured bacterium
CTGAGGACACCTATCACCTTGCCTATGATCTTCAGGTCTCCTCCCTCGATCACCATCGGCTCCATCTCCGGAGTGGAGGGGACAAGCTCCACCCTTTCCCCCCTCCTGAAGAACCTCTTCAAGGTCACCTCCCCCTCGAGGAGGACGACCGCAATGGCCCCGTCTTCCACTACCGGCTGGGGCTTAATGAGCACATAATCGCCGTCCAGGATATGGTCCCCTACCATGCTATCTCCCTGCACCCGGAGCAGAAAGGTCCCTTCCGGGACAAAGGATCTCTCGAAGAGCACATACCCCTCCACGTTCTCCTCAGCGAGGATCGGCACCCCGGCCTGCACCCTACCGAGCACGGGCACTGGGACCGGGGAGCCCTCCTGAAGCTCGATCCCCCGGGCAATTCCCGGCCTCCTCCTGATGACTCCCTCCTCCTCCAAGAGGGAGAGGGCCCTGTGGACGGCAGAGGTGGTCCGATACCCGCACCGCCTCTGGATCTCCCTGACGGTGGGGGGATAGCCTCGCTCCCGGAGGAACCCCCTTATCGCCCCCAGCACCTTCTCCTTGGGCCTCTTCATTTAGAACATTTGTTCTATAACTTTTTCTTCTCCCTTTGTCAAGGGATAAGGATGGATCTGTAGAGGAAAAAAAGGATGGTGGTTAAAGAGAGGATAAGGAGGGCGGGGCGCCAAAGGTAGCGGTAGGTCCTCATCAGGTCGGCCTGGAAGAAGTCCTTGGAGACGAGGAAACAGAGGTGAAGGGGGGTGAGCATCATCCCCATGTAGCCAAAACCGTAGGCGAGGAGACCGTAAGGGATGATCCCTCCCGGAGTGGATGGGTGTATCAGGGAGATGACTAAGGGAAAGGTGGTCCCCACGAACCCTATAGCGGCCCCTGTAACCAGCCCGGCTACGAAGGGGAGGAAGGCGATGATCAGCAAGGGTGGAATTCTGTAAAGGCTCAGCTCCTGGCGCATCATCTCAACGGCAGCGCTCTTCACCAGCATCCCCTTGAAGGCCATGATCCCGAAGATGACCATGGCCATCTGGGGTACGGAGGGCTTGAGGAGGCTGGAGAGAAGATCCCCCCTTCCGAGGCGGTTCTTCCTCATGACCCAGAGGATGGAGGCCAAAAGTCCCAGGGCAAAGCCGAGGTATTTTGGGGGAGCGAAAGGGATCTGGAGGTGAAGCAAGTGTTGAAGGGCCTGGAAGCCGAAGAGGAAGATCAAGATGATGACTATGGGCATGGTCTCACGGAGGAAGTCGAGGAAGGCCCCTCTCCTCTCTCCTTCAGAGGGATTCCCTTTCGCCTCGGGGATGTGGCGGGCGATGAAGATAAGCCCCCCTGTTATGGCCCCTGCGGTGAGGGGCATCTGGGCGAGGACGAACCTCCAGGTCTCTACCTGCAGGAGCGAGATGGCGAGGATCACCCCGGGGTAAAGGGGCCACCAGTACTCCCAGAGGTGCCTGAACCAGTAGTTTATGGCGGCCTTCAACTCCGGGTCCCTTCCTCTACGGGGATAGCTCTCCTGGACCATGGGGGCGGAGACCAGGGCCCCTGCCGGCATGGGCAGAAGCCCTATTAGGGCGGGCATGGCCAGGGTGGTGAACTTACGACTATGGCTCAGGCGATCGAAGGCCTTAACGATCCGACTGAGCTGACCCGCCCGCTCCAGCAGGTTGCTCAGGGTAAGGATAGCCGCGATGATCGAGGCAAGCCAGAGGCTCTGAGAGGAGGTGATGTCTTTCAAGATCATCAGGAGGAGCGGCGCAGGTCGGAGGCGCATCCAGAGACCGAGGAGGAAGGCCCCGAAGAAAAGGCAGAGGAAGAAGGGAACCCTCCTGCGATTGAGAAAGAGGATCAGGACAAAGACGACGAAGACCCTTACAAGGACTGGGAGCTTAAAGGGCAACTTCCCCCTCCTCTATCGCGGACAGACGATGAAGGCGGGAGAAGGACCAAGCCTTATCCTCTTCCTGGTCACCTCAGATCCCTGAAAGTCATAGACGCTACAGCCTCCTTCCACCTCCACCGTCTCCTTCCCTTCGGACCAGACCACATCCACCTTCCAAGAGGGGAAGAGGAAGGAATGATGCCTGATCCTGCCCTTAGAAAGATCCCTGTAAGAGAGGAGGGGCCGGTTCAGGAAGCGGGTGGATGTCTTAAAGGCGTTCAGGGTGGCGAATATAGGCCTCCTCCCCTCATCCCCCAGGCCGACTATGTGGTGCCGGTCGTTGCTGAAGGGAAACCAGATGACCGCCTGAAGGCCCATGGCCACGGAGAGGGCAAGCTTCTTGACCATGTCTTCAGCCGCCCTCCTCTCCCTCTGAGGGACCCCCAGCCTGTACCTTGACCCGAGTTCGTTGTTCATGAGGGCCTCCTTTCCCGTCCTCTCCCTGATGAAGGAGATGAGGACAGGGAAGAGCCTTGGAGACTCATAGTAGTGGAAGTTGACGACATCCACCACCTCCTTGAGTCTTCTCAATAGAAAAGAACCCTTTCTTATGTGCTCCCTCACCCTTTCGTTCCTCATTAGGCGATGGAGTTCGCTGAGGGAGGTAGCCCTCCTCACGTAGGCCTCCTGGAAGTAGGCCTTATAAAGCTGGAAGGCCTCCTCTTCCCTTCCCTCCTCCAGGAGCGCCTTTGTCATCAGAAGGCCCCAGCAGAGGGAGGCGATGCCGCTGTCAGCGACCTTTACCTGAGGGTCCACGTCCCTTATGGCCTTCCTCGCCGTGGCCACGAGCCTGAGGTACTCATCCATCCCCCCGCACCAGAACCCCCTGGCGGTGACCTCGTTCTCGATGACCACGATGGGGAAGGCACCCCTGTAGCGCCTGATCACCTCCTTAATGAAGCGGTAGTAAGAACTGCTGTAGCCGTACCGCTCATCGAAGCGGTCCTCGAGATCCCTGGGTGGGGAGGAGCATTTCCAGGACGGATGCCTCACGGTCCACTCCGCCCCCACGGTCCTCATCACCGGGATCACTTTTATCCCCCTCTGGAGGAAGCAGTTTATCTTTTTAAGGGGCGGGGCATCCCAGGAAAAGATCCCCTCTTCTGGTTCGACGGCACCCCAGGGGATCCCCACGCGGCAGAAGGCGATGGGGAAATCACCCGCATCCACCTCCCTCGTCCGGAAACAGAAGGTGCCTATCGTCCCCTCCCTTCCCTCGGGGGAGCCGGTGACGAAGAGGAGAGAAAGAAGGGAGGCGATGATCGATAAGATCAGCCCTTTAGATCTCCTGCTCATGGTTACCGGGCCGAGGAGGGAAGATCTGCCCTCCTGCGCCTGAGCCGAATCGGATAGTCGGTCCAGAGGTAGACCCCTCCCCCTATGAGGCTCGAGACCATGATGATGGCGAGCAGAAGGAGGCTGAAGGTAAGCCCCTGGGCAGTCCCCACCCCGAACATGTGCAGGAAGAAGACGTAAGACCCCTCCCTTATCCCGAGGCCGCTTACGCTCACCGGGATGGCACTCACCACGTCCACTATCGGCACGATGAAGAAATAGGCCACCAAGGGGACGGGAAGGCCCAGGGCAAGGCCCACCAGGGCGACGACCAAGATGTTCATCCCATGGAAGATGAAGGAAAGCACGAGGGCCCAGGCCGTCTTCCTCCCCTCTCTCCAGAAGACGTCGTAGTCTTTTAGGTTAAACTTCCCGATGATGCGACCTGCCCAGGGGAGGAGTCTGAGCAGGTGAGGCAACAAGAAGGCCCCCAACCACAGCAGGACAGTGCCCAGGGGGATGAGGAGATGAAGGGGGGCTGGAAGCAACCTCCCTGCTGGAGAGAGGAGGGCCAGGGAGGCAATGACGCTTAAGGCCATCCCCCCGGTAAAGCGCTCGGTGAAGATGGAATAGGCGGCCCTCATGCGGCTCTGCTCTTGTCCTGCCAGTAAGTAGACCCTTCCTATATCTCCGCCAATGCTCCCCAGCATGAAGAGGTTAAAATACATCCCTATGAAGTAGTAGGCCAGGAAGTCCTTATAAGACCTCCTGAAGCCCAGCATCCCGGCGATGACCCCCCATTTGTAGGCCGAAAGGGCCTGCCCCGCGAGATAAAGGGCAAGGGCAAAGGAGATGTAAAAATGATCCGCCTTGAGGAAGGATTCCCATATGGTGGCGGGGGAGACGCTGAATAGAAGATAGGAGAGGATCCCCGCACTTACCCCGACCTTGATGAGGAACTTTAGGGGCCTTTTCCTCACAGCCGGACCCTCTCCCCTCCCCGCCCCAGGGACCTGGCTCCGGCATCGAGCACCTTAAGGGTCTCCAGGGAATACCTTCCCAGGGAGGGGGCATCCATCCCCTCCCTCACCGCCTTGATGAAGGCCTCACAGGAGGCGAAGAGGGGCTCCGGCGGACCGAAGTCGGTGATTTCCCTCTCGCAATGGGAACGGGCAGGGATCAGGTTGGGGGAGGGGATCCCCCCCACCATCTTCTTGGGAGGGCTTCCCAGCTGGTGTCGATATAGGGCCACCTTTCTTTTGGCAAACCTGCCCTCGTAGAAAATGGAACCCCGGGACCCCACCACCACCAGGCTCGCCGTGCTTATGGGGTGATACCAGCTCAGGTGCACCCAGACCGAAATACCGTCCTCCAACACCAGGTCACCCCATACCATGTCCTGGAGCCCTTCCTGAAGGTAGGTGTAGCCCTTTACGGAGATGCTCCGCACGGGCCGCTCCAGCAGGTAGCGCAGGATGGAGAGGTCATGGGGGGCGGAGTTCCACCACACATTCGACTCACACCTTATCCTGCCCATCCCCAGCCTCTGGAGGAGCAGGTGGTAGACCTCCCCAATCTCGCCTCCCTTTATCATCTCCTTCACCATCCTTAAGGCCGGATCGTACAGGAAGGTCTCGTCCACAAAGAGGACCCTCCCTCCCTCCTCGGCCATCCTGACCAGCTCCTCGCCCTCCTCGAGGGACATGGCCATGGGCTTCTCCACGAAGACATGCTTTCCGCTCCTTAAGGCCTCCTTTGCCGGGGAGGCGTGAAGGCTGGGAGGGGTGACGATGGCCACCCCCTCTATCCCATCTGACCGCAGGAGGGCCTCTGGCTTATCGATAAGCTCCAAAGAGGGAAAGGACTCCCTTAGCTCCTGGAGGCTATCCGGGTTGGGATCACATAGGACCTTTACCTCCACCTCCTCCATCGAGGAAAAGCTCCGCAGCACGTTCTTCCCCCAGTATCCGCCTCCCAGTATCCCTATCCTCACCTTACCCATTCATCACCTCCCTTACCCTGAAGACGCCCTCCTTCTGGGCCCGAATGAACCTGAGGAGATTCCTCTCGATGAGGAGACAGAGGGAAGCGAGGGCGATCATTGTGAGGAGAAGGATCAAAGTTAGGGGGTTAAAGGAGAAGATGAGGAGGATAAGGGCCCCAACCCCTCCCAGGGAGATCGCCCCTCGCGCCTTATGGATCCTCCTCCTCCAGCCCTCCGCATCCGAGATGGCAAACCTTACGGTAAGCAGCTCCCTGATGACCTCGAAGGTCCTCCCCAGACCGTAGTGGGACCTGCCACTGCGGCGCCTTCGGTCGTTCACCTCGACCTCGGCCACCTCCTCGTCCTTTACACCGCAGAGGGCCGGTAAGAACCGATGAAAGCCATGAGGAATCTGGTATCCCTTCACGTGGGACGAACGATAACCCTTGAG
>CBEVRB010000112.1:0-5658 GCA_965552155.1 uncultured bacterium
CCCGCTCCCCCGTCGTCTCGGTCACCAGCAGCGTCATCCCCTCCCAGGCGATCCTCTCGTCCACCTCCTCGATTATGTCGAGGGGTTCCATGTAGGGGGTCCCTCCCCATCCAGGGCCTCTCCCGGCGAAGTAGCGGCCAGGGGTGCTCTGTTTTGCCCGGAGGCGCACCCCGGTGGGTCGTGCCCCCACGAAGCGCCCTGCCGGGTGTTCGCTCATGAGCCCCGTGATATGGGCATCGAGCACGATCACCTCATCGGCGGCCTCGCGGAAGAGGGAGGCGAAGAGCCCCATGGAGGCGCTGCCGCATCCGACCCGCATCCTCTGACGACTCTGTCCGTCCACCACCGGGGGGCTTCCCACCTGAACTTCCAGGCGGCTCCCACCCTTCACCTTGAGGGAGACGCGCCTGCGGTTGGCCACCTCGGTCATCACCCTGGCCACCCAGATCCCGTCCTTGCCCGTGAGGAGGTTCACTCCCCCAAGGGAGAGCATCTTTGAGCCGTACTGCTCCGTGGTCACATGGCCCACCTTTCGGCCCTTCCAGAGCACCGGTGCCCCCTCCTCGCCGATCTCCCCCTCGGTGTCTATCTTCAGCAGCAGGCTGCTGTAGCTCAGGGGCGCCTCGGTCACCACCGTGACCACCTCCACCCCCTGGACCTCCCCCTTTACGATCCAGGGGGCGGGTCTGGGATCGGGATAGGTGGTCCCTGCCCCTATCCCGGTGATCAGGGGGCGTCGGATCACCTCCTCGGGTTCAGGGCCGACGATCTCCTGGACGTCGGAGAAGTCATGGAGGGGGATGACCCTGTGGAGGGTCCCCCCCTTGTTGACGAAGCGCTGGCAGGCGCCGGTCCGGCCCTCGGGTATCTGGCAGCCGATGGGGCAGGCGTCACAGCGGACCCTCCCCTCAAGGGGGGCCTCCTCTAAGCTCAGGGCGTCCTGGGGGCAGACCTTGAGGCAGGCCTGGCAGTTCACGCAGAGGGAGGGATCGATCCGGGCCTTCTCCCCAGAGATCTCTATGGCCCCCAGGGGACAGGCCTCAGCGCACAGCCCACATCCGGTGCATCTCTCCTCGTTGACGATCATCCCCGCTCTTCCTTACATCTCCTTACGGGCGGAGGGGTGTTGCGGCTCACCCAGGCCTTCACCTCCCCGTCAACGAGCACTGCCGCTATTCCCGGGATATCCCCCGCCTCGATGGCCCCGAGGGCGTCCTCCCCCACAGAGCCCATGGGGGTATCCATCACCACCAGGTCGGCCTCATATCCCTCGCGGATCAGGCCGCGGCGGAGCCTGTAAACCCTGGCGGTGTTCCCCGTGGCCATCGCTATCGCCTCCTCGGCCTTCACCCCACACACCGAGGCCAGAAAGCATATTACCCGCAGGATCCCCAGGGGGATCACCCCTGTGCCCGAAGGGGCGTCGTTCCCGATGAGGAGGCGGTCAAGGGCCCCCACCTCCTTAGCGATCCTTGCTATCTCCACAGCCATCTTCGGGTTCCCGCAGTGGACGATCTCGAAGGCGTAGGAGGTCTCCCTGATGATCTTTTCCGCCTCCTTAAGGGCCACTGCGGTGGGGCCGCCATTAAGATGCGCTACCACATCAGGGTCTGTGGCCATCACCTGCTCGGCGGTGACGGTGGAGCTTCCGGGAATGGAGGTGCCGCCCGTGTGCATCATCACCACCATTCCGTACTTTTTGGCCCAGCGGACCATGGGGGCTGCCTCCTCGGGCTGCTTGATCTTGCCCAGGCCTATCTCCCCCACGTGTGTCACGCCTTCAGAGGCCATCTCCTTGAAGTCCTCCTCCGTGAGGCCGGGCTCAAGGATCAGACCTCCCCCGAGGACCTTAACCCCTCCGGGGCGGAAGTTCTGGAAGGCCTTGGCCGCAAGGATGGCCAGGGCCTTCACCCCTGCGGCGTCCCTGGGACGGCCAGGGGTGTGGACCTCACCGGCAGAGATGATGGTGGTGACCCCGCCGTGAAGGGAGCTCTCGATCCAGTCGAGTTGCCTCTGCCGGGGGGTGAAATCCCCCACCACCGGGTGGGCATGGGAATCTATGAGGCCCGGGGTGACCGTCATCCCCTGACAGTCTATCACCCGCTCTTCCTCCCCGGAGCGCAGGTCACCTTCCTTCCCCACCGCCTTTATCACCCCCTCCTCTATCAGGATCGCATCGGCATCGAGGAGGGGTTCGGAGATATCCCCTGAGCAGAGCTTGCCTATTCCCTTTATCAGTAGCTTCCCCATCTTCTCCCTCCTTTAAATCCCCTTTATTTTCTCGATGTCCAGTTTCTCCATCACGACGACCCCAGCCTTCCTCATTTCCTCGATCGCCTTGGCCGAGGTGTCAGGGGCCACCCCGCGGCATAGCTCTTTTACGACGATGACTTTATATCCAGCCTTTGCCGCATCGAGGGCCGTCGCCTTCACACAGTAGTCGGTGGCGATCCCATAGACCACCACCTTCTTTATTCCGTTGAGTTTGAGCACCGTGTCCATCTCCGTCTTCTGACCTCCGTCGTCCTGAAAGCCGGAGTAGCTGTCGTAGCGGGGGTCTCGCCCCTTCTGGACCACAGCCCGAAAGAGGTTGTTGTCCACCAGGATCCTCGCGCCCTCGGTCCCCTGCACGCAGTGAGGTGGCCACAGCACCTGCTTGCGCCCCTCTATCTCGATCACCTCAAAGGGCTTCTTCCCGGGGTGGTTGGTGTAAAAGGATATGTGGTTCGGCGGATGCCAGTCCTGGGTAGCAAAGATGAGAAATCCGGCATCCTTGAGCTTCCGGGTGGCCTCCTGGACCTGGCGCACGAAGGCCTCGTTCGTCCCCGGAACAGCCAGGGACCCCTTCTTCCACTCGGTGAAGTCCCCCTGCACGTCCACCACGATTACCCCGATCTCGCCCGTCGCCCGGGCGGCCACCACCATAAGTACACCTATGACCAGGACGGCCAGGAAAATTGCTCCTGCCATCTTCATCCCTTACCTCCTTTCTGGCTTCTTCTGCGGGCCGCTTCCTGGACCCGCTCCAGGTTGGCGGGGAGGTGATAGATCCTTTCCCCCAGGGCGTCAGCGATGGCGTTGAGCACCGCCGGTGCCGTGGGGATCAGGGCCGGTTCCCCCACCCCCTTGGCCCCGAAGGGGCCCGTGGGCTCCGGGTCCTCCACGATGATGGGGATCACCTCCGGTACATCGAGGCTCGTGGGGATGAGGTAGTCCTTCATGGAGCGGGTCTTCCCCGGATGGAACTCCTCCATCAGGGCGAAACCCACGCCCATGGCCACCCCGCTCAGTATCTGCCCCACCACCTGCCGCGGGTTTATCGCCCTCCCCACATCGTGGGCCGCCACCACCCTCCTGACCGTCACCTCCCCGGTCTCCCCCTCCACCTCTACCTCGGCCATCTGGCAGGCGAAGGCGTAGGTGGCGTAGGGGACCCCCTGACCGGTATCCGGATCGAGGGGGGTGGTCTGGGGATCGAAGAACCCCTCGGCCACCAGAGCCCTCCCCTCAGCGGAGGCCCTCTCGGCCACCTCCTTCAGGCTGAGGAGGACCTCCCCCTCCCTCAGGGTCTTTATCAGCCCCTCCTCCAGGATTAGCTCCTCGAGGGGACGCTCCAGGATCCGGGAGGCCTCCTCGAGGATGTCCCTTCTGAGCTTCCCGCAGGCATCGGCGATGGCCCCCCCTGAGATGTAGGTCTGGCGGCTCGCCGAGGTCGCCCCCGCATCCATCGTCCATGCCGTATCGGCCCGCACCAAGCGTATCCCATCCACCCTCACCCCCAGGGCGTCGGCCGCTATCTGGGTGAGGACCGTGTCCGAGCCCTGACCTATCTCGGCAGCGCCGGTATAGAGGATCACCCTTCCGTCGGGGTCCACGGCGATCCTGGCCCTGGAGGGGTTCTTCACCCCGGTGTTCCCGATCCCGTACCACATCGCCCCAAGGCCCTTCCCCCTTCCCCTGGAGGAACGCCAGTAGGGGGAGATCTCCTCGAGGCACCTGCCGATGCCCACGCTTGAGCGCAGCACCTGCCCTGTGGCCGTCTCCGATCCTGGCCTCAGGACGTTGATCCTCCTGATCTCGAGGGGATCGATCCCCAGCTCCTCGGCCAGAAGGTCCATCTGCGACTCGTGGGCGAAGGCTATCTGGGGGACGCCGAAGCCCCTCATGGCGCCGCAGAAGGGGTTGTTGGTGTAATAGAATCGGGAGATGACCCTCACGTGGGGGACCTCGTAGGGACCGGTGGCGTGGACGGCGGCCCGGGTGGCCACTGCCAGACCGTAAGAGGCGTAGGCCCCGGTATCCCCGATGATCTCGACGTCGACGGCCAGAAGGCGTCCGTCTCTTCTGGCTGCGCTCCTGTACCTCATGGTCAGGGGATGACGCTTGGCCGTGGCCAGGTAGGCCTCCTCCCTGCTGTACACCAGCCTCACCGGCCTCCTCAGGTGATAGACCGCCAGGGCCAGGTGGCACTGGACCGTGATGTCGAGCTTGGAACCGAACCCCCCGCCGGTCTCCGCCTGTATCACCCTCACCCGGGAGGGCTCAAGGCCCAGTACCGCCGCCACCTCCCTCAGGTCGTAATGGGGGTTCTGGGTGGAGGCGCAGATGGTTATCCGCCCCTCCTCGTCCACCCATCCCACGCCGGCATCAGGCTCCAGGTAGGTGTGCTCGAGCATCGTGGTTCGGTAGACGCGCTCCAGGATCAGGTCGGCCTCCTCGAAGCCCCTCTCCACGTCCCCCTTCAGTATCCTCCTTTCTGCAAGGAGGTTTCCCCCTTCGTGTAGCAGCACCTCCCCCTTCTCCGCCTCCTCAGGACTGAAGATGGGGGGCAGATCCTCGTACTCGACCCGGATCGCCTCAAGGGCCTCCGAGGCGGCCTCCTCCGTGGAGGCCACCACCAGGGCTATCGGCTCCCCCACGTAGCGGACGCGCTCTGCGGCCAGGACCGGCTGATCCTTGTTTATGATCCCTATCAGGTTCTTCCCCGGGATGTCCCTCCAAGTGAATACCCTCACCACCCCCTCGATCCCCTGAGCCCTGGAGGTATCTATGGACCTTATCCGGGCATGGGGACGGTCGCTTCGGAGGACCTTCATGTGCAGTAGCCCCTCGAGGCGCATATCGGCCGCATACAGGGCCTTCCCCAGGACCTTCCTCCAGGCATCCAGGCGCTCTATCTCTCTGCCCACCTCAGCCATGGACCGCCTCCCTCAGGACCCGTTTCAGCAACCCCTGAACTGCCAGGGACTTGTAGGCGGTGGAGGGCCTTCTTCCAGCCTTGCCCACCATTTCCCGGGAGACCAGGGCCGCGACCTCAGCGATCCTCCCCTCGTCCGGGGCCTTCCCCTTGAGGAGCTCCTCTGCCTCCTTCATCCTCGCCGGGGTAGGGGTGGAGGAGCCGACCGAAATACGGGCCTCCCTCACCCGCTCTCCTTCCATCTTCAAGGCCACCGCTGCACTTATCCTCGCCATGCTGAAGGTCTTCCTGCGGGAGAGCTTGAAGAAGGCCGACCTCCATCCCTCCCCCAGGGGCCTGAAACTGATCTCCACCAGGAGCTCTCCCGGCTCAAGGACCGTCCGGTAAGGGGCGGTGAAGAAATCCCCGAAGGGGACCCTCCTCTCCCCTCCCTTCCTCCTCAGGGTGAGCTCCGCCTCAAG
>CBEVRB010000113.1:0-5544 GCA_965552155.1 uncultured bacterium
CGTAAAGGTACCAGTCATCGAGGACCCCGGCCACGAGGCGCTGCTCCCCTTCGGTGAGGTAATGGTGGCTGGGGCAGAGGTGCTCCCTGCACAGCTCGCGTCCATAAGGAGATGCGTCTCTCAGGTCCTCACCGTGAAGGGCAGGATGGAGGAGGCATCCCACCCTTCGCCTCCCCTCATCTACAAATCCCAAGAACTCACATCGGATGATCTCGGTGCAGAGAGGGGGCGAAGGATGAAGCATCTGGGCCTTCTCTCTATAAGCTCTCAGCCCTTCCGGAGTGAGGGGGTGTTGCCAGAAGAGGCGCGTCCTCTCCTCAAGCAGGTGCTCAAGCGCCTTGCGGCTGTGATCCAGGTAATTGTACAGCCCACAGCAGGCCCCACAGGATTTGCGTTCATCCGGATGGCATAGCCAGCTTTCTGCCACCGTCAGCTTCCCCCCTTCCGATCCCATAAATCAACGTTTTCCAACCATTAACGAGGGGAAGGAAAAAAGACGGACGTTTTTCGTCAGCAAGGGGTTCTGGGTCAACTCATGATCCTTAAGCCTCTTTTTAAGGGGAAACGACAGGAAAGGGCGAAACGCCCTCCCTCTTCTTCGTAGCGAAGTTTCATCCTGTACTTTTCCCCCAGCCTCCTCACCAGGTCAAGGCCCACGCCACTTCCCGGTCGTACCTCAGGGTCAATATCGTTCTCTATATGAAGGACCACCTCCCTCTGATCTTTCCCCAAAGATATCTTGACCTTCTTCCGGGAGTACTTCACCGCGTTCTCCACCAACAGATACACGATCATCTCCAGATCGCTCCTGAAGGCCGGGACCCGAGCCTCTTTGAGCTCGAGTTCCAGCTCCTTCCCCTGCAGCCCCTCGCTGAGTTGCCCCAGAACGCCCTTCACGGTCCCCTTCAAATCCACCCCCTCCCTCCTCATCTCCCCTGCCTTAAATCCGCTTATCAGGTCCATCGTCCTCTTGAACTGGGACTCCATGAAGTGATATCCCTCCTCAAGCCTCTTTACGGCAGAAGAGGAAGAGGTCTGCTTCAATATCTCGATGTTAAGCCTCTGGGTGGAGAGGAAGTTGCCGAGCTTATGGGAAAAGGCGAGCAGCACAAGCTCCAGGAACTCCCTGTTCCTTTCCCTCTGGCGGAGGTGATACCAGAGGAGCTTGTAAAAGATGTAGGAGAGGGAAAGGACGAGGAAGGCCTCCCAGAGGAAGAGGCTTAAGGCGAAGTTCCTGAGCTTCCTGTTCACCAGGGTCATATCGAGAAAGACGAACTTCCCGTTGAAGGAGGGATCGAAGAGAACGAGGTCCTTCCCCTTGAGGGGCTTCTCCGAGACCTTGATGTAGGGCGGTGGACTGTAATCGCCCCTCGCCTTCATCATCCTTAGGTGCATAGCGGCCTCGCCGTAAAAGGCGTCGAGCACCTCCAGCTTGTGGAACCTGATGGCGATGAAATTGAGCACGGAGACCCCCACAAAGAGCATGAGGAAGAAGGCCAGCAGGATCTTGTGCTCGAACCCTACCTTAATCGGTATCCCCTGCCCTTGTAAGTCTCTATGGCGTCAGGAGGCAGGAACTTCCTCAACTCCTTGATGTAGACCCTGATGATCTCATCCCCCACCGGATTATCCCCCCACACGTAATTGAGGATCCTCTCCTTACTCACCACCTCTCCCCGATGCCTGAGGAGGAAGGAGAGGAGTTGCCAGGCCTTGGGGGTAAGCTTCACCTCCTCATCCCCTTTATAGACCACCTCTCCCTCCAGGTCCACCTTTACATCCCCGAGCTGGACAAGCTGGGGACGACTCTGGCGGCGCACCAACGCTCGCAGCCTGAGGAGCAACTCCTTGGGAGCAAAGGGCTTGCTCAGGAAATCGTCGGCGCCGTTATTAAAACAGACCTCCTTGTCCCTCAAGTCCTTCTTCGCCGTGAGGATGAGGACAGGGGTGCTCACTCCCTTTGACCTCAGCCTCCTCAAGATCTCCTCACCCCTGCCGTACCGGAGGATCAGATCGAGGACGATCACATCAAAGGCCTGCCCCAGCAGAGTGACCTCCACATCGCGATCGTCGCTGAGCCATACCACCTCGAAGCCGTTCAGCTCCAAGTACTCCTTCAGGGACTGGCCCAGGGCGAGATCATCTTCTATTATCAGAACCTTCATGAAAAAGGCCCCTTTCCGAAAATAAGCAAAACCCTTGCCAGTCGCCTTGACTGCTTTTAAAAATTCTATACAAACTGTCTCCTAAAAACAAGCGACATTCTCAAAATTTGACCCTTTCTTCACGAACCTCACAAAATTATCAGCCTTGACAAGTTTTGTGACAAAGAGTACTATGTTGGCACAATATTTGCCAATTTTTGCTTGATCTTTGGATCAAGCCGGGTAGCATGGGAAACAGGAATTTTAAGGGCCTCGCGGAAGATATAGTGGCCACCGTCCGGGAGCCCCTGGTGATTCTGGACGATGACCTGAGGGTGATTTTTGCCAACTCCTCCTTCTTCTCCACCTTCAAGGTATCCCCTGAAGAGACGTTGGGGCGTTTCATCTTTGACCTGGGAAACCGCCAGTGGGATATCCCTGAACTGAAGCATCTCTTAAGAGAGACGATCCTCAGGGGCACCTCTTTTGAAGACTTCCTGGTAAAGCACGATTTTGAACGGATAGGTCAGAAGGTAATGGCCCTGAACGCCCGGCCGATAAAGAGGAAAGGGGAAAGGCTCATCCTCCTCGCGATAGAGGACATCACCGAACGCTATACTGCAGAGGAGCGTTTCAGGCGCCTTCACAAGGTCCTCTATCTGATAAACGCCGTCCATCGCCTCATCTCGCCTCACAAGGAGAAGGTCGAGTTCCTCCAGGAGGTGTGCAGGACCTTCACCGGGACGAAGGACTTCTCGGGGGCCCAGGTATACCTGTTTGAAGATAAGGGAGAAAGGCTGCGATCGGTGGCCCGATCGGGATCAGAGGAGGCGTTTGAGTCGACGAAGGAGGTGATCCCTCAACTCCTGGAGAGGGTGGTGGAGGAGAAGAGGCCGATCATCATCGAAGGGGTGGAAGGAAAACCTTCCGGCGTCTTCCTGGAAGAGAAAAAGGAAAAGCGCCTCTTTTCCATCGGTGCCTTCCCCCTCTTCGTTGAAGGACCTCTGGGGGTCTTCATCTTCATCACGGAGGTGGCCAACGCCTTCAGGGAGGAGGAGAAGGAGTACCTGAGAGGGGTGACGGAAGACATCGCCCTGGCCCTTGACCTGATAGAGGCCGAAAGGAGACTGGAGGAGAGCAAGCGGAGGTATCAGGCCATCTTTGAAGGGGCACCTGACATCATGGGGATTATAGACAGAGAGGGAAGGATCCTGGCCCTGAACAGGAGGATCGAAGAGGAACTCGGCTGGAAGGTAGAAGAACTTCTGGGAAAGGACCTCAGGGACGTGAAGGTCCTCACCGAGCAGAGCGTGCAAGTCGCCCACTCTCACCTCATGCATCTCCTCAACGAGGGGGTCATTCCCCCGCCTTTTGAGATCGAGTGCATGAGGAAGGATGGTACCGTTGTCCCTTATGAGGTGAACGCCTTTCCTTTAAATTACGGGGGTGAGGCCTCGGAGATCCAGTTCATCATGCGAAATATAAGCCTGAGGAAAGAGGCGGAGGAGGCGATCCGCACCTCAAAGGAAAGGTTGAAGGAGGTGCTTTTCGGCGCCACAAAGGCGCTCATTGAGATCATCGAGGAGAGGGATCCGTACACTCGCGGGCATTCCGAAGGGGTGGCCCGCTTAGCGGTGGCCATCGGGCAACGGATGGGCCTTTCGCATGAGGAGATAACGGGGCTTTACATAGCGGGGCTGCTGCACGATGTGGGAAAGGTAGCCATACCCCTTGAGATCCTGGTGAAACCCGGAAAGCTGGAGGAGAAGGAGACCGCCTTAATAAGGGAGCACCCCACTCTCGGTTATGAGGTCTTAAAAGAGATCGATTTCCCCTGGCCTGTCGCCCTGGTGGCGCTTCAGCACCACGAGAGGCTTGACGGCTCAGGTTACCCTAAGGGTTTGAAAGGAAAAGAGATCACCCTGGAGGCCCGGATCATAGCGGTGGCCGATGTCCTTGACGCCATGTCCCATCACCGTCCCTACCGCCCGGCAAGGAAGATGGAGGAGGTCATCGATGAGCTTCGCAAAGGTAGAGGCAGGCTGTACGATGAAAAGGTGGTGGATATATGTCTTGACCTCCTGAGGGAATCCCCTGATTTACTGGGGGAAACAAAAAGTCAGGGAAACTAAATCCCGAGCAGGGACTCTATCGTCTCCGTCTGGTATATCCTCGCCCCCCTCTGGAGGAAGGCGGCGATGAACTTCTCCGGGTCGATGCAGCCCTCAGGTGGCACCACCCCTTTCACCTCGACCTGGCCTGAGGCGAGCATCATGGCGCCAATAGAAGCGGGGATGCCCGTCCCGGGGGCGGTGCGGCCCACCATTTCGCAGGTGTAGGTGACCCGCTTCCCTCCCCGCTCCCCCGTCACCTTCACCCTCACCCCGGAGGCCACGGGCCCCCTGTCCCGCCCCTCGGGGATCCTCCGCCAGAGCTCCCGGGCGAGATCATAGGGGACCACCTTGACCCCTTTCACCTCTACGGGTTCGAGGCTCAGGAGCCCCTGCTCCTTCTGCTCTCTGATCAACTGATCCACCCACTCGGGCAGAAACCCCCCCTTTATGGTCACGGTCTTCACCCCTTTGATATAGCGGGGCATGGTGACGGGCTGGGGGTGTCCGACGTAATGGAGCCGACAGCGACCGAGCGGTTCGGGGAACTCCACCCATTCTTCGCCGCTTCCCGCCTCCACAAGCTGCACCCTGCCATCCAGGTACTGGGGCACCTCGCCCAGGTTCATGTAGAGGCTGTGGTCCCAGGCCGCCCCCCAGGTTGCCCGTTCCCCCAGATCGGCGATGCTTATCACCCAGTAAAGGGCGATCTCCTCCACGCGGTCGAGTCTGTCGGCGTAGTACTTGGCGATGAGGTTGTTGGTGCCCGGATCAGACCCCATCCCCGTGAGGATGGTTATGCCAGCGCGCTTGGCCGCCTCGTCGATCTCGGGGGTGAAGAGGAAATCTATGACCTCGCAATCGTCGCATATGTCAAGGTAGTTGACCTTAGCCTCGATGGCCGCCCGGGCCACCTTCGGGCCCGTGCGGAAGAAGGGACCCGCGCAGTTAACCACCACGTCTACCCCCTCCATCGCCCGGAGGAGGGCTTGGTGATCGTTCACGTCCACCTCAAGAAGCTCCAGCTTTTCGCTTGAGCGCAACTTCTCGTGAAGTCTCCCTCTGTCTGTGACGATGTCCCCAATCCTGACCTTCTCGACCGCCTCCTGACCGATCAGGGACCGCACGACCGCCTGCCCCACCATCCCGACTCCGCCCAGAACCAGCGCCTTCATTTATCCCTCCTCCTTGAATTCTCCGTATTTTTCGTTCACGTAGGCCAAAGCCTCGTCGATGGCCCTGCCAGCCTCCTCCAGATCCTCCTCCGTGTGCCTGTAGCAGATGTAACC
>CBEVRB010000114.1:0-5447 GCA_965552155.1 uncultured bacterium
GTGAAGATTACCTCCCCACCCTCAACCCCATCCTCTTTCTGCGGGACCTCTTCGGAGCCATGGTCCTTCTGGGGGCGCTCATGGCCGCTTTTCGCCGCTGGATGCTGAGGATACCCCGCTTGATTTCAAGCAGGATGGACCTCTTCGTCATCCTCTTCACCCTCCTCATCATCCTTTCAGGCTTCCTCCTTCAGGGGGTGAAGATCACCTCCCAAGGGACCTTCGAGGGAATGGTCAGGGAGTATGCGGAAGGGCTTGAGGAAGAGGAGCTTAGAGTCCTTAAGGCCTACTGGGTCAAGGAATTCGGAGTGGTGATCCCCGGGGTGAAAGGGGAGGTGACGGATTTGGGGAGGGGGGTCCATGAGGAGAGCTGTGCGGGCTGCCATTCTCCTTCTCGGTGGGCCTTCCTCAGCTACGGGGTATCGAGGGGTATAACGC
This sequence comes from uncultured bacterium, assembly GCA_965552155.1. Taxonomy (GTDB): domain Bacteria; phylum Desulfobacterota; class B13-G15; order B13-G15; family B13-G15; genus CAYRAR01. The sequence continues at coordinate 439 of CBEVRB010000114.1, forward strand.
CCATTGCCCCGAAGCTGGATAAGGCGGGTTTTCCCAAAGGGCTCTTTTTCGTCCACCTCCTTGCCGTCCTCTTAGGCCTCGCCCTTCTTCCTTTCACCAAGTTCCTGCATCTCGTAACTTCCCCCCTGAGCCTCTTGCTTAACGCCGTGATGGAGCGGGGGAGATCTACCCCGGCCAATCTCGCCACAAAGCAGATGATCGAGCTTGATGCCTGCACCCACTGCGGAACCTGCACCGTGCGGTGCTCCATGGCCCCCCTGGTCGAAGAGGCGGGCAACCTACAGATCCTCCCCTCGGAGAAGATACAGGCCCTTAAGGCCCTGGCTTCAGGGAGGGACCTCTCCGAAGATCAACTCCATGAGATCCTCGAAGGGGTTCACCTATGTACCAACTGCTACCGCTGCACCGTTACCTGCCCTGTGGGGATCAACCTCCAGGATTTATGGTTCGAGGCGAAGGAGGCCCTCTTCTCCAGAGGGCTCCTCGATCCCTTGGCCCTCTCGCCCCTCTCCTTCTTTCGGGGCCTGATGAAGGAGGAGGTGGGGGAGGGATACGAGACCCCCATCACCAGGATCAAAGAGGTGATCGAAGACACCTTTCCCGGGATAAGGGAGCCGGGGAAGGAGATCGAAGTCCCGGCTGAAGGCGTCCTTCAGGAGGAGCTTTCCCTCTCGGTGGATGCCAGCACCTTTTATGTCTGTTTCGGCTGCCAGACCTGTACCAACGCCTGTCCTGTTGTGGCCCAATACGAGGAGCCCCAGGAGGTCCTCGGCATGCTGCCCCATCAGATCATGCACGCCTGTGCCTTGGGGCTGAAGGATCTGGCCCTCGGGTCAAAGATGCTCTGGGACTGCCTGACCTGCTATCAGTGTCAGGAGCAGTGCCCCCAGGGGGTCCAGATAACCGATGTGTTCTATGAGCTTAAGGGGATGGCCGCAGCCCAGCTGAGGGGATCGGGATGAGATATGCTCTCTTTATAGGATGTAACATTGCAGCCCGGGTGCCCCAGTACGAGGAGGCCACAAGGGCCGTCTTCCAGGAGCTGGGAGTGAGGCTAGAGGACGTAAAGGAGTTCAACTGTTGTGGCTACCCGGTGAGAAACACCGACCAGAAGGGCTTCCTCCTCCTTTCGGCGAGGAACCTTGCCCTGGCCTCTGCAAGGGGGCTTGACCTCATGATCCTTTGTCAGTGCTGTTTCGGCACCCTGAAGAAGGCCCAACGCCTCCTCGAGGAGAACCCCCTTCTCAGGGAGGAGGTGAACGCCACCTTGAGGAGGGAGGGCCTGAGCTATGAGGGGAAGGTGGAGGTAAGACACGTTCTACAGGTCCTCTACCACGATGTGGGGGAGGAGAGGATAAGGGAGAAGGTGAGAAGGCCCTTGGAGGGGTTGAAGATCGCCACCCATTACGGCTGCCATGTCCTGAGGCCGAGCAAGGTCACTGAGTTCGACGACCCCTTCTCCCCCACCCTCTTCGACCGCTTGGTGGAGCTCACCGGGGCTGAAAGCGTCCCCTGGGGGAAGAGGCTTGACTGCTGCGGTGCCCCCCTCTGGGGGACAAACGATGAGCTTTCCTCGGCCCTGATGAGGGCCAAGGTAGAGGACGCCCGGAGGGCCGAGGCAGAGGGGTTATGTGTGGCCTGCCCCTATTGTTACCTGCAGTTTGACGCCGTCCAGGGGATGGTCTCCTCCGCTGGCCTCCTCCCCGCGATCCTCTATCCCCAGCTCCTCGGCCTCTCCATGGGGATGGAGGCCCAGAACCTGGGCATCGACAGAAACAGGATACCCTTTGAGGTGAAGGGGTAAAGATAAAGAAGATGGCTGAGGCGAACAAAAAGGTCGGGGCGGTGATGGTGATGGAGGGCGGGATCGGGGGGATACAGGCCTCCCTAGATTTGGCCGAGGCCGGATACAGGGTCTACTTAGTGGAGAGCTCCCCTGCCATCGGCGGCAGGATGGCCCAGCTCGACAAAACCTTCCCCACCAACGACTGCTCCATGTGCATCCTCTCCCCGAAGCTCGTGGAGTGCGGGAGGCACCCAAATATAGAGCTCCTCACCTACTCCGAGCTCCTTTCCCTTGAGGGAGAAGAGGGGGCCTTCGAGGCGAAGGTGCTCAAGCGGGCCCGCTATGTGAGGGAGGACCTCTGCACCGGCTGTGGCACCTGCCAGGAGAAGTGCCCGAGGAAGGCCCCCAGCGAGTTCGACCAGGGGCTGGGGCAGAGGAAAGCGATCTACGTCCCTTACCCCCAGGCCATCCCCAACGTCCCGGTCATAGACAGGGAGATATGCACTTACTTTCTCAAGGGCAAGTGTCGGGTATGCGAGAAGGTGTGTCCGGCAGGGGCGATAGATTACGAGCAGCAGGATCAGGTCTTGGAGATAGAGGTGGGGGCGGTCATCCTCGCCCCGGGATACGAGACCCTGGATCCACGGCTCAAGGGGGAGTACGGCTACGGCAGGTATCAGAACGTGGTGAGCAGCCTGGAGTTCGAGAGGATGCTTTCTGCCTCAGGCCCTTTCCAGGGGGAAATCCGCCGTCCCTCCGATGGTGAGCACCCCCGGAAGATCGCCTGGATCCAGTGCGTGGGCTCCCGCAACACCAGCCTGGGGAACGATTACTGCTCCTCGGTCTGCTGCATGTACGCGATAAAGGAGGCGATCATCGCCAAGGAGCACCTCCCGGAGATAGAACCCACCATCTTCTACATAGATGTCAGGGCCTTCGGCAAGGGGTTTGACGCCTACTTCGAGCGGGCAGAGGAGGAGCACGGGGTAAGGTTCGTCCGCTCTTTGGTCTCCCGGGTGACCGAAGACCCTCAGAGCAGGAACCTCCTTGTCCAGTATCTGGATGAGGGGGGAAGGATGAGGGAGGAGGACTTCGATCTCCTGGTCCTCTCGGTGGGGATCGGGCCCTCGGAGGAAGCCAAGGAAATGGCAAGGAGGATCGGGGTGGAGCTTGACCCTTCGGGCTTCTGCTCTACCGCCACCTTCTCGCCCCTTTCCACCTCTCGCAAGGGGGTTTATGTCTGTGGGGTCTTCCAGGGGCCCAAGGACATCCCCGAGACGGTGGCCCAGGCGAGCGGAGCGGCCGCCTGCGCCCAGGCGCCCCTTGCCCCTGTAAGGGGTGAGCTGATAGAGCCCCAGGAGTATCCTCCCGAGAGGGATATCTCCGCTGAGGAGCCGAGGATCGGGGTCATAGTGTGCCACTGCGGGATAAACATCGCCGGGGTGGTGGACGTGGAGGCGGTAAGGGATTACGCAAAGGGACTCCCCCACGTGGTCTATGCGGAGGACACCCTCTTCGCCTGCAGCCAAGATGCCCAGGAGAAGCTCAAGAGGGTGATAAAGGAAGAGCGGCTCAACCGGGTGGTGGTCGCCTCCTGCTCCCCGAGGACCCATGAGCCCCTCTTCCGCCAAACCCTGAGGGAGGCAGGGCTGAACCCCTACCTCTTCGAGATGGCCAATATTCGTGATCAGTGCTCCTGGGTTCACATGAAGGACAGGGAGCGGGCCACGGAGAAGGCGAAGGACTTAGTGAGGATGGCGGTGGCCAACGCCCTTCTGCTTGAGCCCCTGAAGAAGGAGCGGCTGCCGGTAAGGAAGAGGGCCTTAGTGGTGGGAGGGGGACTTGCCGGGATGACCGCCGCCCTGAGCTTTGCCGAGCAGGGGTTTGAGGTCTTCTTGGTGGAGAGGGAGGCGACCTTAGGGGGGAATCTGCGACGCCTCCGCTTCACCCTCTCGGGGGAGGACCCCCAGGCCCTTCTGGAGGAGATGATCTCGAAGGTCACCTCTCATCCCGCCATCCAGGTTATCACCAACGCCGAGGTGGTGGACCATGAGGGGGTCCAGGGGAACTTCTCCACTGGAGTGATGATCGCCCCGGCCATGACCTACAGGAAGCTCGAGCACGGGGTCACGGTCCTCGCCACAGGAGGGGAGGAATTGAAGCCCACCGAGTACCTCTACGGTGAGCACCCTTCGGTGCTCACCCAGATGGAACTGGAGGAGAAGCTCGCCTCGGGGGAGATAGACCCCGGGAGGATAAGGCGGGTCGTGATGATCCAGTGCGTTGGCTCCAGGAACGAGGAGCGGCCCTACTGCAGCCGGATATGCTGCCCCACGGCCATAAAGAACGCCCTGAAGCTGAAGGAACTGAACCCCGCCCCCGATGTCCATATCCTCTACCGGGACATCCGAAGCTACGGGCTCCTGGAGCGCTACTACACCGAGGCGAGGAGGAAGGGGGTGGTCTTCATCCGCTACACCCCTGAGAGGCCTCCCGAGGTGGCCTCCAAAGGAGAAGGCCTCTCTTTGCGGGTTTGGGATGAAGCCTTAAGGAGAGATCTGATAATAGAGACCGACCTCCTGGTCCTCAGCACGGCGGTAGTGCCCACGGAGAACGAGGAGCTGGCCGCCATGTTCAAGGTCCAGAGGACCCTTGAGGGCTTTTACCTCGAGGCCCACATGAAACTTCGTCCCGTGGACTTCTCCAGCGACGGCATTTACATGGCGGGCATCGCCCACTACCCCAAGCTGATAGACGAGACCATCTCTCAGGCCCAGGCAGCGGTGGCCAGGGCCTGCACCCTGCTGGCGAAGGACGAGATAGAGGTCGGAGGGGTGGTGGCGAGGGTGGACCCTGAGGCCTGCGCCGCCTGCCTCATATGTGTCAGGGCATGCCCCTATCAGGTCCCCTATATCTGCGAGGACGGCTACTCGGTGATCGACCCGGCCCGCTGCCGCGGCTGCGGGAACTGTGCGGCCGAGTGCCCCCAGAAGGCGATCCAGCTTCAGCACTACCGGGACGAGCAGCTCTTTGCCAAGACGAGGGCCTTAATGGGGAGGGTGTGAGATGTCCTTTGAACCGCAGATCCTTGCCTTCTGTTGCGAACACTGAGCTTACTCGGCAGCGGACCTGGCAGGTTCGATGAGGGCCGATTATCCCCCCAATGTGAAGCTGATAAGGGTCCCCTGTACGGGCAGAGTGGATACAGTGCACCTCATCAAAG
>CBEVRB010000115.1:0-5315 GCA_965552155.1 uncultured bacterium
CACCTGTTCAGGGTGTCGAATAGGCGGCTGGCTATCCCGGAATGGAGGATAAAGCTCCCCATCAGGATGACGAGACCTATCACCGCCAGCTCGTACGATTTGGCCTTATCGAAGAGAACCGACCCCGCCAATGCCAATGATGGCCCCCATCCCCGAAGGACCCCATAGCCCAGGAAGGCCGTGATCCCCATGCTCACGGCTACAGGGACCCCCCAGAAGAGCAGAAAAAGCATCACACCTATCCCACTTATCCCGATCAGGATCGGCTCCATTCCTCCACCGACTGCCTACCCTTCCCCCTTGAGGCTCGATACCAGGTCCCTCGCCACCTGTACGATCATCAAGACCAGGCCCACCAGCAGGACCACCCTTGCCGGCGCAGTGGGGACGCTGATGATTATGCCAAAGTCCTCCCCCGCTTCCAGAGCTACAGTCAGCGCAACATAACTCTGCCACACCAACAACACGAAGAGGAAAAGCTCAAGACAGGACGAAAACACCGAGCTTATCCGCCGGGCCTTGGGGGGCAGACGCGAAACCAAGAGCTCCACTCGGACATGCTCCCTGTTCCTCTGGGCCGGAGCAAGGGCCAAGAAGATAACGCCCACGTACGCCAGCGACAGGATCTCCACATCATCCGGAATGCCCCACCCCGCCAACGTCCTCCCCGTAGCATTGATGACGATGCAGACCATCATCGCGAAGAGGAGATACCCACTTCCTCGCTCAGCATTTTGTAAAATTTTATCAAAGATCTTAGACAACTTCATCCTCTCCTGGAACTGCGAGGCAGGTCTTCTGCCGACTTTTCATCACTTCGTTTTCAGTATCAGTTCTATGGGGGCACCGCCGAGGCTCAGAACCCTCTTCATGAACTCCCTTGCGGGGAATCCCGTCTTCTCCCGCTCCTTTATCCAGCCGGGAACGAGGTTGACTCCAGGAAGACCTATCCACCACTCTATATCGGCCTTGGGGACCTTGACGAAGGTGAGTTTGCCCTGCCACTTAGCCCTCAGTTTCTTTTCCTCTTCGAAGGCCCATTGCGCCATCAGGCGAGAGGCCTCCCGTCCTAATCTGAGCAGGGTCTCCCGGTCCTTTTTACTTAACTTTGCAAGGCTATCTTTATTGATGGTGATCATGCCGGGTCCGGTCGCAAGGTTCGTCAGCAAACAGTGGGTTGCCACCTCCACCACACCGAAGCGCATCGCCTGATCGAAGGTCACATCGGCCGAATCGATCGTTCCCTTGCTGAGCGCGGTATATATTTCCCCGGGTTTGACCCTGACCGGATGCGCCCCGAGGGCCGCGTAGGCCTTACCGTGAGGAGCGAGGGCGATGCGAAGCTTCAGGCCCTTCACGTCCTTTAATCCCTTCAGGGGGCGCTTGGAGAAGACATGCTGGGCACCAAAGGGTGGAGCTATCAGCAGCGTTTGGTTCCACCTCTCCATGTCCTGACGAAAGGCGGGGAACTCATCCCAGAGGGTCCAGACCGCATCCACCACATTCCTCGGGTCCTGCCACTTGGGGAGGAAGGGACACACTATCAAACCGTACCATACTGGCATCTCCTTGGGCATCCATGAGCAATGGTTCATGCCCATATCGGCGACCCCCTTCCTCACCCCTTGGAGCATCTCTCGGACCCCGAGCAGGGATCCTCCCCAGTAGAACTTGATCTTCACCCTCCCTTCGGTCTGCTTCTCCACCTGCTGGGCGAACCACTGATCCCCCCTGGCCCTGTAGCCCTTGGGAGGGCCTATCTCCGCACACATCAAGGTAATCGGTTCCGCCGGGGCCGCCTCCGCTGAGGCCATCGTGAGTCTGAGGGACGGCTTTGCAGAGGCAGAAAACAAAACTTCCCCAACCATCACCAATGCCAAAAAGGCTACCCATATCTTCTTCATCTCTTCACCTCCTCGTTGATTTTTTTGGGACTCTCCCCATCAAGGCCTTGAACTCGCCAAAGAGCACCTGGGCGAAGGCAGGGTCGTTTATGTGAAGATCCACCACCTTGAGCTCCACCTCTCCGCTCAACTGTTCCCTCAATGCCCGGATAAACCCCTCATCAGCCTGGGGATCGAAGAATATCCCCCCTTCCCTATCCCAGGAGGAGAACCCCTTGCGAGGGATTATGACCTTCACCGGTCCGCTGGCCTTGTTGAGCTTATCGGCCAAGGTCCTGCCCAGGACCTCCATCTCCTCCCTGTTAAGTCTCATGGTGGTGGCTTGAGGATTGTGGCGGTGGAGCTTCCGGTCCCTGTAGTGGGGAGGGACGGTCTCGATGGAGAGAAAATTGATGAAATCAGCGTTCCCAGGGGTTATGAGCTGAGGGATCCCTAAGGCCCCTGCCACTTCCATCCTCTGAGGCCCGGCAGAGGCCTTACCACCGAAAAGCTCATTGCCGATCTCGTTGACGGCAAGCTCTATGACGCCTTCGGCCCCGCTTTCCTTTATGAACTCCTCCATGGCCTTCCCCCCGACCCCGATGGCATGAAAGACCACCACCTCAAAACCCTCCCCTTCAAGGAGCTCCTTCAATCGCAGACCACAGGCAGTGGTCGTCCCCAACATGCTCATCGTCACCACCGGCCGCACCTCCTCCTGAGGGGCCTCCCCTTCCACCATCCCCACGATGGCTCCTGCAGCATTCGAAAGGACCCTCTTCGTCAGACGATTAAGACCCGCGATGTCGGCCACCGAGGGCAACACCAGAATGTCCCTCGTCCCCACATAGGCCCCTGCACCGGCCTGGGCCACCTTGGTCGATACCAGCACCTTCGGAAAACCCACCGGAAGCTGCCTCATCCCATGAGAGCAGATGGCTGAGCCCTGCCCGCCCCCAATCCCCAGGACCCCATCTATCTCTCCCCTCCGGTGAAGCCCCTTCAGGATCTCGGCCAGCCCTTCAGCCATCTTCTCAATCGCCTTTCCCTCATCCCCAAGCCGTAAGAGGGCATCAAGCTCCTCCCCCACCCCTTTCAGCACCTCCTCCCGAGGGATATCGGGAGGAAAAGGGGTAGGACCGAGCAGGCCAATGTCTATCACTATCGCCCTATGTCCTCTTTCCTCAATGATCCCCTTCAGGAACGCTACTTCCTCCCCCTTAGTGTCCAAGGTACCAATAAGTGCGATCTTCTTCATCTCAGGCGAAAAGCTCCGGGAACTTCTCCATAACCCTCTGCCTCATCTCCTCCGGGGCCCTGTTTACGGGGGGGAACTCGTCCTTCCAGTGGTAGGGCTTGCAGGCATTGATGAAGACCTTGGCGGTGGTAAAGTCCCTCCTCGACCTCTTCTCCGGGGAGAGCATCGGATCGAGAGGACTGGTGAGGAAGCCGGGGACGATGTCGATGTAGCGTTCGGGATCGCAGCGGGTGCAGACCGCCCAGAGGACCTCCTCCCAGTTGGAGGGATCTATGTCCTCATCCACCGTGATGATGTATCTGCCCGTGCAGGCCCCTCCCTGAAGGATGGCCCCGGCGAGGGTGGCCACCTGCTTTGCGTGCCCCAGATACCTTTGCCTTATGGAGATGACCACCACCACCCGGTTCCCGGGTCCATGCACATAAACGCCCTCGATCCCCTGCATCCCCAGTTTCTCCAGCTCCATCCAGAGGGGCACCGCGGTGTGAAGGGGGATGGGAAACCAGGTGTTCACCGGCGGCTTCACAGGGGGCTGGCCGTGGATGATGGGATCGTTGCGGAAGTAAATCCTCTTGATTCTCACCACCGGCTCATCCCTTCTGCCCGAGGCGTAATACCCCGTCCACTCGCCGAAGGGTCCCTCCTCCCTCCCCTCCACTGAGGGGGGCGGTGAAAATCCCTCGATGGCGATCTCGGCCGCAGCGGGAATGGGAAGCCCCGTCTCCTCCCCGAGGATCACCTCTACCGGCTCCCCCTGCAGGTATCCGCTCATCTCATACTCAGAAATGCCCCACGGAAGGGCCATGGTGGATACCCCGAAAAGGAGCGGGCTCTGGCCGAAACACATCACCACAGGACACTCCTCCCCTCTAGCCCAGTACTTCTCCCGCATGATGGTGGCGTGCTTCCCCGGGGAGGCGTAAAAGGAGAGGGTCCTCTCGTCGTGGACCATGACCCGGTAGGTGCCGAAATTGACCCATCCCTCCTCCGGGTCCCGGGTGATGGTGATCACCCCTGTCCCGATATACCTCCCCCCATCCCTCTCGTGCCACTTGGGAGCCGGGAACTTGAGGATATTCACCTCCTTTCCTTCCATGACGTTCTCCATTATAGGCCCTTTTTCGACTACCTTTGGTGGAACTGGGGAGAATCTGCTCCACCTTTCCTTCCAGTATCTTACCACTTCTAAATTCCCCAACTCCTCAGGGATGCCAAAGGCGATCTTCTGGAAGTCGGCCCTGTGGAGGATGTTGGTGGCGACCCGAAACCCCGCAGGATAATCCCTTATCCGATCGAAGAGCAGGGCCGACCCCCTCCTCTCGGCCATCATTTCGTTTATCGTCCCGATCTCCAGATCCCAATCAGCCCCTTCTACCTTCTGCAGTTCCCCCCTTTCCTCCAACATGGAGAGAAACTCTCTGAGATCCCTCGGCACTCGACGAGCCCCTTCCATGGTCACCTCCTAATTTTGAAATCGCTTTTTATTTTAAACCCGAAAAGTGGCCTGTCAAATCAATAAAAATTATCGACCCATAATCTACAATTATCCCTGAACGAAAATCAATAAACCCAAGTTTTTCTTCATGAATATGTGAAAATTCTTTCAAAGAAAAGGAGGGGGCTTCCTGGTTCAGAGAGATGTGGGACAGTGGGGGAGGGTTAAAATAGGGGGGCCACCCCCTTGGGAAAAACTCTTTGAAGGAAGATCAAGCAGAAGAAGGGGCACGGGAAGGCTGTGGGAGCTGTTGGTAGGCACCTTGCCGAGACGGCCTATTGGATCTTGAGGAAGAGAGAACCTTACAGGGATCCAGGGCTTGGGGCTCTTGGGGCAAGGGGGGCGTGAACGCGTGGGTCCAGGTGAGCCTGGAGAGCTCGTTCATATGATTGCGGTGCGCCCCCTTATGGCTTCATGTCCCGGAGAGGGCGAAGAGATGTATCCGCCCAAGCGGCTCCGAAGAAAGAGGGGGGTTATGAAGGAAGGGGATGAGATGACTTGACAGGGCACACGCTTTCAGAGATGTTGAAAAAGGGGGTTAATTTAAAAAGATAGGGGGTATCTCCCGACTCAAACCCAAGAGAAAGGAGGAGATACCCCATGCAAAAACAACCTGAAGGTAAGGTTAGCTTAAGTCAGCTTCTTAAGCAAGCCCAGGAGAGGGTCAGGGAAGAGGGTC
>CBEVRB010000116.1:0-5220 GCA_965552155.1 uncultured bacterium
CCCAGCTCCCAGTTCCTGAACATCATGAACCCGGCAAAGGAATGGATCACCTCCCTCTCGCTCACCTCCGGGAGGATCTTACGCAGGTTCACCAGGGCGATATCCATCATCCTCCTGGTTATCGAGTTATCCCCCTTTCGGGCCAGAGACATCACGATGCCGAAAAAGGGGTTGCCGTAGACGCTGGGGCAGAGGATGTTCATCTGACCGGGGGCCTCAGGGCGCATGTGGATCTCGTGACGGACTAATTCCCCCACGTTTTTGTCCAGGACCCCGATATACCCCTTGACCGGGTAAAGCACGAAGTCATCGGCACCGAGGAAGCGGGCCACCCTGTCCACCTGAAGCCCTGCCGCATTGACGATAAAGCGGCTCTTCACCAGCCCCTGGGTCGTCTGGACCTCGAACTCCTCGCCTTTGGAGGTTATCCCCTCTACCTCCGTCTCCAGGAAGGTCTTCACCCCGTTCTCTCTGGCGTTCTCCGCCAGGGCGATGGCAAGCCTCACCGGGTCCACCACCGCGATGTCCGGGTTGTAGAGGGCCCCTACGACGTTCCTGTTCAGATGGGGTTCCATCTCGAAGAGCTCATCCCTCCCGATGAACCTCAGGCGATCGAAGCCCACCTTCTCGGCCCTTCCCTTGAGCTTCTGGTACTTGGCCATCTCTTCGCTGTTCCTGATGAGGGTGAGCTCCCCGATCCTCCGGAAGGGGACATCGAGCTCCCGGCAGAGGGGCTCCATCAGGGGGACGCTGTCCCATACCAGCCTGCTCCTCCGGTACTCGGGACGAAACTCCAGGGCATCCGCCCCCTGGCAGACTATGCACATGTTGGCCTTGGTGCTCCCCCAGCCGAAATCGACCTCCTTCTCCACCAGGGCCACATCTACCCTGTAGCGGGAAAGCTCCCGGGCGACCGCCGTCCCCAGGACCCCACCTCCTACGATCAGGACTTCCGTCTCAAGCCAGGCCATGGATTGTGAAAGATACCACTTTCAGCGGCAGAAGACAAGAGAAGGCAGCATACGAACCTTTTTGGGAATTCAGTCACATGCCCGCGGCATCGAGGATGTCCAGGACCCGTTCCTCCCGGCCGATGGCCATGATGTGGACCCCGTCGCAGATCCCCTCGTCCCGGATGGTGCGGATCAGGCGGGCTGCGATCTCGATCCCCTTCTCTATGGCCTTCCCCTTGGGGGCAGAGGCGAGCTCCTGGATCATCTCCTCAGGGACGAAGATCCCTGGCACATTGGCGTTCATGTAACGGGCCATACCGACTGAGGCCAAAAGGACGATCCCCGCCAGGATCTTCACCCGATCGAACTTCCTCGCGAACTCCATGAAACGCCTGAACTTATCGAGGTCGTAAACCGCCTGGGTCTGAACGAAATCGATCCCGGCCCTGACCTTTTTCCTGAACTTCAGAAGCTGGGGCTCTAAGGGATCGGCCTCGGGGGTGGCCGTCGCCCCAACGCAGAAGGAGACCGGGCCATCGAGTTCGTTTCCCGCCATGTCCTTGCCCTGCTCCAGGGTGCGGACTGCCTGGATGAGATGCACTGAGTCGATGTCGAAGACCGGCATGGCGTCTATATGATCCCCCACCACGATGTGGTCCCCTGTCAGGCAGAGCACGTTATGGATCCCGAGCACGTGCGCTCCGAGGAGCTCCGACTGGATGGCCAGGCGGTTCTTGTCGCGACAGGTGATCTGGAGGATCGGCTCCCCACCGCGGTCCTTGATGAGTTTACAGACTGCCAGGGAGCAGATCCTCATCACCGCGCTCTGGTTGTCGGTGACGTTCAGGGCATCCACCCTGTCCTTAAGGAGGTCTATGTGATGGAGGAGCTTTTCGATATTGGTCCCCTTGGGCGGACCCACCTCCGCGGTGACCACGAACTTCCCGCTCTCCAGTGCCTCCTTGAAACGGCTCGCCATCTCTTCCCCTCCTTATCCTTCCTTGAGATCTCCCTCTGTTTAGGCCTTCTGATAGACCTCTCTCATCACCCGTGCTGGGTGCAGTCGGGGGCCGAAGCGCTTGGGCTCGAAGATCCGCTCTATCATATCGAGCCTCCCCTGGGCCTCGAGGCGCCGGTAGATCAGGGTCCAGGCGCAGTCCTTCTCGCGATCCACCTCGCACTTGCCGTGGTCCGTCCCCCCGCATGGACCGTTGAGCAGGCCCTTGGCGCACATGGTCACGGGGCAGATGCCGCCGGTGTAGGCGAGAAGGCAGTCGCCACAGGCCATACACCTCTCCCCCCATACCCCTTCTGCCTCCGTCACCCCGATGAAGCGGGTGTTAAGGGCCGGAAGCACCACCTTGGGCTCGAGCACCTCGGCCACCAGTTGCACCCCCGCACCACAGGCCATGGAGAGGATCACATCGTAAAGGGCTGCCGTCTGACGGATGGGCTCTATGTATTCCCTATCGCACTGCCGCGTTATGGTAAGCTCCCCTATCTCCACCTCTCTGCCCTCGAGCTTGAAGGCCATCCGAAGCTGGGAGGCCAGGATGGCCACCTCCCTTTCGCCTCCGGCAAGGCAGACACTCACGCAGGTTCCACAACCCAAGACCAGGATCCTCTCATATGCCCTAACGCTCTCCTTTATCTCCTCAAAGGGCTTTCGCTCTGCTACTATCATCTCGACCTCCTTAAGCCTGCTTGCGCAATGGACTTGGCCCGAGCGCTTTGATCTTCTCCGTCATCTCCCGGACGATCTCGGTGAACCTCTTGCCCATGGGGCCGGGCACTTCATACATCTGGACCCTCTCGGGCTCCAGACCTATCTCTTTGAGGAGCCCTTGTACATATTCGACCCTCTTCAGCGCCTTGATGTTCCCCTCTCTGAAATAGCAGTCACCCACTTTGCAGCCGATGATCAGGACCCCGTCAGCCCCATCTTCAAGGGCCTTGAGAATGTGAAGTGCATCCACCTTTCCGGTACACAACACCCTTACCTCCCTTATATTGGCAGGGAAGGTCATCCTCCCTTTCCCTGCGACATCCTGTGCGGCGAGGGCGCAATAATGACAAAATATGCCCACGATCCTCGGCTCAAAATCTCCCATCTCACACCTCCCTATGCCGAAAGAATCGCCCCAATCTGGGTGAACAGCTGCTCGTCCTCAAAGTGCTCAAGTTGTATGGCCCTCCTGGGACAGGCAGCAGCACAAATGCCGCATCCTCGACACTCCTCAGGAAGTATCTCAGCCACCCCCTCATCCCCAATATGCGGGACCGAGAAGGGACAGACCCTCACACAGGTGAGACAGGCCACGCACCTGCTGCCATCAACTTTAGAAACCATGGTGCCTCCCACTATCCGCTCCTTGCTGAGGATAGTGGCAGCCCTTTGAGCAGCCGCTTTCGCCTCAGCGATCGAATCCTCTAAGGTCTTTGGACCGGATGCCACTCCACAGACGAATACCCCTCTTTTGCTGAACTCCACCGGCGTGACCGTTGCCACATGGTCTTCTGGCTCGAAGAAGCCGTCCTCGTTTAAGGGCAGACCGAATATGAAGGAGAGGAGATCGTTGTCCTCGGACTTAACGATGCCCGCTGACAGGACCACAAGATCGAACTCCTCCCTGCCTTCTCCAAGGTTCACGATAAGCTTCTCCCCCCTCTCTATCTGCACCCGGTCATCGACTTCCACAAACCTCACCCCCTTCTCCTTCGCCCTCAGGTAGAGTTCGAAGGTGTCCGCAGGGGTGACCATGCCCTTTGTCCCGACGGTCACCGATATGCCCATATCGGCGAGGATCAATGCGTTCTTCAAGGCCTGTTGGCAGCATATCCTCGAACAGTAGGGATGTCCCTCATCCCTCGACCCCACGCACTGGAGCATAAAGACCTTCCTTTCCCCCTTCACCTCACCTCTCTTGAGTCTCTCTTCGAGATCGAGCTGGCTGATGATCCTCCTGTCCTCCCCTCGCCCGTACTCCTCTCCCCTGTACTCGGAAGCCCCTGTGGCGATTATCAAGACCCCATGCTCCAGGGCCCTTTTCGTCCCTTCTCTCTCCACCACCGTTTGAAATTGCCCCACATGGCCCCTGAATTCGGCCACTTTATATCCCTTTAGGACCTCTATAAGCCCGTTCTCCTCAACCTCTTTGATCAGAGAGGAGAGAAACTGGGAGATATCCCTGCCTTTTACGTCCCTGAACATCCTTCGGGCCTGGCCGCCAAGCTCCCCTTCCTTCTCCACCAGATAGGTGGGGAATCCCTGCTTTGCCAAGCCGAGGGCGGCTACCATGCCACTTATCCCTCCCCCTACCACGAGGGCCCTCTTGGTAACCTCCCTGAGGCTGGGCCGAAGTGGCTTCAGTGACCTGGCTCTGCCCAGGGCCCCAAGGAGTTCCTCCTTCACCCTTTGCAGGGCAGATTCCGGCTCTTCTCTGTTCGGCCACGCGATGGCCTCTCTCGCATTGACCATCGTCACGAGATGGGGATTCAGCGCAGCCTCCCTCAGGGTCCGCTGGAATACGGCTAAGTGACTCCTGAAACTGCAGGCCACGACCACAACCCGGTTCAGGCCGAGCTCTTTTATCTTCTCCTTGATGAAGGAGATCCCCTCCGGAAAGCATGCGAAATCGAGGACGAAGCTTCCTTCCACTCCGTCGAAGCCCCTGGCGAACTCCGCCACCTGGGAGCAGTCGAGCACGTTTGAGATATTGCCCCCGCATCTGCAGATGAACACCCCTATCCTGGGCTCCTCTCCCGTCACATCCCTCTCCTCCGGGAAGCTGGGCAGGGTGGTCATCGTCCCCCGTGCCTCCTGGAGGAAGCAGGAGGCCTCACAGGCGGCTGCCTCTGCATAAGCGCACGCCAACGGTATCTCCCTGGGTCCCGTAGAAGTAGCCCCCACAAAGACCCCATCCCTTGCCTTTCCAACCCCGACCCCCTTCACAAAGCCCTTCTCGTCGATTTCAAGCCCCAACCTTTCGGCCGTCTCTTTCGTTGCGCTGGATAGCTTCATGGGCAAAGCGAGGGCCACCAAATCAAAAGAGGCCTCACCGCCTTCATAGATGACTTTCACCTTCTCCTGCGCCTGCTCACAGGATAGAACTTTCGTTTTTACAAATTCGATCCTCTCGTTGTCCTTTACCGTCCTGTAAACCCTTTCCCATAAATAACCGTAATTACAGAGGTCATCGTGATATATGGTCACCCTGGCGTCTTCATATTTACTGGTTATCTCCAGCGCCGCCCGGTAAGCATGGCC
>CBEVRB010000117.1:0-5133 GCA_965552155.1 uncultured bacterium
CTCAACTTCTGAGGGAGCTCGACGCCGCCGAGGAGGACGAGGAATTCGCCGGCACCTGCGAATCGATGCTCAAGGTGTTCTCGCTCATCAGAGAGGTGGCCCCCACCGATATTCCGGTCCTGATCCTGGGCGAGAGCGGAACGGGAAAAGAACTCACTGCCAAGGCCATACATGAAAGGAGTCAAAGGCACAACAAGCCCTTTGTGGTGATAAACTGTGCCGCCATACCCGAGGCCTTGCTGGAAGCGGAACTCTTCGGTTACGAACGGGGGGCCTTCACGGGTGCCTACACCGCCAGGAAAGGAAAAGTGGAGCAGGCCCATGGGGGGACCCTCTTCCTCGATGAGATAGGAGACCTGTCGGTGGGTCTTCAGGCCAAGATCCTCCGGTTCCTGGAGGACGGCACGGTGGAGAGGATCGGCTCCAGAAAGCCGAGGAGGACGAACGTCAGGATCATCGCCGCCACCAACCGCGACCTCGAAGAAGAGGTCAAAAGAGGAGGATTCCGCCAGGATCTCTTCTTCCGCCTCAACGCCTTCACCATCCAACTGCCCCCCTTGCGGGAGCGGGGCAAGGATAAGGTGGTGCTGGCGAATTATTTTTTGAAAAAATTGTGTAAGGAAAATGGGACGGAACAGAAACACTTCAGCGAGGAGGCCTTGGCGGCCATCGGGAGCTACCGGTGGCCGGGGAACGTGAGGGAGATGATAAACAAGATAAGAAAGGCCCTCGTGGTCTCCAAGGGAAACGCCCTTACCCCGGATGACCTCTCGCTGGAATCGCCCGCCGGCGAGCCCTCTCCTTCCGGAATAAAGGCGTTAAGGGAAAAGATAGAGAGGGAGAACCTCCTTAAGGCCCTGGAGAAGACGGGTTACAACATCAGCCGCACCGCCAAGCTGCTCGGTATAAGCCGCCCCACGGTATATAACTTGATGAGGCGGTACGGAATCTCTTAAGCTCACCAAAGCCTGATGGGTATGCTCACAGTTACCTGGACATCGGGGGCATCCACGGTGAGGCCAACTCCCACATTGATGCCCAACTGGGTCCTCTTGGAGAGCGAATAATTCATCCCCAAGAAAAGGGTTGCCACGTTCATAAAGGTCCCCGGCACCCCTTCTCCGTTCTGCCTCGTCTTCATCGTGAAGCGTTGCTGAAAGGAGGTGGAGAGGGAGACCCGCTCGCTCAGGGCATAGGCGATCCCGAGGTTGTACTCTATGCTGTCGCCCGGGTCCACCTTGCCGAAATCCCTTCCCACGTCCCTCTCCACATTCCAGTAATAGTTCACCCCGGCGAAGAAGACGGCAGGATCGCTCGTCTTGACAAAGGTAACTCCCCCGGAGATGCCCCAATGGCCGTTTCCGGTCGGCAGTTCCTCGTATCTGCCGGCCTCGGTCTCCAGATCATAGGGGTCCCGTCCCGTGGGGGCCTTCACACGGAGGTTGACGACCACATCCGGCACCCATCCCCTCTCCTTTATCAGGTGATAGTAGAGGGCCCCCTCCACATCTCCCAGGCCATCGTCGCTGACCGTGTACTCCCTCACCGTGGCAGTCCCCGGTCCCCGCACTTCCCGATCATGCCTGTACATATAGGGCACCTTCGCCTCCACCTCGAACCGAGGGGTCACCCCGTA
Source organism: uncultured bacterium (assembly GCA_965552155.1). Taxonomy (GTDB): domain Bacteria; phylum Desulfobacterota; class B13-G15; order B13-G15; family B13-G15; genus CAYRAR01. The sequence continues at coordinate 1,637 of CBEVRB010000117.1, forward strand.
CCGACCCGTGAGGGAAAACTCCAGGATATCTCGCTTCACGTCCGAGACCGCTATCTCCCCTATCACGATGGCCTCAAGGATGGTGAAGCCACTTATGGACATTCGATGCCTGGAGAAATGGCTGTACTTTAAGGCCGGTTCGATGACCAAGGCCCCCTTGGGAAGGAGCACCCCCCCTTCCTTCACCAGGATTGCTTCAGCAGGCTTCCCCTCCTTTTGCACCTCCTCTGCCCGGGTGACAGAAGAACAAAAGAGAAAGAAAAAAACCACTCCCCCTACGAACATAGCCTTCATCTTCCCCCTCCTGTAAAAATTTTTTACAATTTGACGTCAAAATAAAATGGCATGCTTTGCCGAATCTGTCAAGCTTAATCTGAAAAAAGTGTAAAAAACTTTTACACCCCTTTTTCGCGATCCTTTCTCTTTCAGCAAAGACGCCATTTTTTTGAACTGGTATGGTGATTGCGTCTGTAACGGACATGAAGATCGTCGTGGCGCTGATATTGACCGTCTTTCTCCTGGGGGCATGGGGCATATCTCCGGCGAAAGGGGAAGGGATCAATCCATGGGCAGATCTTCAAAGGCTCCCTGATGAGGAGCTCTCCTCCCTCAGGGGTCAGGGTGAGGGAGGGATCGTCATCCAGGATGCTACCAGTCAAAGGGTCATACTATGGGATGAGGTGGAAAGGAGCATTAAGGGCTCGAACATCTCGACGGGTGAAGGGAACGTCCAGGCCAACGTCTTGATGATCCCCGGCTGGTAAAACTGAGAGGAAAGGGGGTGAGGACTTCGTCAATCGATCGAGGGAAGAGGTGATCGGGAGAAATGGCAGGCAACGTAAAGATTAAAGGAGGGGTCACATGAAAAAAATAGCGATTTTGGCAACCTTCTTTCTGCTCGTGGCAGTGAGCATCGCTACAGCAGATGTGACCGTCACAGGTCAAGTGAACAAGGACAAGGACATCACCGTAAGTGAGAAGGTGGACATCGATAAGGACATCGATGTAGAGGTGAACATGAACGTGGAGGGGACAAAGGCGGCCGAGGCAGAGAGCGTCCTCAATCAGGAGCAGACGGAAAACTTCGCCTGTGAGAACTGTGCGGAGAAGAGAAGTATTTTGATGGAGTCGATCCTGGAGAACAGCGGGCTCGTCAACCTGAACCAGGCCACGGGTAACATGTTGAACCAGACCAACGTGGTCTCCTTCGCCGTAGACACGGGACCCGTGCCGGGTTATGGATTCGCCCATGCCCAGACAGAGGCCGACCAGAGAGTGGTGGAGAACCAGATCGACACCGTGAACGTCGCCTACAGGGACGCCCTCATCGCCGATTCGATCAACGACAATACAGGAGTAGTCCTTGTGAACCAGGCGGTGGGGAACATCTTCAACCAGGCGAACATGCTTACGGTGGGGATCAGTCTCAGCGGGCTTATGGCCCTGGCGGAGGCCGATCTGGGACAGGAGAACGTGGGCAATGTGTTCAACGAGACCAATACCAAAAAGAGCTCTTTTATAGGCGTCGAAGGCGGCTCCATCAACGGGAACAGAGGCGTCGTGGAGGTCAACCAGAGCGCAGGGACATTGGGCAATCAGCTTAACGCCGTCAACATCTCCGCATCGACGGTCTATTAAGCAAAAAGGAGGAGTGAACGATGAAAAAGACCCTATTGATCGTGGCAATTCTCCTGGTGGGAGTCACCTCGGCCCTGGCCGATGTGACGGTCACGGGAGACGTAGACAAAACCAAGGAGATAACGGTCACCGAGGACGTGGTCATCACAAAGGATGTGAACATCAGCGTGGCGGTGACCGCCGATGTGAACCAGGGGGCAGAGGCCGACAGCCTCCTGAACCAGACGAACACCGATAACTCCGTCACCAGACATGAAGAGGCTGGAAGGTTCGACATGATCTACCGTAAAGCCGTGGTCTCGGGCTCGGTCAACGAGAACACCGGCATCGTCAACCTGAACCAGGAGACAGGAAACTCCGTAAACCAGGCCAACCTTGTGGAAGCGGCCATCTCCTGGACCGAGGCGGAGGGGATCACAGGCTTTGCCAACTCCCAGGCCTCCATGGAGCAGATCAACAGGGGCAACACCGTGGTAGCGATCGAGGATTCCACTGCAGGGCCTCAAAAGTCGGACGTGATCGGAGGATCGATCCGCGGGAACACGGGCATCGTGAACGTCAACCAGTCGGTGGGCAACATGAACAACCAGGCAAACCAGATCGTGTTTGCCGTGGCCAGCGAGGCCCTGGTGGCCTTGGCGGAGGCTGACCTCGGCCAGACCAACGCCAGCAATACCGTGCGGGAGATAGGAACGGTGAGGTTCGATGTGATCGATGACTCCGTCAACGGCAACAGGGGCATAGTGAATGTGAACCAGTCCGCTGGAAACATGAACAATCAGGCAAACGTGATAAGCATATCGGCGAGCGTGCCCTTTTAGCTTGCGGAGAAAATCCGGGCAGGGAGAAGGTCCTTCTCCCTGCCCCCTATTTGCTGGAGGTTAAAGTGAAGGTCTTTTTACTTTTAGCGATCTTGATTTTCATTCCTCGGGGCATGCTCCACGCTGACCCCCTCAACTTACTTCCCGAGGGGATAGATCCCCTCCCCCCGTCAGTCGGATCAGGGAATCTACTTTTCGTCACGGATACGGCCAGTAACACGCACATCATCTCCTCCTTCCAGCACTCAACGGGCCTTTACGCCCTAAATCAGGCCTCTGGGTCTTTAAATGACCAGTTCAACTGTTTTCTTCTCGTCTTCGGCGAGGTGGATTTCGCGGAGATGGGCGGATATATCGCCTCCGAAAGGGAGGGGGACTTCGCAGCCGTGAAGAACGCCGAGAGCAGGGACCTGATCGTGGATTCCTTCTGGAGCTCACGGGGGGTATTCCTGCTGAACCAATCGGCAGGAAACCTCAATATACAGGGAAATGCACTCCTCCTCTCCATAGGGCCGCAAGCCCTGGTTCTGGAGGATCTGGAGCTGCAGGCCCAGAGACCAGAGGGAAATACGAGGCTGCTGGAGGAGGCCCAGGGGAAGAGGGAGGACCTCCTGCTCGATTCCTTTAACGGGGCATTGGGGGTGGGGCTGATAAGTCAGTCGGCCGGAAACATGAACACCATCCATAATGCCCTGGGGATCTCCTTCAGCCATCAGGTGATCAGGTGAGGGTAAAGCTGGCCATCACGTCATTTTTCCTTCTGGTCCTGGCTCCGGCAGGATGGGGGGCCGCCCTTACGGTGAAGGGTCCCTTCGGTGGTTACCTCAGGAAGGAGGTCATCTCCCTCCGGGAGGCGAGATACAGGGGGATGGTCCCCCAGCGGTATGACTTCAGCTGTGGAGCAGCATCTTTGGCGACCATCATGAAATTCTATTATGGCCTCGATGTCTCCGAGAAGGAAGTGATCAAAGGGATGGTAAGGCTGGGAGACGAAGAGAAGATCAGAAAAGGCGGGTTTTCGCTCCTTGATCTCAAGCG
>CBEVRB010000118.1:0-5118 GCA_965552155.1 uncultured bacterium
CGGACCTACGCCGCCTACGAAAAGGCCTTGCGGGGGCTGGGATACTCGGAATAGGGTGATGAGTGGAATGAATTTTTACGAGAGCTATGATTTGCCCCTGGATCTTGGAGGGAGGACCCCCCCTGGGGGTACCTGGTGGAGAACCACAGGGAGGCGGTCTCATTTGAACCCCAGGTGTCTCAAATCTACTGGACCTGGACAAGAAATTGACAAATAAGCCATCATGATCAATAATAGAGGTCGCGAAAAAAAGCGAAGGAGTACCGCTTGGATCCAGGCAACTGGACCGAGACGGGAAGAGAGGGAAGGTCTTCTGGGTCTTGGTCCAGGAGACCTTAATTGTTATCGAAAGGAGGGAGGATGGGCAAACTGACGGTACCCGAGATCATCAAGATGAAATCGAGGGGAGAGAAGATCGCCATGCTCACTGCCTACGACACCCCCATCGCCCGGCTCCTGGACGAGGCAGGGGTGGAAATAATTCTGGTGGGCGACTCTGTAGGGCCGGTCATCGCCGGTTACCCCAATACCCTCCCCGTGACGGTAGAGGAGATGATCTACCACACCAAGGCGGTGGTCAGGGGGGTGAAGAGGGCCTTGGTGGTGATAGATATGCCCTTCATGTCCTATCAGGTGAGCATAGAGGAGGCGAGAAAGAACGCCGGCAGGATGATCAAGGAGAGCGGAGCCGAGGCGGTAAAGTTAGAGGGGGGGGCCAACATGAAGGAGGTGATCAAGGCGATAACCGAGATAGACATCCCGGTGATGGGTCATATCGGCCTCACTCCCCAGTCCATCCACCGGATGGGAGGCTATAAGATCCAGCGACAGAGGGAGAAGCTCCTGGAGGACGCCCATGCGGTGGAGGAGGCAGGTGCTTTCTCCGTGGTGCTCGAGTGCGTGCCCCAGGAGATAGCCGAGGAGATCACTCAGAGGCTCTCCATCCCCACCATAGGCATCGGAGCCGGGATCCACTGTGACGGTCAGGTCCTGGTGGTCCACGACCTGCTCGGCCTGCTCGGGGACTTTCGGCCCAAGTTCGTCAAGAGGTACGTGGAGCTTGGCCCCCTCATCGTGAAGGCCGCCAAGGACTTCGTCCGGGAGGTTAAGGAAGGGGCTTTTCCCACTCCGGAGCACGTTTTTCACGTGGAGGAATAGATGGAGGTCATAAAGAGCCCTTCCGAGATGCAGCAGAGGGCATCCGCCTGGAGGAGGGAGGGGAAGGTGATCGCCTTCGTCCCCACCATGGGGTACTTCCACGAGGGGCACCTCTCCCTGATGAGGGAGGGAAGGGAGAGGGGGGACGTCCTGGTGGTGAGCATTTTCGTCAACCCCACCCAGTTCGGACCAGGGGAGGACTTCGACCGCTACCCGAGGGACATGGAGAGGGACCTGAGGATGGCCGAGGAAGTGGGGGTGGACGTGATCTTCGCCCCCACGGTGGAGGAGATGTACCCGGAGGGATACCAGACCTATGTAGAGGTGGAGAAAGTGACCAAATACCTCTGCGGCCTCTCCCGCCCCGGGCACTTCCGAGGGGTTACCACGGTGGTGACGAAGCTCTTCAACATAGTGAAGCCCCACGTGGCCCTCTTCGGCCAGAAGGACTATCAGCAGCTGATCACCATCGAGAGGATGGTTAAGGACCTGAACATGGACGTGGAGATCGTGGGGATGCCCACGGTGAGGGAGGAGGACGGGCTGGCGGCGAGCTCGAGGAACGTCTACCTCAGTCCAGAGGAGAGGAAGGCCGCCCTTTCCCTCTATCGCTCCCTCAGGAGAGCCGAGGAGCTCTTCTCGGAAGGGGTCAGAGAAAGCCAGAGGATACTGGAGGAGGTAAAGAAAGTGCTTGAGGCCGAGCCCCTGGTGAAGATAGACTACGTCCACGTGTGCGACCCGGAGACCCTGGAGGATATAGAAGGGCCAATAGGGGAAAGGGCCCTTGTGGCCGTGGCGGCAAAGGTCGGGACCACCCGCCTCATAGATAACACCCTTCTCGGAGGGAGGAAGTGAAGAGGATAGTCCTGAAAGGGAAGATCCATCGGGCAAGGGTAACGGAGGAGAACCTCCATTACGAGGGCAGCATCACCATAGACGAGGAGCTGATGGAGGCCGCAGGCCTCCTCCCCTTCGAACAGGTCCAGGTCTACAACATCACCAATGGCCACCGCTTCGAGACCTACGTGATAAAGGGGGAAAGGGGTTCAGGGGTGATCGGGATAAACGGCGCCGCTGCCCACCTGGCCAAGGAAGGGGATCTGGTGATCATCGCCAGCTATGCCCTCATGGAGGAGGAGGAACTGCAGGGATATCAACCCCGCCTGGTTTACGTGGACGAGGAAAACCGGGTAATCAAAGTAAATCCCTGATCTTTCTCAGTTGACACTTCGCCCCTCCGGTTTTAAATTTTCCTTAGCAAAAGGAGGAAAAAGCTTGCTTTTCGCCAAAGAGAGCAAGAGGCTTCTATCTTTCCAAGAGATCGTGGAGATGTTCCAGAGGGGGGAAAACCTCTTTGATATCACCATCGAGAAGTGGGAGCGGATAAGGAGATCCCTGGCCGAAGCGAAGGACCGAAGGGACATGATCCCCATCCTGGAGAACGCCAGGACAGGGGGTGCCTTCTGCCTCGAATATCAGAACAACTGTCCCCTTTGTCCCATCCAGAAGTGGTGCAGACCTCCGGAGGGGCGGTACCAGAACATCATGCGCTTCCTTTACATGTTCGCTACCAGCGGCGAGCTCTACTTCAAGGAGCAGGCGGAAAGGGAAATAGACCGCTTCCTCAACGAGATGAGAAAGTTCAAGGAAGAGCTTCACCAGAGACTCAACTGATATGTCCCACCGGCATCGCCTCACCGCCCTGAGCAAGCTCCTCTCCTACATCCTGCGCCATCGTCCGGACGAGTTCGGCCTGGTGCTGGATGAGGAGGGCTTTGTGAGCCTGAAGGAGCTCCAGCAGGCGATAAACGAGGAGGAGGGGTGGGGCTATGTGAGAAGGAGCCATATCCTGGAGGTGGTCTACAACAGCGACAGGGACCGCTTTGAGATCCAGGGAGACAAGATCAGGGCCACCTACGGCCATTCTTTTCCCCACAGAATCCCCTATGAGCCCGTCGTCCCTCCCAAGATCCTCTACCACGGAACCCGCAGGAGGAGTTACCCTTCCATCCTCGAGCGGGGACTCCTCCCCATGGGAAGGCAGTATGTCCACCTCACCCCCTCCAGGGAGCTGGCCGAAAGGATAGGCCGAAGAAGGGACCCCCACCCCCTCATCCTGGAGGTCCACGCCCAGAAGGCCTCAGGGGCCGGGGTGACCTTCTACCAACCCACTCCTCTCATCTATTTGACCGAAAGGGTCCCTCCTGAATACGTGATGGGCCCACCCCTGGAGAAGGTCCTGAAGGAGGAGAGGATGAAGAGGCTAAAAAGGGAGGAGAGGAGGCCCCTCGCACCGCCTCCTGAACCCGTTACGGGGAAGGCCTGGAAGAAGGAGGCGAGGCGGTTTCGCAAGACCTATAGAAACCTTTAAAGGGAGGTGTGGGAGATGGCTGAGGAGAGGGAGGAAGAAAAGAGGGGATTTAGGGTCATAGACCGAAGGATCTTCGCTGATAAGGAAGAGTCCAAAAAAGAGGAAAGGGGCCCTGGAAAGAAAAAAGAGGAAGAGGAAAGGGAAAAGGGGAAGGTCGAGCCTCCTCCCCTTCCCGAGGTGACCTTCTCCAGCTTCATTTACTCCCTGAGCACCTCCTGCCTGATCCACCTCGGGGAAATACCCGAGCCCACCACCAAGAAGATCCAGAAGAACCTCACCTTGGCGAAACAGACGATAGACATCCTCGGGATCCTTCAGGAGAAGACCCGGGGAAACCTCACCCCTGAAGAGGAGAACCTGCTCACAGGGCTCCTCACCGACCTGAGGATAAAGTACGTGAAGGCGGTCTCTTAGAGCGCCTTGACCTGGGTCAAGGACTCCTCTCCCTGCAGGGGTTAAGGAAATCCTGCAGGGATCTTTTATCGCTGGTATAATGGGGGCCTCGACGGGCAGCATGAAGGGGCAGGTCATCTCATTCTTTCTCATCGTGCTCCTTTCTGCGGGGTGTGTAAACCTCGGTCCCCGTTACAGGCGACCCGACCTCGGTTTCCGTCCCCCTGACCGATATGAAGGCGCTCAGGGAGGGCTCCCCGCCCCTGAGGAGAGGTGGTGGAGGGCCTTCGGGGACCCGAAGGTGGATGAGCTGGTGAAACGGGTCCTTCAGGCCAACTGGGACCTGAGGGGGGAGGAAGCCCGGATCTCAGCCCTTGAGGCGTCGTTGGTCTCGACGAGGGCCGATCGCCTTCCCCGCTTCGACCTTGAGGCCACAACCTCAAGAGCAAGGACCACCACCGTGATCCCCTTCCCCCGTCCCCAGGAAAAGACCCTCATCACCGATTCCTATGACCTCACCTTCCTCGCTTCCTTCGAACTCGACATATGGGGCCGCCTCGCGAAGGCAGAGGAGGCGGAAAGGCACAGGCTCCTCGCAGAGGAGGAGACCCGCCGGGCCCTGGCCCAGTCGCTGATCTCTGAGGCCATAAGCCTCTACTTCAGGGCGCGAGCATTAAAGAGGCGAGTATCGGTGGCCGAGGAAAAGCTGAAGGTCAAGGAGGAGACCCTCAGAATCGTGGAAGGACGCCACCTGCGGGGGCTCCTCCCCTTGGCCCGGGTAAAAGCGGAAAGGAGGGACGTTGAGGCCGCGAAGGTCACCCTTTCCTCCCTCAGGGAGGAACTCGATGGGGTCTCAAGACAGATATCGCTCCTTCTCGGCGAATATCCCCACCCCTTTCCCGTAGACCCCCTCCCCCGAGGGGCCGTAAGGCACCTTGAACCCGTCCCCCCGGGCCTCCCCTCAGAGCTCCTCCTGAGGCGCCCTGACCTTCGGGCTGCAGAGGAGGGGCTCAAGGCCCTGACCGCAGAGGTGGGGGTGGCCAGGGCCGCCCGCTTCCCCCGGATAAGCCTTACCGGCTCCTACGGCTACTCCAGCGAGGACCTGGAGACCCTCTTTCGGCCCTCCAGCCTCCTCTGGAGGCTGGCCGCGGGGATGACGGCCCCCATCTTTCAGTGGGGGAAGCTCAAGGCCTCCG